>CAYXAX010000018.1:0-25004 GCA_964463055.1 uncultured Gammaproteobacteria bacterium | reverse complement strand
CCCGGTGGTGGCCATCACCGGGTCCAACGGCAAGAGCACCGTGACCACCCTGGTGGGCGAGATGGCCCGCGAGGCGGGCCGCGACGTGCGCGTCGGCGGCAACCTGGGCACGCCGGCTCTGGATCTGTTGGGAAACAGCGAACCCGAATTCTACATCCTGGAGCTGTCCAGTTTTCAACTCCAGACCACGCACACTCTGCGGCCGGCCGTCGCTGTCATTCTCAATATCAGCGCCGACCACTTCGATCGCCACCAGGATATGGACGAATACCTGGGCGCCAAGCAACGCATCTATCGCGGCAGCGGCGCCATGGTGATCAATGACGACGATCCCTTGCTGCGCGGCCGGGGCGAGGCGGACCGGACGGTGCTGCGGTTTACCCTGGCGACGCCGGGTCCGGGCGTCTACGGTGTCATCAGCGTGGATGGTCAACCGTGGCTGGCAAAGGGCGAGACGCCGTTGTTGGCAGCCGCGGACATGCCGCTCAAGGGCATGCACAACATGGCCAATGCGCTGGCGGCGCTGGCCGTGGGGGAGGCCATGGGCCTGCCATTGGAGCGGCGGCTGGCGGTGCTGCGCCGTTTTCTCGGGCTGCCTCACCGCATGCAGGTCGTGGCGGAACGCGATGGCGTGCAGTGGATCAACGACTCCAAGGGCACCAATGTCGGCGCGGCATCTGCGGCGGTGGGCGGATTGAACGTGCCCGGGAAAGTAGTGCTCATCGCCGGCGGCATGGGCAAGGGGGCGGACTTTACCCAGCTGCGTCCGGCACTCAAAGATAAGGTGCGCGCGGTGCTGCTCATGGGCCAGGACGCGTCACTGATCAAGCAGGCCATCGAGGATCTGGTGCCCGTGACCCTGGTCGGAGACATGGACGCCGCCGTGGCCCGTGCCCGCGACCTGGTTCGCCCCGGAGATGCGGTGTTGTTGTCCCCCGCCTGCGCCAGTTTCGATATGTTCAGAAACTACGAGCACCGCGGCGACACCTTCGCAGAGGCGGTGAGGCGGATGCTGTCATGATGGGCAGGATGGCGTCACGGGCCGGGATGGAACAGGCGCAGCGCGTGCCGGCATCAGTGTTCGCCGCCATGGACATGAAATTCCTCGGCGTGGTACTGGCGCTGCTCGCCTTCGGACTGGTGATGGTGGGCTCCTCGTCCATCAGTGTCGCCGAGCAGCAGCACAATCAGCCGTTCTATTATCTGCTGCGTCAGTTGGTCTACATCGGCGTGGGTCTGACACTCAGCGTCGGTGTGCTGTATACGCCCATGATGTTGTGGCAGCGTGCCAGCACGGCGCTGCTCACTGTCGGTCTGCTGCTCCTGGCAGCGGTGTTGATACCGGGTCTTGGCCGCGAGGTGAACGGCAGCATGCGCTGGCTGCCCATGGGACTCTTCCAGCTCCAGGTCTCGGAACCGGTAAAGCTGTTCGTGGTGCTGTATCTGGCCGGGTATGTGGCGCGCCGCGTTGAACAGGGCATCGCGGGGCGGGCGCTGGCGGAACCCCTGGTGATCCTTGGCGTCATCAGTGTGCTGCTGCTGCTGGAGCCCGATTTCGGCGCCGCGGCGGTGATTCTGGCTACGTCCCTGGGCATCCTGTTCCTGGCTGGCGTGAAATGGCGTCACTTCGGATTGGCTTTTGCCCTGGTGGCCTCCGCGCTGGCCGCGGTGGCGGTCCTGTCGCCGTACCGCTTCCAGCGCCTGACGGTGTTTCTCAATCCGTGGTCCCATCCGTTCGACAGCGGGTTTCAATTGACCCAGGCGTTGATCGCCTTCGGCCGTGGTGAGTGGCTGGGCGTCGGCCTCGGCGCCAGCGTGCAGAAGCTGTTTTACCTGCCGGAGGCCCACACCGACTTCCTGCTCGCCGTGCTGGCCGAGGAGCTGGGCCTGGTGGGCGTGGTGGCGGTGATCGCCATGTTCGGTTTCCTTATCTGGCGGGCGTTTCTCATCGCCGACGAGGCGGCCCGCGGCGGCAAGTGGTTCGCATCCTACGTGGGCTACGGCGTGGCCATGTGGATTGCACTGCAGGTGGTGATCAACATCGGTGTGAACATGGGCGTGCTGCCCACCAAGGGTCTGACACTGCCCCTGATGAGCTACGGCGGCAGCAGTATCGTGATCATGTGCGTCGCCTGCGCTCTGGTGCTGCGGGTGCATTATGAAAACCGCGTCGACACCGCCGCCAGACTGGAGAGGGTCAAGTCATGGTGATGCGCATCATGATCATGGCGGGCGGCACCGGCGGGCACGTGTTTCCGGCCCTGGCGGTCGCCGAGGCGCTGCGTGCACAGGGCGTGGAGATCGTGTGGCTGGGGACGCGGCGCGGCCTGGAGGCGCGGGTGGTGCCCCAGGCGGGTATCGATATGGAGTGGTTGACCGTGGCGGGATTGCGGCACAAGGGCCTGCGCGGTTGGCTGCTGGCGCCGTTCAATGTCGGGTTGGCGCTGCTGCAGTCGCTCCAGGTGCTGTTGCGCCGCCGTCCCATGGCGGTCCTCGGCATGGGTGGTTATACCGCTGGACCGGGCGGGGTCATGTCTTGGTTTTTGCGCGTGCCGCTGCTCATTCATGAACAGAACGCCGTGGCGGGGTTGACCAACCGCTTGTTGGCGCATATCGCCACGCGGGTCATGACGGCGTTTCCCAACGTCTTTGCACCACGGGTGCGCGCCGTCGAAGTGGGCAATCCCGTGCGTGCGGCACTGACGGCCCTGCCCGAGCCGCGCCAACGTCTTCAGGGACGCGGCGATGCGCTGCGGCTGCTGGTGATCGGCGGCAGTCTGGGGGCGCAGGCCCTGAATGAAGTGGTGCCGCTGGCAGTCCGGTCCATGGACGCCGCCGTGCGCCCGCAGATATGGCATCAAACCGGCGAACTGCACATTGATGCAACCCGCGCGGCCTATGACCAGGCCGGCGTCGCCGCCGTGCACATCGTGCCGTTCATCGACGACATGTCCGCGGCTTATGCGTGGGCGGATATCGTGGTATGCCGTGCCGGGGCGCTGACCGTCGCCGAGCTGGCGGCCGCCGGCATCGGCGCCGTGCTGGTGCCGTACCCCCACGCGGTGGACGATCACCAGACGCGCAACGCAGCCTTTCTGGTGGAGGCGGGCGCGGCGATCCTGGTGCCCCAGGCGGAACTGACGCCCGCGCATCTGTGTCAACTGCTGGAACAATTCGCCGCGGCCGGGCAACGCCAGCGCCTCATGGACATGGCCTGTTCGGCCAGAGCCCTGGCGCGGCCCGACGCGGCTCAACGCATTGCGACAATGTGTCTGGAGGCCGCCCGTGCCTAGTTCCAAGATTCAGGCGTTGGGCGTGTCGCCGGACAGCGAGGTCATACCCATGTCCGATACCCGCGGCAATCACGGTTACTGGGGCCACCCCGGCCGGCGCATCGAGCGCATCCACTTCATCGGCATCGGCGGCGCCGGCATGGGCGGTATCGCCGAGGTGCTGGTCAATCTGGGATACAAAGTCAGCGGATCCGATCTGCAGGAAAACGCCATGACGCGGCGACTCGCCCAACTGGGCGTGCCCATCGCCATCGGTCACGACATGCGCAATGTGGAGGGGTGTGACGTAGTGGTGCGCTCCACCGCCGTGGACCCCAACAATCCCGAATTGATCGCCGCCAAGCGCGCGCGCATCCCGGTGGTGCCGCGGGCGGAGATGCTCGCGGAGCTGATGCGCTTCAGACACGGCATCGCCGTGGCCGGCACCCATGGCAAGACCACCACCACCAGCCTGGTGGCCAGTATCCTCGCCGAGGCGGGACTGGACCCCACGTTCGTCATCGGCGGCCAGCTCAACAGCGCCGGCACCAACGCGCGCCTGGGCACGGGTCACTACCTGGTGGCCGAGGCCGACGAGAGCGATGCCTCGTTTCTGCACCTGCAGCCGATGATGGCGGTGGTCACCAACATCGATGCCGACCACATGGGCACTTACGGCGGGGACTTCAACCGCCTGCGCCAGACCTTCGTGGAGTTCCTTCACCACCTGCCGTTCTACGGTCTGGCGGTGCTGTGCATCGATGACCCGGTGGTGCGCGACATCCTGCCCCTGATCGCCAAGCCGGTGTTGACCTACGGTCTGGACGCCCAGGCCGACGTTCGCGCCGTGGATATCGTGCAGCAGGCGGCGCTGACGCGCTTCAAGGTTATCCGGCCGGGCTTCGACAAGCCGCTGGAGGTCAGTCTCAACCTGGCCGGTCATCACAACGTCCTCAACGCCCTGGCCGCCATCGCCGTGGCCCACGACATCGGCCTGTCCGACGCCGCGGTCCAGACGGCCCTGTCCAGGTTCAGCGGCATCGCGCGGCGCTTTCAGCTCTATGGAGACATCCCCGCCCGAGCCGGCAAGGTGCTGATGATCGACGACTACGGACACCACCCGCGGGAGATCAGCGCCACGGTGCAGGCGGTGCGCCAGGGCTGGCCGGGCCGGCGCCTGGTGACGGTTTTCCAGCCCCACCGCTATACCCGCACCCGTGACCTGTTCAGCGATTTCGTCACCGTGCTGTCCACGGTGGATGAGCTGTTTCTGCTGAATGTGTATCCCGCCGGTGAGGCGCCCATCGCCGGCGCCGACAGTCATTCACTTGCCAACGCCATCCGCTCATGGGGCAGGATCAAACCGGTGCATGTGGAAGACGCCCAACAGCTCCCCGCGCTGCTGGGTGACGCCCTGAGCGGCGGCGACATCCTGCTGACCCTGGGGGCGGGGGACATCGGTTATATCGCGTCGCGGCTGCCTGCCCAGTTGGCCGCGCAAGTTGACGAGGCTGGCACACATGATTGATGCGAAGGCGACACGGACAAACGGCCCCGCGGTACCGCGCCTGCGCGGTGAACTGCGCACCGATGAGCCCATGTCCCGCCATACCTCATGGCGGGTGGGTGGCCCGGCACAGCGCTTTTATATTCCCGCCGACATCGACGACCTGCAGGTGTTCATGAGCGGTGTGCCGGAAGGTGAACCGCTGTTGTGGCTCGGGTTGGGCAGTAACCTGCTGGTGCGCGACGGGGGGGTCAGCGGCACGGTCATTCATACCGGCAAGCTCGACGGACTGGCGGTGAACGAAGACGGCACCGTTCGTGTCGAGGCCGGGGTGAGCTGTCCCAAGGCGGCACGCTTCTGCGCGCGTCGCGACTTGTGCGGCGCCGAGTTCCTGGCCGGCATTCCCGGCACCATGGGCGGCGCCCTGGCCATGAATGCGGGGGCATTCGGCGGCGAGACCTGGGAACAGGTGGTCGCGGTGGAGACGGTGGACCGTCATGGCGGGCGTCATGCCCGCAGCCCCGCGGAGTACCGCATCGCTTACCGCGAGGTGGCCGGTCCCGCAGACGAGTGGTTCGTCGCTGCCAATCTGCGCCTGGCCCCCGGTGACGGTCACGCCAGCCAGGCGCGCATCAAGGAATTTCTGAACCGGCGCGCCGAGTCCCAGCCGATCCAGCAGCACAGCTGCGGCTCGGTATTCCGCAACCCCCCGGGGGATCATGCCGGGCGGCTGATCGAGGCGTGCGGCCTCAAGGACGCCCACGTCGGGGGTGCCCGAGTATCCGCCAAGCACGCCAATTTTATCGTCAATACCGGCACCGCCACGGCGGCGGATATCGAACAGTTGATCCACCGGGTGATGGACACCGTCGAGCAAACCCACGGTGTGCGCCTGATCCCCGAAGTGAGGATCGTGGGGGATGCCCGTGACTGATGCACAGATCACCGATGCGCGCCGCTTCGGCAAGGTGGCGGTGTTGATGGGCGGACAATCTGCGGAGCGGGATGTCTCTCTCAACAGCGGCGGTGCGGTGCTGAGGGCGCTGCAGGCCCTCGGCGTGGATGCCCACGGCGTGGATGCCGGACATGATGTGCTGCGGGTCCTGGAGGCGGGTGGCTACGAACGGGTATTCATCATGCTCCACGGCCGCGGCGGCGAGGATGGCGTGATTCAGGGGGCCCTGGACACCCTGGGTCTGCCCTATACCGGGAGCGGCGTGCTTGGGTCGGCGTTGTCCATGGACAAGCTGCGCACCAAGCGTCTATGGCAGGCCCACGGCCTGCCCACGCCGGCGTTCGCCGAACTGAGCGCCGGCGCCGACCTGGCGGCCCGGGTACACGGCGTCGGTCTGCCCATGATCCTCAAACCGGTGCATGAGGGGTCGAGTTTCGGCATGACCAAGGTGCAGGACGTGTCACAGCTGCAGGCGGCGTGGCAGGCGGCGTGCGCCTTCGACGACACGGTCCTGGCCGAGCACTGGATTGACGGTGCTGAGTACACCATGGGTGTTGTCGGGCGTCAGGCGCTGCCGCTGATCCGCATCGAGACGCCGCGGACCTTTTATGACTTCAAGGCCAAGTACGACGCCGATGACACCCAGTACCACTGTCCCTGCGGGCTGGACGCCGCCACGGAACAAACGCTGCAGGCCATGGCGCTGCAGGCCTTCGATGTGCTGGGCTGCACGGGCTGGGGCCGCGTGGATTTCATGTGCGACGCCGACGGGCGGCCGTGGCTGCTGGAGGTCAATACCGTACCGGGCATGACCGACCACAGCCTGCTGCCCAAGGCGGCCCGCCAGGCGGGCATGGACTTCAACACGCTGGCATGGCGCATCCTGGAGACCAGCTTCGCCCGGCGCGATGCGCATCACAGGCCGGGAGGCGGTGCGTCGCCGTCGCCCCTCTACAAGGTGCAATGCTGATGGCTCTGTTGAAAGGCAAAAAGAAGGCCAACCGCCGTAATGAAAAGGTCCGGACCTGGCGCGTCCCGGTACGTGAAATCGTTCTGGTGACGGTGTTTGTCGGCGCGCTCACCTTGTTGTCGTGGGGTGGCATGCGCGTCATGGATCCTACGGTGATGCCGGTCAAGTACGTGGAGGTCAGCGGGGAACTTCATCATGTGACAGCGGCGCAGATCAGAGACAAGGTCAAGCGGGTGCTGGAAGGGAACTTCTTCACCGCCAATACCGCCGTCATCCGGCGCGCGGTCACGGCGCTGCCGTGGGTGATGAGCGCTTCGATCAATCGTGTCTGGCCGGATACCCTGAGCCTGTCGGTGGTGGAACAGCGCCCCGTGGCACGCTGGGGTGAAGACGCCATGGTGAACATGGCCGGCGAGGTGTTTCACGCCGAGATGGGGGACGCGGAGAAGGCCCTGCCCGTCCTGCAGGGACCCGCCGACGACGCCCTTGCCGTGGTGCGCCACTACGAAACGGCGATCGCCGATCTCGGCAAGTTGAATGTGGTGGTTCAACGCCTGAGCCTGGATGAACGCCACGCATGGCGCGTGAATTTGAACAATGGCGTATCCCTGGTATTGGGGCGGCAGGAATATGACACGCGGTTGGCGCGATTCAGCGACGTCTATGCGCGGGTGCTTGAGCCGCGCGCCGACCACATCGATTCAGTGGATATGCGCTACAGCAATGGCTTTGCCGTGCGCTGGCGGTCCTCGCCAAGCGCCTGATTTTTTTGACGCCAAGTACAGTGGAGGCATGAGAATTAAAAATGTCAAAGCGGTCTGAAAAAGATCTGATCGTCGGGCTCGACATCGGTACTTCGAAGGTGGTGGCGATCGTCTGCGAGGTGATGGCCGACGGCACCGTCGATGTCATTGGCATCGGTTCCCACCCCTCGCGCGGTCTTAAGAAAGGCGTGGTGGTCAACATCGAATCCACGGTGCATTCCATTCAGCGCGCCGTCGAGGAGGCCGAGTTGATGGCCGGTTGCCAGATTCATTCGGTATTCACCGGCATCGCCGGCAGCCACATCCGCAGCCTCAATTCCCACGGCATCGTCGCCATCCGCGACAACGAGGTCTCCGACAGCGACGTGGACCGGGTCATCGACGCGGCGCGCGCTGTGGCCATACCGGCGGATCAGAAGATCCTCCACATCCTGCCCCAGGAATTCATCATCGACAACCAGGAGGGCATACGCGAGCCCATTGGTATGTCAGGCGTGCGCCTGGAGGCCAAGGTACACATGGTCACCGGCGCGGTGAGCGCGGCGCAGAACATCGTCAAGTGCGTGCGCCGCTGCGGCCTGGAGGTGGACGACATCATTCTCGAGCAGCTCGCCTCCAGTTACGCGGTGCTGGTGGAGGATGAAAAAGACCTGGGTGTGTGCCTGGTGGACATCGGCGGAGGGACCACGGACATGGCGGTCTTTTCCGGCGGCGCTATCCGCCATACCGCGGTGATTCCCATCGCCGGCGATCAGGTGACAAACGACATCGCCGTGGCGCTGCGCACCCCGACCCAGCACGCCGAGGAGATCAAGATCAAATACGGCTGCGCCCTGACCCAACTCGCCAACTCCGATGACACCATCGAGGTGCCCACCGTGGGCGACCGGCCGCCGCGGCGCCTGGCCCGCCACACCCTGGCGGAGGTCATCGAGCCGCGTTATGAGGAGTTGTTCAGCCTGGTGCAGAGTGAACTGCGGCGCAGCGGATTCGAGGACCTGATCGCCGCTGGCGTGGTGCTGACCGGCGGGAGTTCAAAGATGGAAGGCGTGATTGAGTTGGCGGAGGAGGTGTTTCATATGCCGGTGCGTCTGGGTGAGCCGCAGTTCGTCACCGGGCTGGTGGATGTGGTGCGCAACCCCATCTACGCCACCGGCGTCGGCCTGCTGCTGTTCGGTCACAAGAACCGGCACCGGCGCCATCACGTGGAGGCGACCATGGGTGTGGGTGTCAAGGGAGTCTGGGCGAGGATGAAGCGCTGGTTTCAAGGAGCGGCATAGGTTTTTTCGGGTGTTAATGACATTTGGGTGTTCATGACAATTTCACAAAGAAGGAGACTGCGACTATGTTTGAATTAATGGATGCATACAGCCAGAACGCCGTTATCAAAGTAATCGGTGTCGGCGGCGGCGGCGGCAACGCCGTGGACCACATGGTGTCGGCTAATATCGACGGTGTGGAATTCATAGCCACCAACACCGATGCCCAGGTATTGAAGAATTCATCCGCGCGGGTGGTGCTGCAGCTCGGCAGCAATATCACCAAGGGGCTCGGCGCCGGCGCCAACCCCGAGATCGGACGCGAGGCGGCCCTGGAAGACCGCGACCGCATTATCGACGTGCTGCAGGGCGCCGACATGGTGTTCATCACCGCGGGCATGGGCGGCGGGACCGGCACCGGCGGCGCCCCCATCGTCGCCCAGGCGGCCAAGGAACTGGGCATCCTCACCGTGGCGGTGGTGACCAAGCCGTTTCCATTCGAAGGTAAGAAGCGCATGCAGATCGCCGACAACGGCATTAAAGAGCTCAACCAGTACGTGGATTCCCTGATCACCATTCCCAACGAAAAGCTGCTCAGCGTGCTGGGTAAAAACATCTCCCTGCTGGATGCCTTCAAGGCCGCCAACAACGTTCTGCTGGGCGCCGTGCAGGGGATTGCCGAGCTCATTACCCGACCGGGCCTGATCAATGTCGACTTCGCCGACGTGCGCACCGTGATGGCCGAGATGGGCATGGCGATGATGGGGTCAGGCAGCGGTTACGGCGAGCATCGCGCCCGCGAGGCGGCCGAGGCGGCCATCCACAGCCCGCTGTTGGAGGACATTAACCTGGCCGGCGCCCGCGGCATCCTGGTGAACGTCACGGCGGGCCTGGATATGGCCATCGGGGAGTTCGAGGAAGTGGGCAATACGATTAAAGAATTCGCCTCCGAAAACGCTATTGTGGTCGTCGGTACGGTCATCGACCCGGATATGCAGGACGAGCTCAGGGTGACGGTGGTGGCCACGGGCATCGGACAGACAGCCGCGGCGCACGAGGATAAGCCGGTCAAGCTGGTGCACAAGAACAGCAGCGGCGAGATCAATTACAACGAACTCGACCGTCCCACAGTCATCCGCCAGGCGGTGAATGACCGTTATCCGCCCCATGCGGACGGCGACATGGACTACCTGGATGTGCCCGCTTTCCTGCGCCGCCAAGCTGATTGAAGCGCGGGAAAGAAGGTTAAGACGGCGGCTTCCGTGCGGTATTGACATAAGTCAAATGTGATGGAGTTCACTAGGCATGGCCTTGTGCCTTGTGTTACTATTCGCACGGATTCCAGGGTTATCATTTGGATATTAATCTAAGCAAGGACAATGATAAGACAACGCACTCTGAAAAATGTCATTCGGGCCACGGGCGTTGGCCTTCACACCGGCGAAAAAGTCTATCTCACTCTCCGGCCTGCAGCGGCCAACACCGGCATCATCTTCAGGCGTGTCGACCTCGAGCCCCCCGTGGACATCGTGGCGCGCCCGGAGAACGTGGGTGAGACACAGCTTTCGACCACGTTGGCCAAGGGCGGCGTGCGCATCTCCACCGTCGAGCACCTGCTGTCGGCCTTTGCCGGCCTGGGCATCGATAACGCCTACGTGGATGTCAGCGCGGCAGAAGTGCCGATCATGGACGGCAGCGCGGGTCCGTTTGTGTTTCTTATTCAGTCGGCCGGCATCGAGGAACAGAACGCGCTCAAGCGCTTCATCCGCATCAAGCGGCCTGTTACTGTCGAGGAAGACGACAAGTGGGCCAAGCTCGAGCCCTTTGACGGCTTCCGGGTATCGTTCACCATCGACTTCGATCACCCCGCCTTCAAGGGGCGCAGTCAGCAGACGGTGATCGATTTCTCCACCACCTCTTTTGTCAAAGAGGTAAGCCGCGCGCGCACCTTCGGGTTTATGCGCGAGCTGGACCGCCTGCGGGAGAGAAATCTTGCGCTCGGCGGCAGCCTCAACAATGCTATCGTGGTGGATGATTATCGGATCATCAATGAAGACGGTCTTCGCTATGAAGACGAATTCGCCAAGCACAAGATTCTCGATGCCGTGGGTGACCTGTATCTGCTGGGCTGCAGCCTTATCGGATCATTCAGCGGCTACAAATCGGGGCATGCACTGAATAGCCGGTTGTTGCGCACGCTCCTGGCCGATGAGCAGGCGTGGGAAGTCGTGACCTTCGACAGCGGCAGCGACACGGCGCCGGTATCGTTCATGCATCCCGTAGCGGCGGTCTAAGCCCGCTCTTCCGCAGCTACAGAAAAGCCCGGCCGAGTGCCGGGCTTTTTTATTGCGGCGCCGGTACAGTGTCACGTCGGAGCCAGGGCGGCGGATATCCGCCGATTTCACCGGGTTCGATCACTTTGAATGCTTCTCTGTGCCATGGCCAGCGGCGAATGCCCGGCCATAGGGCGGCCATGGCGTCTGACTAGGGTTTTGGCCCGTGCCTTGCAAGACGGTCCAGGGCCTGCTGGATATCCTGCGGGGGTGACTCACAGGCGCCGTCGGCAGCGGATTGTGCGCCGCCGCGGGGCGGCTGGTGTGGCGGCGGCGTTACTTTTTCTATGTGTGGCGCACTGGCGGGACGCACCTTGACGTGGATGTCACGGAGCCACTGGCAGCCGTGCTGGTCTTTCAGTGATGTGGTAAGTGTTGCGGCTAAGTATCTGATCCGCGTCGCCCACGCGGCGGAATCGGCATGCAGGATCAGGCGCCCGCCGGTGACGGCGGCCACGTAACAGTGCTCATTAAGCGGGGCGGGCAACAGGGACGTCACAGTGGACGATAACTGTTGCAGCAGGCGTATTTGGTTTATGATCGAGCCCAGTTGGCCTGAGCCCGGTGTAAGGAGATTATGGATGTGTTTTGGTGACGAAGCGCACATTAATTTTGTCGAGGGATGCCGATAAAAGCTGAGAAACAGGGACTTGTCACATGAAACTGATACTCGTAACCAATCGCCACCAAACACCCGTCCATATCAGCCCCATCAAGTTTACCACCATCGTGGGGTTGGTAGTGCTGGTATTCGGCGCCGGGTTATTGTACGCCGGGTATCAGTTCGGTCTATTCATGTGGAAGAGCGACATTGCCACCCAGCGCAAGGCGCTGGCCGAGATCTCCCAGTCCACCGAACAGGGGCTGAATGCCCTGACCGCCCGCATGGGCCAGCTGCAGTCCCATATGATCCGCCTGGATGCCCTGGGCCAGCGCCTTACCGAACAGGCCAACCTGGACAACGGGGAGTTCGATTTCCAGGACCCGCCGGCCCAGGGCGGCCCTGAAATCCCTACCGTGGTCCAGCAAGTGGACGTGCCGGACCTGTTGGCGTCCATGGAGGAGTTGGGCAAGCGTATCGATGACCGGGCACAGCAGTTGAACGTGCTTGAGTCGCTGATGATGAACCGCCACCTGCAAAAGCAGGTGCGCCCCTCGGGTCGGCCGGTGAAGAACGGCTGGATTTCGTCTTATTTCGGGCGCCGCGTGGACCCGTTCACCGGGCGTATGGCGTTCCACGCGGGTATCGATTTCGCCGGCAAGAGGGGTTCGCCGGTGCTCGCGGTGGCCTCCGGGGTGGTGGTTTATTCGGGAAAACGCTACGGATATGGTAATCTTGTCCAGATAAACCACGGCAATGGCTATGCCACGCGCTATGGGCATTGCATGAAACTGTTGGTCAAGGTGGGGGACAAGGTGAAGAAGGGGCAGGAAATCGCGTTGATGGGCAGTACCGGGCGGTCCACAGGGCCCCATGTGCATTTTGAAGTCCTTCATGATGGTAGAGCGGTCAACCCTGCAAAGTACGTACAAGCGTCCCGTTGATCCCCGCGCGCGGCCGACATCCGAAGTAGCACTAGCCAGCAACCTTTTTCGATGGTTTCCAATTTACTGAGTAAAATCTTCGGCAGCCGCAATGACCGCCTGCTGAAACAGATGCAGCGTACTGTTGAGCAGATCAACAGTCTGGAGCCGCAGTTCGCCGCCCTGTCCGACACGGACCTTCGCGCCAAGACCGCGGAGTACCAGAATCGACTGGCCGGGGGCGAGGGCCTGGAAGCGCTGCTTCCCGAGGCGTTCGCCACCGTGCGCGAAGCCGCCAAACGTACCCTCAACATGCGCCACTTCGACGTTCAGTTGATCGGCGGCATGGTGCTGCATCAAGGCAAGATCGCCGAGATGCGTACCGGCGAGGGCAAGACCCTGGTATCCACCCTGCCCGCTTATCTCAATGCATTGACCGGCAAGGGCGTGCACGTGGTCACCGTCAACGATTATCTGGCACGCCGCGATGCCAAGTGGATGGGCCGCATTCACGAGTTTCTCGGACTGACGGTGGGCGTGATCTTCTCGGGCCAGGCGACCCCCGAAAAGCGCGCCGCATATGCGGCGAGCATCACCTATGGCACCAACAACGAATACGGCTTCGATTACCTGCGCGATAACATGGCCTTCACCATGGCGGACAAGGTCCAGCGTCCGCTGCACTACGCCATTGTCGACGAAGTCGACTCGATCCTCATCGACGAGGCGCGTACTCCGCTGATTATCTCCGGTCCTTCCGATGACAGCTCCGAGATGTACAAGCGGGTCGATGCACTGGTGCCGCGGCTGGTGCGTCAGGAGGAAGAGGAGGGGCCCGGGGATTTCAGCGTGGACGAGAAAGACCGCCGTGTGCACCTCACCGAGGAGGGGCACCAGCACGCCGAGGAGTTGTTCGCCCGGGAGGGGCTGCTCAACGAGGGCGAGAGCCTCTACGACTCGGCTAACATCAGTCTCATGCACCATATCAATGTGGCCCTGCAGGCCCACTTCCTGTACCAGCGCGATGATCACTACATCGTCAGCGGCGGCCAGGTGGTCATCGTCGACGAGTTCACCGGCCGCACCATGCCGGGTCGGCGCTGGTCGGGCGGTATCCACCAGGCGGTGGAGGCCAAAGAGGGGGTGTCGATTCAAAACGAGAATCAGACCCTGGCCTCGATTACGTTCCAGAACTACTTCCGGCTGTATGAAAAGCTCTCCGGCATGACCGGCACGGCCGACACCGAGGCCTATGAATTCCAGCAGATCTACGGTTTGGAGGTGGTGGTGATCCCCACCCACAAGCCCATGGTCCGAGATGACCAGGGCGACCTGGTCTACCGTACCGACAAGGAGAAGTTCGACGCCATTATCGAGGATATCAAAGACTGCCACCAGCGCGGCCAGCCGGTGCTTGTGGGTACTACATCCATCGAGATCTCCGAGCTTTTGTCCAAGGATCTGGCCCGGGACAAGATCAAGCATGAGGTGCTTAACGCCAAGCAGCATGAGCGCGAGGCTGAGATCATCGCCCAGGCCGGTCGCCCCGGCGCGGTGACCATCGCCACCAACATGGCCGGTCGCGGCACCGACATTGTCCTTGGCGGCAATGTGGAGACCGAGTTGGCCGGTCACGCGGACCCGGACGAGGCCACCGAGCAGTCCGTGCGCAGTGCGTGGAAGGAGCGCCACGACCAGGTGATCGGCGCCGGCGGTCTGCGTGTTATCGGCACCGAGCGGCATGAGTCGCGGCGCATAGACAACCAGCTGCGCGGGCGTTCCGGGCGTCAGGGCGATCCGGGTTCGAGCCGCTTTTACGTGTCACTGGAAGACGGACTCATGCGTATTTTCGGTTCGGAGCGCATCGCCTCTCTGATGCAGCGCTTCAACATGCCCGAGGGCGAGGCACTGGAGCACCCCTGGATCAGCCGCGCCATCGAAAACGCCCAGCGCAAGGTGGAGGGCCACAACTTCGATATCCGCAAGAACCTGTTGGAATTCGACGATGTGGCCAATGAGCAGCGCAAGGTCATTTATGAGCAGCGCAATGAATTGATGGCCCATGACGACGTCTCGGATGTGGTGGCCGCGATTCGCGACGACATGGTCACTGCCATCATCGACCAGCACATCCCGCCCCAGAGCCTGGATGAGCAGTGGGAAATCTCCGGCCTGCAGGATGCGCTGGAGGAGAATTTCGGTGCCAAACTGGACATCCAGGGATGGCTGGACGCCGAGGAGGATCTGCACGAAGAGCCGCTGCGCGCCAGGATCATGGAGAAGATCCGCGAGGCCTATGCCGCCAAGGAGGCCATGGCCGGTCCCGCGGTCATGCGCCACTTCGAGAAGGCGGTCATGCTGCAGGTACTGGACTCCATGTGGAAAGAACACCTTGCCGCCATGGACCATCTGCGTCAGGGGATTCACCTGCGCGGGTATGCGCAGAAGAATCCCAAGCAGGAGTATAAGCGCGAGGCCTTCAATATGTTCACCGACCTGCTGGGGCGGATCAAGATGGAGGTGGTGCGTATCCTGAGCCGTGTCCAGGTGAGTGCTGAGGAGGATGTCCAGGCGGTGGAGGAGCAGCGCCGCAGCAAGTCGGAAGTGAGCTACGAACATGCCCAGCCCGCTGCTGCCATGGCCGCCGGTGCTGAAGACGAGCCCCTCGAGGCCGATGATAGCCACCGCCCCTTCGTCCGTGACGGCCGTAAGGTGGGGCGCAACGAGCCGTGTCCGTGCGGCTCCGGTAAAAAATTCAAACACTGTCACGGCCAGCTGGCCTCGTGACCGTGTCTCATAGCGCACCCTCGGCTTCATGGCGGTCGGTTTAACGGACCTGCCCACCCTTTACCCGGTGTCGGGCGTCGCGCTAGGCGTGGCCTGTGCCGGGTTCAAGTCGCCGGATCGCCGTGATCTGGTGGTCATGGCCCTGGCGGAGGGGACCCGCTGTGCGGCGGTATTCACCCGCAACGCCTTTTGCGCGGCGCCCGTTGTCGTGGCGCGCCGCCACCTGTCCGCCGCCGCGCCGCGATATCTGCTGGTCAACACGGGCAACGCCAATGCCGGTACCGGCGAGCAGGGTATTGCTGCGGCGCTGGCTGGTTGCGACCTGGTAGCGGAACACACCGGCTGCCGGCGTCAGGAGGTAGTGCCGTTTTCCACCGGCGTCATCGGTGAGCCGCTGCCGCTGCAGCCGTTTCGCGACAGCCTGCCCATGGCGCTGTCGGCGTTGAGCGAGGATGCGTGGGCGGAGGCCGCCCACGGCATCATGACCACGGATACCGCTCCCAAGGGTGCGTCGCTGCGTACCTCGATCCATGGCGAGACGGTGACGGTGACCGGCATCGCCAAGGGGGCCGGCATGATCCGCCCCGACATGGCGACCATGCTGGCGTTCATCGCCACCGACGCCGCCGTGGCGCCGGAGCTGTTGCAGCGGTGTCTGGTGGAAGCGGTGGACGCCTCGTTCAACCGCATCACGGTGGACGGGGACACTTCCACCAACGATGCCTGCGTGCTGGTGGCCACGGGCAAGTCCGGGTGCCCGCCCATGACCGGCAGCGATGATGCGGGCTATCAAGCCTTGTGCGGCGCGGTCCGGGCGGTGTGCGAGACCCTGGCCCAACTCATCGTGCGAGACGGCGAGGGGGCGACGAAATTCATCACCATCGAGGTGCAGGGTGGCCGCAGTGAGCAGGAGTGTCGCTGCGCCGCCTACACTATTGCACAGTCGCCTCTGGTGAAAACCGCTTTTTTCGGCAGCGACCCCAACTGGGGCCGCATCCTGGCGGCCCTGGGCCGCGCCGATCTCCCGGACCTTGATATTGAACGCGTCAGTGTCCATATCAATGGGGTATGCATCGTGCGCAACGGTGCTCGTGCAGCCGATTACACCGAGGAACAGGGCGTGGCGGCCATGCGGGCCGAGGACATCAGCCTATGTATTCAATTGGATCGGGGCCGATATAATAGTCGTGTGTGGACGTGCGACCTGTCTTACGAATATGTGCGTATAAACACGGTATATCGCAGCTGACCGGATCAGACTGGACGTGCTCTACGGATCGGCCTATAGTAGACACACATTTTATACGTTTATAGAAGCGCCAGCGCTAAATTCAGATTGAGGGAAACTTAATGTACGGAATTCTGGACTTGACCCTCGCGGGCTATATCATCGCGACCCTGCTCCTGACCCATGTCACCATCGCCGGGGTTACGATTTACCTGCACCGCCACCAGGCCCACCGGGCGTTAGATCTGCACCCTGTCGTGAGCCACTTTTTCCGCTTCTGGCTGTGGTTGACCACCGGCATGGAGACCAAGGCCTGGGCCGCCATCCACCGCAAGCATCACGCCAAGGTCGAGACCGAGGAGGACCCTCACAGTCCCCAGGTCAAGGGCATCAAGAAGGTGCTGCTCGAGGGGGCGGAGCTTTACAAGGCGGAGGCAAAGAACCTGGAGACCCTCGATAAGTACGGCCACGGCACGCCCGATGACTGGCTGGAGCGCAAGATCTATACGCCGCACAGCGCCAAGGGCATCATGCTCATGTTTGTATTGGACGCGGTCTTATTCGGCATTCCGGGCATCACCATCTGGGCGATCCAGATGATGTGGATACCGCTGTTCGCCGCCGGGGTCATCAACGGCATCGGCCACTGGTGGGGCTACCGAAATTACGAGTCGTCCGACGCCTCCACCAATATCGTCCCATGGGGGATCCTCATCGGCGGCGAGGAACTGCACAACAACCACCACACCTTTGCCAGCTCGGCGAAGCTGTCCAGCAAGTGGTGGGAGTTCGACATCGGCTGGATGTATATCCGCATCCTGGCGTTTTTCGGTATGGCGCGGGTCAAGAAGGTGGCCCCCAAACCCCTGGTCGACCCGAGCAAGCCGCATGTCGATTTCGATACGGTCATCGCCGTGGTGTCGAATCGCTTCCAGGTCATGGCGCAATACAGCAAACAGGTCATGGCCCGGGTTCACAAGGATGAGCTGCGGCGTGCGGACAGTTGGGAGCGTACGGTGCTGCGCCGTGCCAAGCGTCTGCTGTCACGGGATGAGTCTTTGATGGATGAAGATGCCAAGCAGAATCTCGCCTCGGTCCTGGAGCAGAATCAGCAACTGCACACCGTGTATCACTTCAAGCAGCGACTCCAGTCCATTTGGAAGCGCTCCACTGCCACCCAGGAACACCTCCTGCATGCCCTGCAGGAGTGGTGTCACCAAGCGGAGCAGACCGGTATCAAGTCCCTGCAGGACTTCGCCCGGTCCCTGCGCAGCTACACCATGGCGCCGGCGGCGGCAAGGGCCTGACCGCGGCGCACAAGCGGTATACACCGAGGCAATAAAAAACCCGCTCTGAGCGGGTTTTTTATTGCCTTCGATGTTTTCTTGAGCGTGCTTACTTGATCTTCTCTTCCTTGTACGCCACGTGCTTGCGCAGCACCGGGTCGTACTTTTTCATTTCCATTTTATCCGGCGTGTTGCGCTTGTTTTTCATGGTGGTATAGAAATGGCCGGTGCCGCCGGTGGAGACCAATTTGATTTTATCGCGCATGATTCAGCTGCCTCCTTCAAACCCGCTCGCCGCGCAGGCGAATATTCTCGAGCACCGTCTCAATGCCCAATTTATCGATAATACGCATGCCCTGTGATGACACCCGCAATGTGATCCAGCGCCGCTCGTTGGCCACCCAGAAACGGTGGGTATGCAGATTGGGCATGAAGCGGCGTCGCGTTTTGTTGTTGGCGTGAGACACGTTGTTGCCGACCATCGGCCGTTTACCCGTGACTTGACAGACTTTGGACATGGAAGTGACCCTGATACCGTAAATGTTGACCGGAAAAAACGTATATTAGACAGCGCCCCGCGAAAAATTGCAAGGAGAATCCATAAGTTACTCCTTAAGTCAGGCGCCGCCGGCCGGCCGCCGATGTAACCTCATGAACTCCGTGATAAATACTCGTCCATCTCGTTCAGTAGGCCTTTGCAGCTGGCGCCCTGGGAGGAGCCCTCCACCTTCCAGCCGCTGTCCGAGTCATATTTGCATACGAGGTTTTTGCGGTCGGCGTTATCTGTCATGATCATAAAGGTGTTCTTGAAGGGGTTGTATTCAGCAAACACGACGGTACCCACGTAAAAGCGGTAGGTGTTGTCCCGGCTGTGCCACAGGATGCGCGGGTAATGCGCCATCTTCTGTTCAATGGCATTGACGTCCGAGCCGGAGATGCTGGGTTTTTCCGGCGCCGCGGCTGCGGGCGCCGCCGTGGCCGTCTTGTCAGCGGCCTTGCCGGTGTCGCCGGCGGCGGCGTTTGGCTGGGCGGCCGCCGCAGGTGCGCTTGCCTCGCCGCCGGCCGATTGCTCTGCCGCCGCGGCACCCTCAACCTTTTTGTGGCTGGTGGCACAACCTGACAGTGCCAGTATCAGCACGCTTGTCAACCCCACCAGCTTGAATTTCATATCCACCATTCTTGTTCCCCCCCTGATTACGCAGTGCTGCGTACGGACAGTTGTGATAATTAACAAAATCTTAGATGAATTTGAAGCAAAATCATAGCGTACTTGGGAGCGATTTTCATTAGAATGCCGCCATGGGCCGTGATTGCGGGTGCCGTGTTTACCGCCCGCGTGTCGCAGGAATGGTGACGGGTATTGCCGGGGCCGCAAAGACTGATACCTTAAGCGCATACTTGCTGGTACATCCATCTCACGGAATAGGAAAGGGAGCATCATGTTGCCCACAAAACTAACCAAACGCATCGAGAAGGTCGGTGATCACCTGGTGGAGGGGTTTCACCTCTTCGCCTTGTTTGTCATCGGGGCCACCATCGTGTGGTCCGCCGGTTCCCAATACCTGAGCATGATGGCCCACGGCCGGGCCACCCTGCAGGAAATACTGATCCTTTTCATCTATCTGGAGTTGGGCGCCATGGTCGGCATCTATTTCAAGACCAACCGGTTGCCGGTGCGCTACCTGCTGTATATCGGCATCACCGCATTGACCCGCTCGCTGATGGTGGACGTGGAGGCGGAGCGAATCCACATCGTCCTGGTGGTGACCGGCGCCATCCTGATGCTCGCCCTGGCTATCGTGGTGTTGGGTTACGGTACCAGCAGGTATGTCGCCGATGACGTCGATGTGCGGGAAAAGCGTGTCAAAATTGATTGACCTGAGGCCCCGGGCGGCGTGCGAAATGGTGGATTTTTGTTGTTAAACGGCGCTGTTCACATTACACTCAAATCTGGCCTGGATGGCAGGTAACGGCTGTGGAGGGCTGATTTGTCCATAGAACGAAGAAAGCACGCCAGAAAATCCCTCCGCGACGGCACACAGGGGGACGCCGGTATCTTTTTCATTGAAGATACGAAAAAGGCCTACCGCGTGAAGAGTCTGCGGGACATCTCACTCACCGGCGCGGGCGTATGGCTCATGAAGTCGTTCAAGGTGGGCGATCAGATTCAATTCAAATATGACTCCGGCGAGAACCTCATCGCCATTCCCGGCACCATTGTCTGGTGCGACCGCAAGCCCGGCACACGCAGTTGCAGTCTCGGGGTGAGATTCGATCCCGCGGACAAGGCAAGCAATATCCTGCTATTCATGACCCTGCGCAAGCACATCGACTTTTCCAGCGGAGAAGTGGCGAGCCGCTAGCAAACCCCGCCATGGCGCGTATGCACAGCGCGCTGTGCCGCGATGTGGTGGGGGCTACAACTTGAGGTGGGCGTCGCGGAGAATGACGTTCACTCTGTAAATAGATCCTTTACCGGGACACTGAAGGCCCGCGCCAGCTTCTCGATGTTATCGACGCTGACATTGCGTTCCACGCGTTCGATGTCTCCCACGTAAGTGCGGTGCAGACCGCTCTTTTCCGCCAATACCTCCTGTGACCAGCCGCGCGACTTGCGCAGTTGTCGGATGTTGTGCGCCAGAACCTGTCTTGCAGTTGTAGTCATCATGCTATTTGAACGCCGGCGACGACAATAAGTCGACAGTCGATAGGTGGGAAGACTATAAGTGGACATTCAAAAAGTGGCATATTATACTTGCCGCCATGAAGGCAAATCAGCCCCGCACCATATACGTGGTTTCATGTGTTCCGGGACAAGCGGTCAGTCTTACATTAGACCCGGCGGTGGACCCCGCCGCCCCTGTCGGCAGGTTCTTTGACGCCGGGGATATCGACATCATGGTGGCCCGTGGGCACGGCGAGGAAGTCAGGCTGGTTATCAGCGCCAGTCACGATTTCATCCTGCACCGTGACAAACAGCGGTACTGACCGCATCTTCGCCGAACGCCATCCCTCACCACCGCCATTCGCCTGACTATCCATCCCGCGGGATACACAAATCGTCATAAATGGGATTAAATAAGACTGTTGATGCCGAATGGAGGACAGGTGATGTCAGCGGATATTGAGCCCATTATAGGCAACTGGTACAAGGCGGATGACAACAGCTCGTTCGAGGTCATCGCCGTGGACGACGATACCATCGAGATCCAATATTTCGACGGCGGAATCGAGGAGTTTGACGTGGCTACCTGGCGCGAGATGGCCCTCGAGGAAATTGAGCCGCCCGAGGACTGGTCGGGACCCTTCGATGATCTGGAAAAGGATGACCTGGGTTACACGGACATGGATGGTGACGATGAGGGCCCGCCACGCACGGACGAGGGATTCGGCTGATCAGTCACGCTGCCCTATATGACGGGATCCACCGCGGTCGCGCCGGTATTCCATTCACCGCGTGACCACGCGGGGGACGTCGCTGCAAGCCTCTTGTTTCCAGTGTGACTTGAGTTTTTCGGCGGCCTCGATGACGCGCGGTGACATCTCATGGGTTAAGGCTTCCCTGTAGAGCGCCGCCATGTCGTGACCCTGATCGGCGGCCAGGCTGTACCACACGTAAGCCTGTATGATGTCCTGGGTAGCGGTACGCGGGCGCCACTTGACGGCGTGCATATCGTAGAAACGACCCAACTGATACTGGGCCTGGACGTGCCCCTGGAGGGCGGCCCGGCACAGCCATATGCGCGCGGTGACATCGTTGCGCGTCTGGTCGAAGCCGCAGCAGTACGTCATCCCCAGCTGGAACTGAGCCTCGGCATCGCCCTTGTCCGCCTGGGTCAGCAAGGCATGCCGGTAATCGGCAAGTCGACTGTCGGTGCCCATGGTCGTGCATGCAATCATCAGCGATGCCGCCAGCAGCATTACCCCCAATCTGATAATCATGATCCCCATCCCCCCTTATCCGGACCTTATGACCGCCCTTATATGCATCACTGTATCTGGGAACGCAACGACAGCGCCATCTTTTGCAGCGATCGCGGCATGAAGGACAGCAGCCTGCCGCCCAGTCGCCTTTTCTCGATATGGCTGATCCGGTACAGATCCGCGTCGTTGCTGGCCTGAAGCAGGAAATCGTCGCTGGTCATCAGCGTGTCCACCAATCGCAGTTCCAGGGCGCGGGTGCCGTACCAGTATTCTCCCGTGGCCACACGCTCGATGTCCACCTGCCTGCGGTGTGTGGTGATCAGGTCCTTGAACAAGGTATGCGTATCCTCGATCTCTTCTTTTAACTTGGTCCTGCCAGCCTCGGAGTTCTCCCCGAACACGGTCAGTGTGCGCTTGTATTCCCCCGCGGTGACCTGCTCGAACTCGATATTATTCTTTTTGAGCAGACGGTTAAAGTTGGGTAACTGGGCGATCACGCCGATGGAGCCGATGATGGCGAAGGGCGCGGCGATGAGCCGGTCGGCAACGCAGGCCATCATGTACCCACCGCTGGCGGCCACCTTGTCCACAGCCACCGTGAGGTGGATGCCGCGGTCCTTCAGGCGCTGGAGCTGCGCGGTGGCCAGTCCATAGCCATGGACCGTGCCGCCGCTGCTCTCCAGGCGCAGGAACACCTCGTCACGCGAGTCGGCAATGGTCAGTATGGCGGTGATTTCCTCGCGCAGGTTGGTGACGGCGGAGGCCTTGATGTCGCCGTCAAAGCTGAGGATGTATATGCGCTTTCTCGGCGCCGCGCCGCTTTTTTCCTGCTTGAGCACATCCTTTTTTTTGTGTTTGAGAGCCTTGAGTGCTTTTTTATATTCGGCCTTTGATAGGACGGCGGCGTTCAATGCCTGGCCCATGTCCTCGTATTTGTCGTTGAGTTTGCTGACCTCGATGTGATCGTCTTCACGGCGCTTGTTACGCAGCCGGGCGATGAAGATCAGCACCGCCAGTACGGCGATGGCCACGGTGGCCGTTTTTCCCAGAAACAGCAGATACTCAGGGAGGATCTGTCCCATGATCAGCGCGCCGCGCCGGTGATGAGTTTATTGGACATGGTAGTCAATCGCTATATGAGGATCGCCTCGGGGCGTGACCAGGCATGAGCGCCAGGTCACTGATTTATCCATAGATTTATTACACAATCTAGCATACTCCTTGAATTGCCTCCAATGTTTATGTGCCGAAGTGGCTGGACACAGTCATCGCCAATGGGGGTGATCTCCCCTCTGTCTGTGGCGGCTTCCTTGATCTGTGTCAAATCCCTGTAATGAAGAGTATGGAAAATGAAGCTTCTAGGGTGCCTGGTATTGAAAATGCTTGCCGCCGGGCGCGGGAGAAGTATATGGAGGGTGGGAAAGTGTTGGAACGACGCTGGGGTGTGCGAAAGCCTTTTATCATGGCGGTGACGGTGCATTATCAAGACCGGCAGTTGAACAACTGCAAGTCGCGGGATATCGGCGCGGAAGGGATATTTGTAGAGACCGATCCCACGGAGGTGGAGCTTCAGGCCATGCTCGATGTCTTGCTGCCTTCGTCGGTTATCGGCAACGGGCATATGCGGCGCATTCCGGCCGTGGTGGTGCACAAGCGGGTAAACGGCCTGGGACTGATGTTTTGCAGTTTTGATCAACGGCTGCATGACAGACTGAGCGGCTTGCTCGAGTCCCTGCCGACCACGCACGCGGCGTAACCGCCTGATCGCAGGGAATGACATTTACAATACCTATCCCTAACGGACCCATGCGGACGGGATTGCAGCGGGTTAGCCGTGTAAATGGGACAGATGTTTGTCGATGATCTGCTTCCCTTCGTTGAGAAGGTAGTCGCGAAAAGTGCGGGCGATGATGGACAGCTGTTTACCGCTCGGGTAGGCCGCGTACCACGACCTGCGGATGGGAAAACCCTGTACGTTAAGGATGGCCAGTTCTCCGGTGGCCACCTCGGCGGTAATTGTATGCTGGGACAGGGCGGAGAGCCCGAGCCCGCCGATGATGGCCTGTTTGATGGCCTCATTGCTGCCCAGTTCCATGCGAACCTTGACGGATATTTTGTGCTCGTCGAATAAGCGCTGTAATGCCTGACGCGTGCCCGAGCCCGGTTCTCGCATGATGAACGGGTATTCGGCCAGCTGCTTGAGGGTGATGCGCTTGGCCGTCGCTATGGGGTGCTCCGGCGGGCCCACGACCACCAGCGGATTTTCGAGAAACGGGAAATATTCCACGGCGATGCCCTCGGGGGGTTGCCCGAGGATGTACAGATCATCCAGATTGTCACTGAGACGCTGCAGGATGTGCTCGCGGTTGAATACCTCCAGGGTTACTTCGATGCCGGGGTAGCGCTGGCAGAACGGACCCAGCATACGTGGAATGAAATATTCGGCGGTGGTGACCACCGCCAGCCTGAGCTGCCCCTGTTTCAGGCCCTGCATGTCGGCCACAGTCATCTCGAAGCGGTCCAGGCTATGAAAGATGTCGCGACAGGCGGTGAACAATTCCGAGCCCACGGCGGTGAGGTAGATCTTTTTGCCCACCTGTTCGAACAGCGGCTGGCCCACGGCGTCGGTGAGTTTTTTGATCTGCATGGAGACCGTGGGCTGGGTCAGGAACAGTTCCTCGGAGGCGCGGGTGAAGCTGCCGTGACGGGCGATGGCCTCAAAGACTGTCAGCTGGCGCAGTGTGAGGTGTATCATGGGCAGCTCCCCGGCTCTATGAATAGATGATAATCTATGATAATAGACATTTATCTATCATAACAATCAAAAAAAATGACTATTATTGATGATAGATTTCGGTAACATGGCGCCATCACCCAAGCGTGCATTTGAATAACAGATTAGTAACACCGGGGAATGGAAACCGCGGGTCCGGGGGTGGGGACGCAAAAACAGGTTAACTGATTGAAATTTAAAAACTAACGGAGGAAACACCATGGCTAAAGATCAAGCCATCAAAGATCCGAAGAAGCGTTACGCATCAGGGGTCATACCTTACAAGCAGATGGGCTACTGGGAACCGGATTACCAGGTCAAGGAGACCGACGTGGTGGCCATGTTCCGCCTTACCCCCCAGCCGGGTGTGGATCCGGAAGAGGCCGCCGCCGCCGTCGCCGGCGAGTCCTCCACCGCCACCT
>CAYXAX010000017.1:11454-25312 GCA_964463055.1 uncultured Gammaproteobacteria bacterium | reverse complement strand
CCCATGCCGGTGTAGCTCAGTCGGTAGAGCAACTGATTCGTAATCAGTAGGTCGGAGGTTCGATTCCTCTCGCCGGCACCATTGATATCCATTAATCTGGGGCAGATTAACCCCGACCGCGGTCCGCACATGCGGGTTCTCGCTATGGGGGTGTTGTGTCAGCCTGTCGTTTGACATGATTTCAGATGGCGATTGTATGTGATGAATTCCGGTTGGCCGTGGCATCCCCGGTCCCTGCATAACCTTGTTGCACATGAAATAATTAAGTCTATGATATCGCTGTTCTTCGCCAAACGTGAGTGATGGCGATCTGTCCGGATTCCAACGCTATGGAGAACCATCATGCGCATACCCGATAAATCCTTTTGTGCTTATTTATTGATCGTCTCAGTCGCCTTGTTGAGCGCCTGTGGCGGCAGGACCACGGTCAAGAGCGATCTTGGCATTGAGGGTGCGCCGGACTGGGTGAACAAGGGCACCGCCTTCGTCGACGATAAAGGGGGGCGGCTGCTGCACGGGGTGGGGTCGGCGTCCGTGATGGGTGATCAGTCACTGCAGATCTCCACCGCCGATGACCGCGCCCGCGCGGAGCTGGCGCGTATTCTGTCCACTTACATGGACGTGGCCTCCCGGGATTACCGCTCCGCATCGGGATCGGGCACCGATGCGGCCGCAGACCAGTCCGTGACGCGCCAGATAAACGCCCTGACCAAGGTCAACCTGGCCGGGGCTCAGATCATCGGCCATTGGCATGACAAGCGTACCGGGACCATTTATTCCATCGCCGAGCTGGATGTGAGGCACATCAAAGAGACGGTCGGTCATGTGGAGGACATGGACGCGGGCCTGCAGCACTATATTCATGACAATGCCGATAATATCTTCGACAAAGCCAGTTCCGGGGGGAGATAGATCATGATGTATGGCATGAATCGCGGTAAGACTCTGCTGATGGCCATAGTGATGACTGCTGTGTCGCTGCTTGCTGCCTGCGCTACCCAGGTCACCCGCATGTCCCCTGATACGGTGAAGGATTTGAGCGGCAACTGGAACGACACCGATTCCCAGATGGTCTCCAAGGACATGATCCAGGAGGCCCTGTCGGAGCCGTGGCTCGGTAACTATACTCAGTCCCATCACGGCAAGGCCCCGGTGGTCATCGTCGGCAAGATTCGCAACCTGAGCAGCGAGCACATCAACACCAACGCCTTCGTCACCGATATGCAGCGCGCCCTCATCAACTCAGGCAAGGTGCGCTTCGTTGCCGCCACTGATCAGCGCGGTGAAGTCCGTGAGGAACGCAAGGATCAGGACGTCAACGCCCGAGAGGATACCCGCAAGGCCATGGGGCAGGAAATCGGCGCGGATTTCATGATGAAGGGCACCATTAACATGATCGTCGACCAATCCGGAGACACCGCAGTCCATTACTATCAGGTGGACTTGAATCTCATCAGCATGGCTGACAACAGCATCGTCTGGGTGGGACAGAAGAAGATCAAGAAGCTGGTGGAAAAGGCTGCGCTGCGATTCTGATCGCCCCGCCGCCGGTGTGTGGCTGTTAATGATGACGGGGTTCAAGCGCAGGTGGCGCCGGCGTGCGGCTGAAGTCCTTGTCTTCGGGGCCGTGTGCTTAACCAGTGCCTGCGCCACCTACAGCGCCGGCTTTCAGGCCACCGAGGCGGCGCTCGTGCGTCACCAGCCCGGTGAAGCGCTGCAGGCCCTGGAGAAACAGAAACCGCCCAGGCGGGACAGGGTGGTGTATCTGCTCAACAAGGGCATGCTGCTGCGTATGAACGGCGACTATGCCGCCAGCAACCAGGCCTTCGAGGAGGCCAAGCGACTGACCTCGGAATTGAGCGCTGTCAGTCTGCGGGAACAATCAGAGTCGTTCATCATCAATGACGCCACTCGCAGTTATGTGGGTGAGGAATACGAGCAGGTCTTGGTGCACATTTACGAGGCCTTGAACTATCTCAATATGGGACAATTGGATGATGCCCGGGTGGAGGCCGTGCAGGTCGATCTCGAACTGCAGGCCTATCACGAGCGCTTCTCCAAGGCTGGTTACACGGCGGACGCCTTCGCCCGCTACCTCAACGGTATGATCTACGAGGACCTGGGTGAGACCAGCGATGCCATGATTGCCTATCGCAAGGCCTATGAGGCCTATCAGGGTTATCAAAAGAAGTATGGGGTTGCCGTTCCGCCGCTGTTGAAGCGCGATTTGTTGCGCCTTACCCAGGAGATGGGCCTGGATGATGAGCTGCAGAGGTACCAGCAGGCGTTCGGTCTCGATGCAAAGGCGGTGCAGCGCGATCCGGATGACGGTGAGGTGGTATTCATTCTCAGCGACGGGCTGGTGCCCATCAAGCGCCAGACCTCCATACTGGTGCCTAATCCCAAGACCAGGCGGTGGATCCGCATCTCGCTGCCACGTTATCAATACCGCACTTCAGGCGCCGCTTATGCCCGCGTCGCTGCGGACGGCCAGCAGGCTGATACCAGCGTGATGGAAAACGTGGCCGCCATCGCTATCCAGAACCTGCAGGAAAAGATGCCTGCCATCACCGCCCGCGCCATCGCCCGCGCGGTGGTCAAGGACAAACTGGCGGCCGAGGCGGACAGAAACGGCGACCCCCTGCTGGGCCTGATGGTGAACATCGCCGGCATCGCCACAGAGGTGGCGGATACCCGCAGTTGGCTGACGCTGCCGGATAATATTCAGATGACGCGCCTAAGTCTGGCGCCCGGGACCTACACGGTCAAGGTGGATTTATATGGAGACTACGGGCGTGTGCTGAACGAGCGGACATATACGGACGTGGTGATCAAACAGGGTCGCATGACCTTTCTGACATATGATTGGATATAACTGACAAACAGCGGCGGAATAATCATGGACAAGGTGCTAAAGGGTCTGAAAGAGGCGACCGTAGTAGTGGCGGTCGTGACGGCATTGCTTAGCGGGTGTGCGGGGAGTTCAAACATCCGGCCCGATTGGGTCGACGGTGGCGATGCCCGTTATAAACCGGCCCAGTATCTGATCGGCCGTGGCCAGGCGGACACTCAGGTCGACGCGCAGGACCGCGCCCGCGCTGATCTGGCCAAGGTGTTCCAGGTCCGGATTGATGTGCAGAGCCAGGACGTGCTGGCCTATCAAGGCGGCACTAACGCCAGCGGTGCCGCAGGCCGCACAACCGCCAAGGTGACCCGCAGCATCACTACCAAGACCGATCAGATCGTCAACGGCATACAGGTCCCGGCGCTGTGGCACGACTCCCGGACAGGGACCTATTACGCCCTGGCGGTACTGCCGCGCATGCAGGCCGCCAACAGCCTGCGTCAGGAGATCGAAACGCGGGATGCGGCAACAGACCGGTATATCCAGGCAAGCCGCGGTACCGCTGACAAATTGCTGAAGATCGCTGCCGCCGACCGCGCTCTTGATGCTCAGGTGGAACGCAGCGCCTATCAGAAGGCTCTCAAGATCGTCGATGTCAGCGGCGTGGGCGTGCCGCCGCGCTGGAGCGCGGCCACCCTGCGCATCGATCTGGATGCGCTGTTGCATCGTATGCGCATCGCCGCCAAGGCTGCCGATCTGCCGCTGCCCGGTCTCCAGGACGATCTTGCCGGAGGCTTGTCTGCCGCGGGTTTCCTGGTGGATACCGGCAAAGACCCGGATTACATACTGAAGGCGTCATTGGATGTGACCGAACCGGAACTGTTGGAAGGTTGGTACTGGATACGCGGTACCTTGTATGTTCAGTTGATTAACCCGGCCAATGGCCAGGTACGCGGCACACGCCAGTGGAACCTCAAGGTATCGGCCCGCGAGCCCGCCATTACCCGACAGCGGCTGGAGAGTCAGATTCGGGATATCCTCAACCACGATCTTCGCGAGACGCTGATCGGATTCGCTGTCAGCAGCGGCGAGGGTACATGAGATGACAGCGGTGTGCCACCACGGGCGCGCCTCGCGGCACTGATAGCCGCTACCGACAAAAAAGTGCCGGGAATTCTTCTGGCACCATCTGTAATGCGTAACGCCAGCGGCGACAAAGACACGGGCCAGCAGCCTGGCCGATAGGCGGGTGTCGCCTTTGTGTGGCCGAGGGATTTTGACGCTTATAAATTCCATACGGTAATAAAGACTATTAGTAGTGATGACGTGTCGGATGAAGGTAGCAGATGCGTTGAGCCAACGTATTTGGTTTTTAGCGATTTCGATCGCGTCCCGTTTTCCCTTCCCACCGCGCGGATTTTCTCCGCGCAAGTTCACGATAATCTGTTTTGATCGCTGTCAGCAATAACGGCAGGCGCTCTGCTGAGATTTTCTTCGTCCCTGTCTATCTTGCCGGGCAGTGTTCGTGTGTCCACGTCCATTGCAGTGTCAGATATGCGTCGCGTTACGGCGCCAAACATTAATTGACAGGTTATTTATGCGGGCGCAGACTGCAATTCCTTTCTCGTCATGTCGAATGCAGTTCATTTTTCCAACAACAATCATTGAGGAAATAATTAAGGGCAATACTTAACACAAGTACAATAATTAAGGAGTGGAAACCATGAATTCGAAAAAATCAATATCGTGGGTTTCATGGATTGCAGTGGGAGTATGCCTATGGACAGGCATTGTAGTTTCGGCATTCGCGGATTCGACATCAATCAACTTCGAAGGCCCCACGTATACCGTGGGCGATATCAACGGTCAGAACGGTTGGAGTAAAACCGGACCATACGACGCGGCGGTGGTGAGCAATACTTTCGGATACTCCGGCTTTGCATCCCAGTCGCTGCGGATCTCGAACGCGATCACATCGGGGTCCTTCGGCGATCAGACATTTGCCAAACCCTTGGTCGACGCCGCCGGCGAAGCGGATTCCACCAACGGCAGCTTTTCCGCGGGGACACTGCATAATTATTTCGAGATGAAATTTGATATCGCTTCGACCGTCCCGGGCGCGCAGCAGCCCGGTCTCGCCATATCGGTATCTCCCGACAGGGGCGACGGGTCGCGAATGAGTTACCTGCGTTTTGAAGACGGGGCCAGCGGCATCGATGTCTATTTCGATGACGTACAGGGGACATCGAACCCCGCCAATTTTGTCGAGACAAAAATTGCAGCGGGACTTGATAGGACTGTCCCTCATACGGTCAGGCTGACCATGAATACCCTCGATGGTCCGTCTAACGACGTGGTACAGGTCTTTATCGATGGAAACTGGGCGCATACCGGCACCACTTGGGAGAACTACTATCGCTACGACAGCGAAGCTGCCGCGGAGCCCAGTCCGCGCATCGTCAAGACGGTCATCTTCAGGTCTTCCGGGACGGGTGTACCGGCGAATGCGGGGAACGGTTTCCTGTTCGATAACCTATCCCTTGCCTCCTCGGCGCCGCCGCCGCCCGCCGATCTGGTGATCGACAGTCTGACAACGTCCCCTGGATTGGCGGCCGTCGGCCAGTCCGTGACGGTGTCGGCGACCGTACGTAATGCGGGTGTCGGGGCGGCCGGTAATTTCAATATCGACCTGTATAAAGACCTGTCCGGTACGCCGGCCGTCTCGCAGGCCGGCGACGTGACGTGCAGCGTCCCAAGTCTGGCCAGCGGCGCAACGACGACGTGTACCGGGACGGTGACTTACGCCGCTGCCGGGGCGTACAACGTCCGCGCGCAGGCCGACACCCAGAACAGTGTCATTGAAAGCAATGAGGGCAATAACGTCGCGGGCCCCTCCAGGGTTTACGTCCGATTTTCCGAGCTGCGTGTCACCGACCTGACGGTCCCGTCTGGAAATGTGACGGTGGGCCAGCCGGTGATCATTAACGCCACGGTGACGAATGTCAGCGCCGTGGATGCGCCCGCCTTCTCGATTGACCTCTATAAAGGGTTGGCCGCCGCCCCGGGCGTGGGACAAGTGGGCGATGTGACGTGCGGCGTCAGTGGTCTGGTCAGCGGCGCGTCAACGGTCTGCAGCGGTACGGTGACGTATTCGACCACTGGGGCATTCAAAGTATGGGCCCAGGCAGATACGCAGAACGCGGTGGCCGAGATCAATGAGGCCAACAATACAAAGGGTCCCGCCACCATAACGGTAACGTTGCCCGATCTGGCTATCACCAGTCTGTCGGTTCCTGCCGGTAGTCTCACGGTGAATCAGCCGGTGACGGTCACGGCCACCGTGACCAACAACGGAGCGGTGGCAGCCGGCGCCTTCGCGGTCGATTTGTACAAGGACCTGCCGGGGGCGCCGAGCGTCTCGCAGAGCGGTGACGTCACCTGCGCGGTGAGTGGTCTTGCCGCAGGTGCCTCGACGACCTGCAGCGGTACGGTGACGTACGCGGCGGCGGGGAGTTTTAGCGTATGGGCCCAGGCCGACACGCAGAATGCCGTGGCTGAGACCAACGAGAGCAACAACAATGCCGGTCCGGTGCGCGTCCCGGTCACCACGTCTGCCGACCTTGTCATCGACAGCTTGACGACGACCCCCGATGTGGCGGCAGTTGGGCAGACGGTGACTTTGTCAGCGACGGTGCGCAATGCGGGCACCACGGCCGCCGGCGGCTTCGAGGTGGATTTATACAAGGACCTGTCCGGCATCCCGTCCCTATCACAAGTAGGCGATGTGACGTGTAACGTGGGTGGATTGGCCGCCGGCGCCTTGACGACCTGCTCGGGGACGGTAAGTTATGGCGCTGCGGGTTATTACAGCGTCAGGGCTCAGGTCGACACCTTGAACAGTGTTGCTGAAATCAATGAGAGCAACAACGTGGCGGGTCCGGCGAGAGAGGTTGTGCGCTTGACCGATCTGCGCATCACCAGTCTGATAGTGCCGTCCGACAACGTGACCGTGGGTCAGCCGGTGACCATCAGCGCCACGGTGACCAACGTCAGTGCCGTGGATGCCTCGGCCTTCGCGGTGGACCTGTACAAGAACTTGACCGGCGCTCCGGGTGTCACCCAGGTGGGTGACGTGACGTGCAATGTGGGTGTTCTGGCAAGCGGTGCGTCCACGACATGCAGTGGCACGGTGACGTACTCGACCACCGGCACATTCGAGGTATGGGCCCAGGCGGATACGCAGAATGCAGTGGCGGAGGTCAACGAGGGCAACAACCTGAGAGGGCCCGTATCTGTTACGGTGGCATTGCCCGACCTGGTGGTGACGAGCCTGAGGACCGCGCCGACGACTGCCGTTGCGGGGCAAGCAGTGACCCTGCTTGCCAATGTCTACAATGCGGGCGGTTATGCCGCTGGGAATGCCTTCACGATAGATCTCTATCAAAACACGGCGAGCGCCCCGGTGCCGTCACAGGTAGGAGACGTAACCTGTACGGTGACGAGCCTGGACATCAGAGGCAGGGCCTCCTGCAGCGGTACCGTGATCTATAACGTGAGTGGCACCTACCAGGTCTGGGCGCAGGTTGACACGGCGAATGCTGATGCGGAGTCCGACGAGGCGAATAATGTCAGCGGTCCGGTCACCATAACGATCCGTTGAACGGCATGAGGACAACCGCCAGCGGTTGTAACATGTACTTGCAGGTGTGGCGCGAAGGCGGGTAACTCCCCTTCGCGCCTTTTTATCGGCTGCGAATTATGAATCGCGCGTGCTCTACAACTAAACTGACCGATGCGGCGTCGAATTCTTGACGGGGTTCGCGCGATGTTCGATGGCAATGTGCCGCCCATGTGCGCAGGCTATTACCATGGAAAGTAACCGCTATTTCTTCTTTATTTTAGCGCTTTAACCACTTTTACCCAGACCTACTCGTTTGAGTGGCTGTGCAAGGCCCGGCACAACGGTCCTGCTGTCTTAAGAAAGTCTTAGCGCAGCCTTAAGGCGCGGAGATTGATGACTGTGGCTGTATTGACACCCCCTGAAACCTATAGTAACTCAGACTATGGGAAGGAAGCTTTTTAAAATACCACAATTTAATTATTCAGCGCAGTGTAGTGCTGCGACTACCTGAGGAGGGGTACACAATGAAAACAAGATGCTTGACGGTACGGGGTTTTGCATTTGCATGTCTTTCAACCCTGAGTGCTTTATGGCTGACGCCGGCGTCCGCGGCCTTGTGGACATACCCGGGAGAGATTTCAGTGGCGGAGGCTTATAACGACATTTATTTCACGAACTACGATACGACAACCCAGGAGGGTCTGGCGGCACTGGTGGCCGATCATGGTATCTCGATGCCGACCACATGGAGCATCGCGACCGCCCGCAGCGTGGTGGTGCTGGCGCAGGAGTCCAGCAATACCAGCGTGGTGGGTATCAAGGTTGGCGACACGTTTATCCCGATAAAGGACCCAGGTCCGTGGACAAGTCCGTCGCGGGGCTGGTTCGATGATCCGCTGAATGCCTCCAACTGGCAGGCAGCGGTCGTGAATATTCCCACATTGCTTACCAATAACGGGTTTGCCACCAATTCAAAGTTCGTTTTTGTGGTGGGCAACACGACGATGGACGCGACAAACACCTACCGCCTTAACAATAACAATACCAATTCCGGCTATCTGCTTGCCTACAATGAAGGCGGCTTGAACAGCGGTGATGGCGATGCCAATGAGCCGATCATTTATGTCAACCCACCGACTTACATCCCCGGCACCTGTGACGGGATGCGACCCACCATCGTGGGAACCCCGGGCCGGGATATCATCTATGTCCCGGAGGGAATGGGCCAACAGGTGGTCATGGCCTTGGGTTATGCCGACATCATCTATGGCAGCAGCGGTGATGACATCATCTGCGGCGGTGACGGAAATGACATCATCTATGGCGGCGCCGGGAACGACACCATCTTCGGTGATGACGGCAGCGACCGTATTTATGGCGAAGACGGTGATGACATCATTCACGGCGGTGCCGGTATCGACAGTATCGACGGTGGGGCCGGCAACAACCAGTTGTACGGTGATGATGGTAACGATCTCGTCGAGGGCGGTACGGGCGATGACTACATTGACGGAGGCGCTGGAGATGACCGCCTGATAGGCAACGGAGGGAACGACACCATTAACGGCGGTGCCGGCGATGACCTGCTGGATGCCTCCGCTGAACTGGCGACTCAGTCGGCTCAGCTCGACGGCGGTGACGGTAACGACAGACTACTGGGCGGTCTCGGCAACGATACCATGACCGGCGGCCTGGGCGACGATCATATCTATGGAGACGGCGGCGATGACAACGTGAACGCCGGCGACGGTAATGATTACTGCGACGGCGGTGACGGTTACGACACCGAAACGGGCTGTGAGAGGGCCACCACGTTCGAGGTGATGAACTAACAGACGTGTCCCGCCCCGTCTGGGGCGGGCGTTGGAAGACCGTTCTCCCGGCGTGGCGTAAGCAGTGGTGTGCCGTGTCCGGGGGGCGGTCTTTGTTTTTTGTGTGCCCCCGGTCCCTCCCCTCGTTTCAGCCATTCCAGGCCATCGCCTCGCTGTTGAGAGTTGCGCCACACGCCGCTAGAGTATTGTTAGTCGCCTACTGCTAGATATAAAAATCGTGAGGCCCTTCAGCATGGGCTGGTGATTGAACTATGCCAGGGGGTGTCTCGTCTCAGGTTAGAGACAGCCTGGTAGCGATTGCGACATATAATGATATGGTGTTATTTATGAATGACACGGCACGGAAGGTTTTCGTGTTCCGCCACGGGGCTACGGCATGGAGTATGGCGGGAAAACACACCGGCATCACCGATGTGCCGTTGACCGAGGAAGGCAGGCGGCAGGCGGCACGTTTACGGCCGCTGTTGAGCGGCGTGTCCTTCTCGTGTGTCATGTCCAGTCCGCTGCAGCGCGCCCTGGAAACCTGTCGACTGGCTGGCCTGGGCGGGCAGGCCGAGACTTGCGCAGATCTGGCGGAATGGAATTACGGTGATTATGAAGGTCTGACATCCGATGAGATTCACCGCGCCCGTGCGGATTGGTTGGTCTTCAAGGACGGCTGCCCCAACGGTGAAATGCCCGCCGACGTGGGCCGGCGCGTGGACCGGGTGATTGAAAAGGCACGTGGCTGTCAGGGAGATGTGGCACTGTTCGCCCACGGCCATGTCTTATGTGTGCTGGCGGCGCGCTGGTTGGGGCTGACGCCCGGCGACGGTCGATTGTTTGTGCTGGATACCTCGACGATCAATATACTGGGCTATTCTCATGGCGTGCCGGCACTGGTGACCTGGAACGCACCCCTGGATATGCAGGGGCTATGAATGCGCCGAAAGATCAAGAGTTCAATTGGAATTTTTTTTCGAAGCTGACTGAAACGCCGGAACTCGAACTGTTCAATCGACAACCGGCGTCGCGTCGATCGCCCGTACTGGCCGGCGCATCAACGGCAGCAGCGGCAGTGCCGCCAGCGTCACGTACACCATGAATTTGAAATCATTCAGGTAACCGATGGTCGCCGCCTGGCGATTGATCTCAGAATTGAACGCGGCAAGACCCGCCGTGTTGTCGAGACTCCATGTCGGCGGGAGAAATGGTGCCTGCATGAGCGGGTTCAGCGGAGTGATATGGGTGACGATCATGGCGTGGTTGACCTGCGTATACATGCCCAGTAATCCAACCACCAGTGAGATGCCAATGCTGCTCCCGACGTTACGCAGCAGGCTGAACAGGGCGGTGGCCTCGTTGCGGTAGTGGGACGCCAGGGTGGCGAAGCTCACGGTGCTGAGCGGCACGAACACCAGACCCATGCCCAGGCCCTGGATAACGCCGGTGCGCACGATATCGTTTATGCCCACCTGGGTGGTGAAACCCGACATCTCGTTCATGGACTCGGCGATCAGCAGCAGGCCGACAAAAATCAGGTAACGCGCGTCGACGCGCTCGATCAGCCGGCCCACGATGAGCATGGCTACCATGGTGCCGATGCCCCGCGGCGCGAGCACCATACCGGTGGTCATCACCGGGTAGCCCATGAGGTTCTGCAGGAACGGCGGCATCAGCGCCATGGTGGCCAGCAGCACGATGCCGAAGATGAAGATGAATATCAGACCCATGACCAGGTTGCGGTCCCGGAACAGTCCCGGCTCTATGAACGGGCGCGGGTGGGTGAGCATGTGTACCACGAACAGGTACAGGCACAGGCCGCCGAGCACCGCCTCGGTGATGATCTCCCGGGATGAAAACCAGTCCTGGCCCTGGCCGCGGTCCAGCATCATCTGCAGCGCGCCGATGGCCAGACTGAGCATGGCGAAGCCGAACACATCGAATTTGCGTTCGCTGCTGCGCTCGGTCTCGGGGACGAAGGCGTACAGGCCCACCAGGGCCAGTATGCCCACCGGTAGGTTGATGTAGAACACCCAGCGCCAGTTGTACAGGTCGGTGATATAACCCCCGAGGGTGGGGCCGAGGATGGGCCCCACCATCACGCCGACTCCCCAGATGGCCATGGCCGAACCGTGGCGATGGCGCGGGTAAGAGTCCAGCAGCACCGCCTGGGACAAGGGAACCAGGCCGGCGCCGAAGACGCCCTGCAGGATGCGGAACAGTACCAGCTCCGGCAGCGACGTGGCGGCGCCGCACAGCATGGAAGAAATGGTAAACCCGGCCACAATCATTATGAACACACGCCTGCGGCCGAAACGCGCAGCCAGGTAACCGGTGGGCGGCGTCATGATGGCCGAGGCCACGATATACGAGGTCAGCACCCAGGCGATCTGGTCCACCGTCGCGGACATGCTGCCCTGGATATGGGGCAGGGCGACGTTGGCGATGGTGGTGTCCACCGCCTGCATGATGGTGGCGAGCATGATGGAGACAGTGATCAGCCCGCGGTGCTCGATGGGCCGGCCGTCTTCACCGTAGGTCATGACGGGCCGCCGTTTTCCTTGGCCTGGCTTACCGCCACCGCGTCGTCAAACCACGATGCGATGCGCCGCACGATGCCCGGCAGCGAGCGCCGGTAGCCGGTGTCCACTTCCACCTCGGTGCTCATGCCGGCGCGCAGGGTCGGTGCGTCGCTGGGGGGGGCGAGGGCGATGCGCACCGGTATCCACTGCACTACCTTCACCCAGTTGCCCGAGGCGTTCTGCGGCGGCAGGATGGAGAACTCAGCGCCGGTGGCCTGGCTGATGCTCGCCACCCGCCCGCGCCATTCACGGCCGGGGAAGCTGTCCACGTGTACCGTTACCGGCTGGCCGGGCCGCACATGGGTGAGCTGGGTTTCTTTGTAATTGGCCTCGATCCACATGCCGCTGTCGGCGATAACGCTCATCACCACGCCGCCCTCTTTGACGTAGTCGCCGGGTTCCGGCGTCTTGCTGGCGATGCCGGGGAAAGGTGCCGTGACTACCGCGTGCTGCAGGTTCAGGGCGGCCTGGTCGCGCTGCGCCTTGGCTTCCAGGTAGCGCGGATAGTTTTCCACCGCCATGGCGGCATTGCCGCTGAGGTTGGCGAGTATCTGCGCCAAGTCCTGCCTGATCACGGCCACCTGCTGTTGTGCCACATCGAAGTCATGGCTGGCGGCGTCGAGACGCTCCTGGGAGGCGAGTTTTCTGTGCGCCAACTCCGTCTGGCGCCGCAGCTCGCGTTTGGCATAGCGGGCATTGGTCTCCGCCAAGTCAAGCTCGCGGCGCTTTTGCTCATAACTCGCCTTCAACGCCTCCAGGTCACTGCGAACCGCCTGCAGGTGGGCATCGGCCTGGTCAAGGGCGATGCGGAACGGTGTCTCGTCGAGTTGGAACAGCACGTCGCCGGTGTTCACGCGTTGATTTTCATGCACTGCCACGGTGGCGATCTCGCCGGCCACTTGGGCGCTGATCATGACCTTATCGGCCTTGACGTAAGCGTTTTCGGTCTCCACGTAGCGCCCGCCGGTGTAATACAAATAGCCGCTGATCAGCGCCACCAGAAGCGGTCCGCCAATGAGCAGCAAGCGCCTTACTTTGCGTTTGCGTATGTCGGGACCCGTTGCGGGCGCACCTGCCTGCACGGGTTGATTGGGTGTCTGTTCGGACGCTGCGGCAGTCCCGGTTGGGGGGGTATTGTCACTCATGATGTATTCCGTTTGACTGACTTGACCGGCACGGCATCGGTGCCGGTCTTGTCCATGTGCATCAGGTTGTGCTTGATGGCGCACAATGCCTCGATCATCTGTGCCTGTGCGGCGGCGGGGACCCCCGCCATGGCCTCTTTGCGCAGATCCCTGGCGGTATCCCACAACTGCTCCAGCAATGGCTTGGCGCGTTCCGTGAGATAAAGCTGGAACGCACGCCGGTCGCTGGGATCGGCGCGCCGCTCCACCCACCCGGCCGCCTGCAGCCGGTCGATGAGGCGCACCAGGGTAATGGGCTGGATCTCCATGATTTCCGCCAGGCTCACCTGGCGAATACCTTCGTTACGTGACAGATGAACCAATGTCTGCCACTGGGCCTGGGTCAGGCCCAGTCCCTGTACGCGGCGGGTGAATTGTTTGCGCATCATGCGCGCGATGTCATGAAGCAACAGTCCAAAGCTGCGTTGCGGGTCGGTATTGGCCATGGGGATTACCCGTAATATTACTATACGTGCAATATCATATACAATACTTATTATATGTCAAGTATGTTTTTACGCCGGGCGCCTGTCGGACTGAGGCGATCGTAGCGAGCAAGGTGGGAGCGCGAAGGCAGTTTTTCGATCGTTTGAGGGAAGAGCGAAGCGAAGGGTTGAGCCATCGCTATTTGACGAAAAGGATCGGAAAAATGGGCTGTTCTCCTGCCGGCGCAGTAGATCACTCGTAAGTCCGACAGGCGCCTAGGCGCGCCCTGGCGGCCAAGTGGCCTATTGTGGGAGGATGGAGACGGGAAAATAAAATGGCGGGCCTTTTCAGACCCGCCGCGCGGCCTTGCCGGCCTTATTTTTAGC
>CAYXAX010000017.1:0-11354 GCA_964463055.1 uncultured Gammaproteobacteria bacterium | reverse complement strand
AAAATGGCGGGCCTTTTCAGACCCGCCGCGCGGCCTTGCCGGCCTTATTTTTAGCCGACAGGCGTTTTAACGGATCCGGCGATACGATACACCGGCTGGATTAGGATTGGGTTGTAAGCAAGTGCCCGGGACAAAGACGGGGCGGGTACCTGACCCGCCCCTAAACCTCCTCAACTTGGCGATACTGGTGAGGAGTTATAGTTTTGCTACCGCCGGACGTGTAACTAACATCGTTCCCGGCACACACCAGTCATTTAACTAGGCGAGAGCACCTTCGCACATAATTAAGAGATACATCTATCGTGCCAATTTGATTATTTGTTGAAATATCAGGGGGATTAAAAAGATCAATCGTTGCGTCACGGTAATAATGTAAAAAACCCCGACATTTCCCACCGTACCGGGGTGTCATCGCGGAGTACGTAGATGGATTTTCCAGCAGTGGTGAATGCGCGGATTGCGCTCGAAGTCCTTGGGCAGGGTCGCCCGCGTAATATCCTCCACGACCAGGTCGGGCAGGGCGTGGATATCCAGCTTGAAGCGCCTCAGGTTGGTGGAGAAGATCAATATGCCTTCTGATGACAGGTGGCGAAGCGCTTGCGTAATCAGGGCGATGTGATCACGCTGTACATCGAAGGTCCCAGTCATGCGCTTTGACGTGGAGAAGGTGGGGGGATCGAGAAAGATCAATCCATACTTTCGCCGCGCGGCGTCCGGTGTATCGAGCCAGCTCAGACAGTCGGTTTGGATGTAGTGGTGTTCGCTGCCGCTGAAGCCGTTGAGCGCCATATTGCGCTGCGCCCAATCCAGGTAGGTTTTGGACATGTCTACCGTGGTGGTGGACAGCGCACCGCCCTTGGCGGCGTATACCGAGGCGCTGCCGGTGTACGCAAACAGGTTCAGGAAGTGCCTGTCTTGTGCAAGCGCCGATACCATGGCCCGGGTGAGACGATGGTCAAGGAACAGCCCGGTGTCCAGATAGTCATCAAAATTGACCAGGAACGTACAGCCGTCCTCGCGTACCTCGCGGAAGTGCTGAGTCGCGGCCAGCTGCTCATACTGTGCATGGCCTTTCTGTATGCGCCGCACCTTGAAGAACAATTGATTATCAGGGATTTCCAGTACGTCCAGGAGGACCCCGAGCGCCTCACGCAGGCGCAGGCGCGCCTTGCGTGGATCCACTGTCTTGGGTGCCTCATACTCCTGTACGTGCACCCAGCGTTTGTCGCCCTGATACACATCCACGGCGATGGCATACTCCGGTAGATCGGCGTCGTAGAGCCGATAGGCGTGAATGGCTTCCCGCTTTACCCAGCGACCGAGGTGTTTGAGATTTTTGCGCAGGCGGTTGGCGAGCATCTGTGCACTCTCACTGCGCTGCGCGTTGGTCAGAGGGCGCGGCTGCGTGGACACGAACCACTGTGCGGTGATGTCGAAGTGCAGCAGTTTGCATTCCAGGGCCCCGTTATACAGGGTGTGCATGCGTCGTGCGCGCAGGCCCATGGTCTTGCCCAACTCGGGACTGCCGGTGAATACCGCCGCCCGCCAGCCGCTAAATCGCTCTCTTAATATACCGCCGAGACGGGTGTACAGAGTGGAGAGTTCGGCGTTGCGACCGAGACGCTCGCCATAGGGCGGATTGGCGACGACCAGGCCGGGGAGATCCGGTCGCAGCGGTGCACATGCCTCCAGGTCGCGCTTTTCAATGTGCACGTGACCGTGCAGGCCGGCGCGTTCCACGTTGGCCAACGCGGCGCGCACGGCCTGGGCATCGTGGTCATAGCCGCGGATATCCGGCAGGCGACCGAGGCCGCGCTCGCGGCGCTGCCACGCCTCCTCCAATAAGGCCTGCCACGCCGGCTCATCGTGCTGTCGCCAATGTTGAAAGCCCCAGTAATCACGGTACATGCCAGGGGCGATATCCGCCGCCATGAATGCACCCTCGATGGGCAGTGTCCCGGAGCCGCACATGGGATCAAGCAAAGGTCCGCCGCGCGCGGCGACTTCCGGCCAGCCGGCGCGCAGCAGTATGGCGGCGGCCAGAGTTTCCTTCAGCGGCGCCGCGACGCCCTGGTCGCGATAGCCGCGCCGGTGCAGTGAGTCCCCCGACAGGTCCAGGCTGAGGGTGGCCTGGTCCCGCAGCAGATAGACGTTGATCTGTACGTCCGGCTGCTCCGTGCGCACCGACGGCCGCTCGCCAAAGGACGTGCGGAAGCGGTCGGCGATGGCGTCTTTTACCTTGAGCGCGCCGAAGTGGCTATGGGCGATGGCGGATTGGGAAGTGGAGAAATCCACCGCGAAGGTGTCGCCGGTGTGAAAGTGCTCGTCCCACGCTATGGCGTACACGCCGGCGTACAGGTCCTCCGGCGTGGCGGCGGGAAAGTGCGCCAGGACCAGCAACACCCGGTTTGCTACCCGTGACCATAGACATACCCGGTATGCATCGGTCAGGCCCCCGCTGAAACTCGCCCCGGCGCGCCCTTCAACCACGTTCTCACAGCCCAGGGCCTGCAGTTCAGCGGACAGTAGGGACTCCATATGCTTGGCCGTGGTGGCGAAAAATGCGTGTGTCATAGGTATGTATGGCGTTGAAGTCGGGATATTTTACACAATGGCTAACCGCGCTGCCGATTAACGACACCGGGTGAACTTCGCTCCTACTCGACGGACAGCCCCGAGCGAGGTCACACTGGCGCGTACTCAAGGGTATAAAATGATACGGCGGCGTTATGTGTATTTTTCCCCGGCGTGGTAAACGCTATGATGTTGTACATGATCTGTCGGTTCTGGATGAGAGGGTTTACTTATGAGTGATGCATTGCGGCGCTTGATTGTTCTCGCCCTGGTAGCCGGTGTTGCCGCTACGCTCTACTATTTTCTGCACTCGGAGAAGTCTGAGACCGAGACATCGGCACCGGCGCCGGTCCCGATCCCGGCGCAGACTCAGCCCCCTCCTCCGCAGGCACAGCCCCCGCAGTCCGGTCCGCAGCCCCTTGTTCGCTTTCCCGTCCCCGCCGCGCCCCGCGAAGAACCCCTGCCGCCGTTGGATCAAAGCGATGGCGTGGTGAAGGACAGGGCTTCGGCGCTGATCGGTTCCGATACCTTCCAGGCACTGTTCATACCCAAGGAGTTGATCCGGCGCGTGGTCGTTACGGTGGACAACCTGCCCAAGCGGCGCCTGCCCCAGCGCTATGACCCCTTTCACCCGGTGGAGGGCCGGTTTCGGGTCGCGGGCAAGGAGGGTGACCGGGTCATCAGCAGCAACAACTACCGGCGCTATACGCCTTACGTGAAGCTGGCCGAGGCCGTGGACACCGATAAGCTGGCGGCTTTGTATCGATACCTGTATCCGTTATTCCAGGCCGCCTACCGCGATTTGGGTTTTCCCCATGGAAACTTCAATGATCGCCTGATCGAGGTCATCGACGATCTGTTGGATACGCCCGACGTGCAGGGCCCCGTCAAGCTGGTGCAGCCCGGGGTGTATTACAAATTCGCCGACCCGGCGCTGGAGGCCCGCTCCGCGGGTCAGAAGCTCCTGCTGCGCATGGGGCCCGACAACGCTGCGCGGGTCAAGGCGCGGCTGCGCGCCCTCAGGGACAGTCTGGTGCACATGAACACCTCCCACCCCGCACCATGAGCATGCATGTCAGATGAGTCCGTTCTTTTTCAGGTCTTGGATGATGCTGTCGGAAAGGGGTTTGATCACCTCGGCGGCGTCGGCGGGGTTGAAGCTCTTGGATGTCATGGACCACACCAGATCCTCGCTGGCGGTGTCGTAAAGGTTGGTCTCGATGGAGACCACCGTGTCATGTATCAGGTAGCCGGGAGTGAATGCCACTGAATACGCGGTCATGACATCCCGTGTGAAGCTGTATTCCATGCGGCTGCTGGGCGGCACATAGGTAGTGGTCTTGTCCACGCCGATGAGGCGCGACACCAATACCGCGTCGAAGCCCTTGCCTTCTATGACCGCTTTGACCCGGGCTTTCACCGCCTCCTTGCCCATGTCCTTGTCCAGGGTGACCAGGCCGGATGAGGCCACGGCTGTTACTCCTTTCTGCCGCAGTTTTTCCACCACGCTGGTTTCGAAGGCGTGGCGTATCTCCGTCCGCTGGGTCACGCCGATGACGAATACCTTGGCGATTTTCTTGTGGTAGGCGCTGTTCTTCCAGCTGCCGATGGAGATATGCGGCGAGGCGCAGCCGGCCAGCATTACTATCCACGGGGTGATGAGTGCTACTGCACAGGTCTTGGGGTTAATCATGGCGCTGATTCCGGGTGCCTTTGTTGATACACGGGTCTTTAGCCTAACCCGGCCCGGCGGGCCGGGACTCGATTTTGATCAAAGCGGTGGTCCGGTCTTGGAATCACGGCGCGATGCAAAGGCTGACGGGGCTGGCGCCGCTTCGCAATCGCCCGCTCGCCCATCGGTATGCAGGGGCGTCGGGCCGTCGCCGCTTGCGGACGTGTCAATGCGCTCGTACTCGGCGATGACCTGGGCGCCGAGCAGGAGAATCAGCGCCCCGGCTTCCAGGCTGAGCAGGATCACGATGACAGTGGTGAATGACCCATAGACCACATTGACGTAGGACAGGGTAGTGAAATACCACGCCAGGATGTGACGTGTGATCTCCCATAGCACCGTGGCGCTGATCCCTCCGATCAGGGCATGGCGCAGGGCGATGCGCCCCACGGGCATCACCAGGTACAGGGATGTCAACAGCAGCACTTCCCCGCCGATGCCCAGGGCGTAGAGCAGAAACGCCGTTCCCGCGCCGGGGACCAAGTTGATACCGAAGGCGGCCAGCAGTCGTTCAGGCAGGGTCTCCAGTGCGCTGGCCACGATGCTTACCACGAACAGGCCCACCGCCAGGAGCAGAATGTACAGGTAGGGAATTACCGCCGACACCAGAAACAGGCGCCGGCGCACCGCCACACGGTGGAAGAAAATGACGGACATGGCGTTTTCAAGCGCAGTGAATGCGAACGAGCTGAATACAAGTAGCACCAGCACACCTACCGCACCCACCACGGTGCGCTTGTCCAGGAACAGAGCGAGCTGTTGCGCGATGGCCTGGGATTCGTTGGGGGCGATGAGCTCGACGATGCGTTGCGTCGTCTCGAGCAGGGTCGTTTGGTCTAAGAATTGGGACAGCACCACCAGGATCAGGGCCAGCATGGGGACGATAGACAGCAGGGTGTTGAATGCAACCGCGCTGGCAAGGAGAAATCCCTGGCTGGCGCGGAAGGCGGTGATCACCCGCCACAAGAAACGCAGCGGATGGCGAAACACCAGGTCGGGGCGACTGCCGGGGTGCAGCATGAAGGCATGGTAGACCATCGCGCCGTGGGGTGCCACTGCGCCGCTCACCGCAGTGTCGCGTAGACAGTCACCTCTTCCCGGTCATGGTAGAGCTGCTTGCATGCCACGGTATGCGTGATGCCCGCCGCTGTCAGCTGTGCCCGGACCAGGTCGAGGCAGCGCTGGACTTCCTGGTAGCGTTTTTTCATGGGCAATTTGAGGTTGAACACGGTGTGCCGGCACCAGCCCAGGTGGAGCCATTTGGCGGCCAGTTCGGCGATGCGGATGGGTTGTTCGACGATATCGCATACCATCCACGCCACGGGACTTGCCGGGCGGAAGCGAAAGCCGTCGCCACGCACGTGCTCCACCAGTCCCGATTCCAACAGAGCGTCATCCACGGCGCCGTTGTCCACTGCCGTCACACGCAGGTGGCGCCGCACCAGCTGCCACGTCCAACCACCGGGGGCGGCGCCCAGGTCCACGGCGTCAGTACCGGGTCTCAGCAGCGTGTCGCGTTCCTCGCCGGACAGGAATACCATAAAGGCCTCTTCCAGCTTGAGGGTGGAGCGGCTCGGCGCGCCGCGGGGAAATTTCAGCCGCGGCACCCCCATGGGCCAAGGTGCGCTGTTAAGCGGGGCGGCATAACCCACGTAGGCGGCGGTGCCGCTCAGCAGGCACACATGGATGCGCCATCGGGGCTCGGCGGCCGGCGCCAGCAATTTCCCCTGGCGCAGCCCTTCTTCCAGGGGGCGCAGCAGCTTACGGCCCAGGCCGGACAATTCCTTGCCGGTGTTAGTGTCCGGTGTCTCCATGTACAGCGCCCCGCCAGGACCAGGCATGGGCTGCAGGGCGCTCACCAGGGGTGATACCCGATCGCCCACGGGGAGGTCTTTGCATAAGGCGGTGATGACGAACCACTGTCGGGAGAAGATCAGGCTGGAAAACGGCAGCTCCCGGTGCAAGCGCTGTGCGTCACCGACCTGGGGGGTGTCGAATACCACATAAGCGGCGTCGGCTTTGGCCTTGCAGTAGCCATGGATGCCCAGTGCAGCGGCGTGGTCCTGTATCTCGGCGGCGCACTCGCCCTCAAAGCCCACTCGACAGTGGAGAAACAGGCCGGTCACCACGGTGGTGACATGGATGCGTTGGAGGATATCGAGCTGTCCGGATCCGGGATGAGGCGCATGAATTTATAGTAACGCAATCGCTGCGGGTCTGACCGGTAAGCGGCTATTGATTTCGGGTTTCGCGCAGGTCGCCCGTAAAGCCGCGGCGTTCACCGTATTCATGCTGTCTGAATGCGATCGATAACCTCGTGGACGCCCGGCACGTACCAGGTATCCAGTAGCGCCAGTCTGTGTTCCTCTTTGCTTGCCGTGTAACCACTGAGCGTGACGATTTTTCCGCGCACGCTCACCGCCAATTGATCGGCATGGACCAACGGGTCTTTCTCAAAGACGATGCGTATGGCATCACTGAGTTCCCCGTCATTTTCCTGTTCAGGGGGCACCACCCTCAGACGATTGTCCACGGCCTCGCAGCCCGCCGACCACCATGCCAGCACCTCGGCAAGGCGCCGGTGGGTGAGACTCCCGGCGTGGCCCTCCAGGGTGACGGTGGCGTCCTTCACCTGGATGCCGATGTCGCTGGCATCTTCGTCCTGGCGTTCGCGCAGAAGCTCGTACGAGCCGTTGCGTTGGACCTGTATGCGATAGTTAGAGAAAACCGGTTCCCCCAGTATGGCGTTGATCACATGATTACGCAGCGTGCCGTCTTCGTGGGAGCGCGGTCCCGCATCCACCCGCAGCCGGTCCCGTACCGGTACATCGCCGCCGAGTCGGTGCGCGATATTCATGGCGACGCGCTTGGCGATGATATCCTCCACGCTCCCTTCCAGGCTGATGACACCGTCTGCAAGTGATACGTGTATCGGAAACCGGTGCAGGTTAAAACGCGGTTCCTGCGCCAGGGCGGCGGTGAGTGACTGGGCGATGCGGGAGGGCGAGCTCTCTTTCATGACGGGATAACCTCCTTAGTACGGCGCAACGCTGTAAATAGCTCAGCCCGGTATGGGCCGTACAACATCAGCGGGTTTGTTTGCCGGGACTCAGCGCGGTGGAATTCATTTGCCACGGTGCGTGCACACCCTTCGTGATATTCTGAAAATCCGTATACGGGCGCCCCGCGCACGCCGCGCCAAGTGCGATTATAATCCAGACCGTTTCATCGGAGTATGACGCAATGGTCCATGTGCATCCGCAACTGGCAAGAGATTGTGTGCCGGCAGGGCGCTTTTCACTGTGTCATTTGCTGCTCATGGAGGACGCCAATTATCCGTGGTTCATTCTGGTGCCGGACCGGGAGGGGATCACGGAAATCTATCAGCTCGATGCGGCGGATCAGCGGCAGCTGATGGAGGAGTCATGCCTGTTGGCGCAGTGTCTTGCCACGCACTGGCGTGCCGACAAGATCAATATCGCCGCCTTGGGCAACGTGGTGCCTCAGCTGCATATACACCACATCGTGCGTTATCGACACGACCCGGCATGGCCGGCGCCGGTATGGGGTAAGGTTGCGCCGGAGCCTTATACCGCGGCATCACGGGCCGAAACACTGGCGAGAGTGAGGCAGGCTCTGGATGGGCGCTGCGATTTTGCCATGTAATAACCCCCCGCATCCGACAAAAACCATACATAATTGGCGGATATATGCCGGGTGATGAGTATTGTCCTCTGGTGGCGGAAAACCGTGAACACTTGACAGGTTGCGGTGGTAAGGTCAATGTTAATTGGTTTTCGTGGGGGTTAATCAACAGGGGATGCTGATGGATGTCAGACCTGTGTCCCCGTTCAATAGTGTTAATAATGATGTGGAGAAAGCTATGACTGTTCTGAAAGGAATACATCTCAACCACCATTGCAAGATGTCCCATGGTGGGGCGCTGGCTGCTACAGGCGGGACCGGATCGTGGTTCGCCCGCAGAGGCGGTGTTATGGCATCACGAATGATCATCGCCGCCGCTGGTATATTCTGCGCCGGCATGGCGCAGGCCACGACCGTGGCGGTGTCGGGGCTTGCTGAAGGAGTCTCCGTGGACGGCGGCTATGCCTACGTGGCGGATGGTTTTAATGGACTAAAGCTGGTCGATGTATCAAAACCCGGCACCCCGGTTTGGGTGAGCAGCGCCAGGATGCCGGACTATGCCTATCAGGCAGTGACCGACGGCCACTACGCCTACGTGGCGGCCAGCGGCAGCGGGCTTCAGGTGGTGGATGTCTCCAACGTCAAGGCGCCGGTCATCGTCGGCAGTGCCGATACCCCCGGCAATGCCTATGGTGTCGCCGTGTCGGGTCGCTACGCTTATATCGCCGACGGTACCCAGGGTCTGCAGATCATCGATGTCTCCAACGCCTCGGCGCCGGCGCGCATATCCAGCGCCAACCTGCCGGGCGATGCCCACGGCGTTGCAGTGGCGGGCCATTACGCCTATGTGGCCGACGGCGAGAAGGGGCTGCAGGTGGTGGACATCTCCAATCCCCGGGCGCCCAAGTCCATTTCCGCGGTGAATACGCCGGGTGACAGCAAGGCCGTGGCGGTGATCAATGACCATGCCTACGTGGCCGACGTGGAGGGGCTGCAGGTCATCGACGTGGGCAATCCCAGAGATCCAAAGATCGTCGGCTCGGCAGGCGCGCTGTATAACGCCGTCAGTGTGGCCGCGGCGGGCAGCTATGTGTATGTCGGCAACAGCATGGGCTACGGCGTTGTCAACAATTCCGCGGGTGACCTGGGCGACCACGTGGGTGATGGAGAGCTGCAGATCGTCGATGTGAGCAATCCCAAGAATCCCATACCGGTGGGCTTGGCCGACCTGCAGGGCAACGCGCAAGGCGTCGCGATCATGGGAGATTACGCCTATGTGGCGCAGGGCATCAGCGGCTTGAATATCCTCGATGTCTCCCACCCCTCGGCGCCGGTGTACGTCAAGACCGCCGGCGGCGTAGTCCAGTGGGGGTCATGACGGCCGTCATTCTCCGCTATTCATGAATCATCGATAACCGGCGCGGCGCAAGTCCTGTGCTGCGCCGGTTATGCTCCGACTGCCTTTTGCCTGACTCGGGCAATATGCCCCCGCTGTGCGGCCATTCTTTGTCGCCACCCTGTTCGGGGCCGCCTTCCTCAAGCCAATCGGCATCGTCGTCTGTTTCATCTTCCCAACCGTAGTGCTTTTCCGGTGGACGCGGGTCTCGGTCCTTGAGCAGGAACGCCAGCGCGATGCCGATGACAGCGCCGCTGAGGTGGGATTCGAAGGATATCCCCGGTGTGGTGGGCAGAATGCCCCACAGCATGCCGCCATAGAGAAAAAATACCAGCAGCGACAAAGCGATGGCGCGCCGGTCCCAGCGCAGCACGCCCATGGTAAAGATGAAAGACAGCATGCCGAAACTCAGCCCGCTGGCGCCGATGTGGTAAGCCTCCCGGGCGAACAGCCATACGCCCGCACCAGAACCGAAATACAGTACCGGGATCACCAGGCGCGCCGCCCTGGGGTAGCCATACAACAGGGCGGTGCCGAGGATGATGACCGATCCGGTGTTGGCGGCCAGGTGGCCCACCGAGGCGTGAATCAGCGGGGCCAGGAGGATCCCGCGTAGACCGATCCAGTGCCTGGGATACACGCCAAAGGTGGAGAAGTCCCAGCCGAAGATGAGTTCCGCCAGCTTGATCAGCCACAGTAACGCAGTGAATTCCAGGGCGATCACGAAGGCGCGTCGCAATCGCCCCCGGTCGTCGGCGATGCCGGACGCAGGCGTGGCGGGGTTTGGCAACATGGTAGGACAAGATTAGCACAGTGCCGCGCCGGCATCTTGCGCTCGATTGCCCGCTGGGTGTTACGGGAGCGCGCTAGCGGTGAGTTGCATATTCCACCTATACTTTTCAAACGCCGGGCGTTGCGCCTGATGCCCGGGGCCTGTCAACCGACGGCGGGCCGCTGCGTTATCTCATATACACGGGGCCATTTTGCCGTGCCATCGGATCGTATCGAGCACGGGCTGAATCCGCGTCTTCAGGGAGATACGTAGGATGTACGGCGCAGACAATGATAAACACAACCAGGAGGATGGCTGCGCTGGATACCGGTCAGTCACTGAACCGATTTCTGGTGGACGTGGAGCGGCGGGCATTCCGCATGGCGTATCTTGCAACAGGTAACCGGGAAGACGCCCTGGACATCGTCCAGGATGCCATGTTCAAGCTGGCGCAGAATTATGCCACACGCCCCAGTGATGAGTGGCCGCTGCTGTTTCAGTGCATACTGCAAAGCCGCATTAGGGATTGGTACCGACGCAGCAAAGTACGCACCTACTGGAATATCCTGGTGGGTGGGCTGGCAACTGAAGAAAGGGACAACCCTTTGTCTCAGGCAACGGCGGCGGAGGCCCACGAGCCCCCGGCGCAAGTTCAGCGCGATAGCGCCATGAAACGGCTTGAGCAGGGTGTTCAGGATCTGCCGCTGCGCCAGCAACAGGCGTTTCTGCTGCGCGTGCTGGAAGGCCTTGATGTGGCGCAAACTGCCCGTGCCATGGGCTGTTCCCAGGGCAGCGTCAAAACGCACTTTTCCCGGGCGGTGCACGCCCTGCGGGGCATGTTGGAGGACCATTGGCCATGACCGATGATGAAAAGGAACGCGCATTTCTCGATCACGCCGGGTCTTTGCTGCGGGAAAGCGCGGGGCGCTTGGATGAGTCGACACTGGCGGACTTGCGTGCCGCACGCACCCACGCTGTAACAGGCGTCGTATCCCCGGTGCGCCGCGGCTGGGTCTGGGTGGGTACCGCCGTCGCGGTGACTGCGGCCATAGTGATGATTTTCTCCGTGTGGCTGCCCAGCGGCAGCCGCGGCACCGTGCCGGTCCCGGGGCTGGAGAACATCGAGGACGTCGACCTGCTCAGCGGGGCGGAGGAGATTCAGTTTTACCAGGATCTGGAGTTTTACCGCTGGCTGGACAATGAAAAAGACGCCGGTTGAGTGGTTGGCCGTGGGC
>CAYXAX010000016.1:0-25930 GCA_964463055.1 uncultured Gammaproteobacteria bacterium | reverse complement strand
TCGCCGTCAACCTGCCCGTGGAGGCCGGCGAGTGGCTGTCCGAGACGGTCATCAGTCACCAGACGCTGGTGGAGGAAAACGCCAGCCTGCGCGCCCAGAACATGCTGCTCAACTCACGCCTGCAGAAGCTGTCCGCCCTGGAGACGGAGAACATGCGCCTGCGCGAGCTCCTCGATTCATCGTTCAAGGTGGCGGACCGGGTGCTGGTGGCGGAGTTGCTGGCCGTTGACCTGGAACCGTTTTCGCGCCAGGTGGTCATTAATAAAGGCACCTTGAATTCGGTGTACGTGGGTCAGCCCCTGCTGGATGCCAATGGCGTGGTGGGTCAGATCGCCGAGGCGGGCCCGCTTACCAGCCACGCCATCCTGATCACCGACCCGAGCCACGCCATCCCGGTACTGGTCAACCGCAACGGCCTGCGCACCATCGCGGTGGGCACCGGGGCGGGCAATGAGCTGGAACTGCAGTACATCCCCAACAACGCGGATATCAAGGTCGGCGACCTGCTGGTCACCTCCGGTTTGGGGGAGCGCTTCCCGCCGGGCTACCCGGTGGGCACCGTCACCCGCGTAGCGCCGGACCCGTCGCGGCCGTTCGCCCACGTGGAGGCCAAACCCAGCGCCCACCTGGATAGCGGCCGCGAGGTGCTGCTGGTGTGGCCGGCGAAGAAGGCCTTGGTGGATGCCCCCAGTGACGCACTCAAGGCGCCGGCGCACGCGGCCAAGCCCAAGGCTCCGGCGCCATGAAGGGCGCCCCCCACCACAGCGGGTGGGTAATCGTGATGAGCTTTTTGGCGGCGCTGATGCTGACCATCGTGCCCATGCCCGGCTGGACCGTGACCCTGCGCCCTGAATGGGTGGTGATGGTGCTGATTTACTGGTGCATGGCCCTGCCGCAGCGCGTCGGCGTGGGCACCGCGTGGATGATCGGCCTGATCCTCGATGTCTTACAGGGGGCGTTGCTGGGTCAGCATGCCATGAGCCTGAGCATCGTGGCCTTTCTCACATTGAAGCTGCACCAGCGGGTGCGTGTGTTTCCCCTGTGGCAGCAGGCCTTGATCGTGCTGCTGCTCATCGCGCTGCACCAGCTGCTGATGCTGTGGGTCAAGGGCATCAGCGGACAGGCGTCGCAGTCGTGGACGTACTGGCTGCCGTCCATCAGCAGCATGTTGCTGTGGCCTGCCCTGTTCATCCTGTTGCGCCGCATGCGGCGCCATTTTCATGTCAGTTGAGCGGCTGACCCGCGGGGGTATCTGTGACGGCCTCCCCAACAGGACTTGAATAGCGTTGTATACAATTCATTCAGCTGATCACACCGGCCGGCAGCATGGCTTATCAAGCAGACATTAAGGATCATATACGCGAAACCCGCCTGGTCAACGAGCGGGCGGCGATGATCTTATTCATTACCGTGCTGCTGGTGGCGGTGGTGGTGGGGCGCCTGATCTATCTGCAGGTGCTCAACCATGATCACTACACCACGCTGTCCCATGACAATCATGTCAACATCCTGCCGGTGCCGCCCACGCGCGGCCTGATATACGACCGCCACGGGGTATTGCTGGCCCAGAACGTGCCCACCTTCAGCCTGGAGATCACTCCCGAACAGGTGAAGAACATGAACGCCACCCTCAAGGCCCTGGGCAAGATTATTCACATCGATAAGGACGACCTGGAGCGCTTCCGGGCCAATCTGCAGCAGAGCCGGCCGTTCGAATCCATCCCCCTGCGCTATCACCTCAGCGAGCAGGAATTGGCGCGATTCGCCGTGAACCGCCACCGCTTTCCCGGCGTGGACACCGAGGCGCGCCTGATCCGTGACTACCCGTTCGACTCACTGGCCTCGCATGTCATCGGCTACGTGAGCCGCATCAATGTGCAGGAACTGCAGTCGGTGGACCCGTCCAACTACCGCGGCACCGACCACATCGGCAAGACCGGCGTGGAAAAGTATTATGAAAACCTGCTGCACGGCAGCGTCGGTTTCGAACAGGTGGAGACCAACGCCCTGGGCCGCAAGCTGCGCGTGCTGCAACGCGACCCGCCGGTCCCCGGCGAAAACCTGTACCTGACCATCGATGCCAAACTGCAGGCGACGGCCCAGGCCAGCCTGGGCGACAACCGCGGCAGCGTGGTGGCCATGGACCCCAACAACGGCGATGTGCTGGCCATGGTCAGCACCCCCACATTCGATCCCAATCAGTTTGTGGTGGGCATCGACGCCAACAGCTTCCAGGCGCTGCAGAAATCCCCGGACAAGCCCCTGTTCAACCGCTCCATCCGCGGCCAGTACCCGCCGGGCTCGACCCTGAAGCCGTTCGTCGGCCTGGCGGGTCTCGACTACGGCACCATCACTACCCAGACCACCACCTTCTGTCCCGGCTATTACATGCTGCCCGGCGACACACACCGCTACCGCGACTGGAAGCGCTACGGCCACGGCGTCATGAATCTGAGCAGCGCCATCACCCAGTCCTGCGACGTGTATTTTTACGACCTGGCACAGGCCCTGGGCATCGACCGCATACACGACTTCCTGGAGGAATTTGGCTTCGGCCAACGCACCGGCATCGACATCACCGGCGAACTGCCCGGCCTGCTGCCGTCGCGGCAGTGGAAGCGCGACAATCGCCATCTGCCGTGGTATCCGGGTGAGACCCTGATCACGGGCATCGGCCAGGGCTTCACCCTGACCACCCCGCTGCAGCTGGCCGCCGCCACCGCGGTGATCGCCAACCGCGGCGTATATGTGCGCCCCCATCTGCTGTACGCGGTGCAAAAGCCCGGCGCCAAGGACCTCACCATGGAAATCCCGACACCCCAGGATCACCATGCCGTGGCCATCGCCAATACCTCGGAGTGGGACGCCGTGATCTCGGCCATGACCCAGGTGGTAAGCAATATCCACGGCACCGCGCACCGCATCAGCCATGGCCTGGACTATCAAATCGCCGGCAAGACCGGCACCGCCCAGGTATTCGGGCTGCATCCTTACGATGAAGACGGATCGCAATCGGACACGGAACCGGACAATCCGCGCCTGCGCGACCACGCGCTGTTCATCGCCTTTGCCCCGGCGGACAAACCGCGTATCGTGGTGGCGGTGGTGTTGGAAAACGGCGGTCACGGTTCATCCGCGTCGCCCATCGCGCGCACCGTCATCGATCAATACCTGCACAAAAAGCCGGCATCATGAGCAACAGCGCACAACGCTATGGACGATGGGGCGATCGGCGCCGTTACCGCTGGTTCGTGCGCGGCCTGCACCTGGACCTGCCCTTGATGTCGGGCCTGGTGCTGCTGGCCATTACCGGCCTGGTGATCCTGTACAGCGCCAGCGGACAGGACGCCGACATTATCACCCGCCAGCTGCTGCGCCTGGCGCTGGCGTTCTTCGTCATGCTGGTACTGGCGCAGATACCGCCCCACCACATCGCCTTCTGGGCCCCGTGGCTGTACGGCGCCGGCCTGCTGCTGCTGGCGGCGGTGCTGATCGTGGGGGAAATCGGCAAGGGGGCGCAGCGCTGGCTGGACCTGGGCTTGTTCCGCTTCCAGCCCTCGGAGATCATGAAGATCGCCGTGCCCATGATGATCGCCTGGTACCTGGCCGACAAACGCCTGCCGCCCAGCCCGTCGCGGCTGTTCGCCGCCAGCATCATGGTGATCGTGCCGGTGGCCCTGGTAGTGCGTCAGCCCGACCTGGGCACCGCCCTGCTCATCGCCGGCTCGGGGTTTTTCGTGTTCATCCTGGCCGGCATCCGCTGGCGGCTGGTGTTGAGCCTGGCGCTGATCGTGGCGGCCTGCATGCCGCTGATGTGGTATTTCATGCACGATTACCAGCGCAACCGGGTATTGACGTTCTTCAACCCCGAGAGCGACCCGCTGGGCGCCGGTTATCACATCATTCAATCGAAGATCGCCATCGGCTCTGGGGGAATTTTCGGCAAGGGATGGCTGAACGGCACACAGTCCCACCTGGATTTCCTGCCGGAGCGCTCCACCGACTTCATCTTCGCGGTGCTGGGGGAGGAATTCGGCCTCATCGGCGCCCTGTTGGTACTGGCGATTTACGTGTTTATACTGGTCCGTGGCCTGTATATTGCAACTCAGGCCCAGGACACCTTCACCCGCTTACTCGCCGGGGGACTGATCTTATCCTTCTTCATTTATGTCCTGGTCAATATCGGCATGGTGACGGGGCTATTACCGGTGGTGGGCCTGCCGCTGCCACTGATCAGCTACGGCGGCACATCCATGGTGACACTGATGGCGGGGTTTGGGATACTGAACTCCATCCATACACATAGAAGGCTCATGTCTACCTGACGAGAAGTACAATGATCGACATGAAGATGATAAAGAGACTCATCGGCCTGTTTTTGATCGTGATGTCCGTGCCCGGGGCGGATGCCGATCCGCCGCTGACCAGTCAACCGGCCGTCGCCGCGTTCGTCGATGAAATGGCGCACAAGCATGGCTTCGACAAGGAGCGCCTGTCCCAGATCATCAACGAGGCCCAGTTCCAGCAGAGCATCATCGATGCCATCACCCGGCCCGCCGAGAGTAAGCCGTGGTATGAATACCGGCCCATCTTCATCACCGATTCGCGCATCGAGCACGGCGTCAGGTTCATGGGCGATTACAAGGATATTCTGCACCGCGCCGAGACCCAGTACGGCGTGCCGGCGGAGATCATCACCGCCATCCTCGGCGTGGAGACCTTCTACGGGGAGCGCATCGGCCGCCACCGCATCATCGACTCCCTGGTGACCCTGGCATTCGGTTACCCGGCGCGCGGGGATTTCTTCCGCTCCGAGTTGGAGGCCTACCTGTTGCTGACCCGCGAGCAGCACCTGGACCCGGTGTCCATGAAGGGCTCATACGCGGGGGCCATGGGACTGCCGCAGTTCATCTCCAGCAGCTACCGCTCCTATGCCGTGGACTTCGACGGCGACGGTAAAAAAGACCTGTGGACGGACCCCGCCGACGCCATCGGCAGCGTCGCCAATTATCTTAAAATTCACGGCTGGCAGGCCCACCAGGCGGTGGCGGTGCACGCGCGGGTCAGCGGTGAGGGCTTCCGCGATGCCCTGGACATGGGCATCAAGCCCAGCATTGAAGTGGCGCAGCTCAGGAAATACGGCATTGCGCCGGACAAGCGCCTGGACAAGCACCTCAAGAGCGCGCTCATTCAGCTGGAGGCCAAGTCGGGATATGAGTACTGGCTCGGGCTGGAGAATTTTTACGTCATAACCCGCTATAATCACAGTCCTTTGTACGCCATGGCCGTGTACCAGCTGAGCCAAGCGATCAAGGCGGGCAAGGAGCACGAAATCGCCGTCAACAACTGAAGGAAAGCCAGCGGTGCCGAATACGCAAAGTGATCATTCACGCGGAACATGCGAGCGGCGTACGCGATACTTCAGAACTCCCTGCCTGCTGCTTATTCCGATCGTGCTGATGCTCAACGGCTGCGGCGCCATCGGCACGCCGGGCTTTCTCGAGGGTGACGGCGCGCCGGAACACCCCGTGGATGTGGCGTCCGTGCCCAACGCCGTTCCCAAGGTGGTGCCACCCAGCCGTTATGGCAATCCGCAATCCTACACCGTCGACGGCCAACGCTATTATGTCCTGCATACCAGCAGCGGTTATGTGCAGCGCGGCGTGGCCTCCTGGTACGGCACCAAGTTTCACAATCACCGCACTTCCAGCGGCGAAGACTACAACATGTACGCCATGACGGCGGCCCACAAGACCCTGCCCCTGCCCACCTATGTGCAGGTCACCAACCTGAACAACGGCGCCAAGGTCATCGTGAAGGTCAACGACCGCGGCCCGTTCATGCGCAATCGCCTAATCGACCTGTCCTACGCCGCGGCGTACAAGCTCGGCATGCTGGACACGGGCACCGCCCCCGTTGAGGTACGCGCCATCGACCCGAAGACGTACGCCCGGCAGCAAATGGCACGGGCCAAGCATAATACGACGCCGGAAAAATACGCCTTGTATCTGCAGGTGGGCGCGTTTCTCGACCGCGGCAACGCCGAGCAGATGCGCTCGCATGTAAAACACATCGCGTCTGAGCAGGTACGCATCACCACGGCGCAACTGGACAACGATCAGCGGGTTTACCGCGTGCGTATCGGCCCCCTCGCCGACGTCGATCACGCCGACTCCCTCGCCAGCAAGTTGTCGCAGCACGGCATCACGGACGCCGACCTGGTGGTCTACTGACGTTAAAATGCTCAGCGCGCCGCGACTCTACACCTGCACGTCATTAGGCGCTAAAATAGCGCTGCCCATATCATGCTCAACGACCCGTATCGGTCTGTCATAACTGGATGTATCAGTCACCATGAAGTTACCCAAACTGTATCAGAGAACACTACTTGCCCTGCTGGCGCTGTTCGCCGTGTCCGCGGCGTCCGCGGCACCGTCCCTGGTCCCAGCCGTCCCGGCCATCGACGCGCGCACTTATCTGCTCGAAGACTATGAGAGCGGCTACACCATCGCCGAGCAGGATGCGGACAAGCGCATCGAACCGGCCAGCCTCACCAAGCTCATGACCGCCTACATCGTCTTTCATGAACTCAAGGCGGGCAATATCCACCTCGATGACAAGGTGACCATCAGCGAAAAGGCGTGGCGCACGCCCGGGTCGCGCACCTTTGTGGAAGTAGGGTCCAAGGTCGACGTCGAACATCTGCTCAAGGGCATGATCGTCCAGTCCGGCAACGACGCCACCGTGGCGCTGGCCGAACACGTTGCCGGCGGCGAAGATGCCTTTGTCTCCCTGATGAACAAGTACGCCGACTCCATGGGACTGAAAAACACCCACTTCGCCAACGCCACCGGACTGCCCCACCCGGATCACTATTCATCGGCCCGCGACCTGGCCAAGATCGCCGGCTCCATCATCCGCGAGTTTCCGGAATACTATAAGCTGTTCTCCATCAAGGAATTCAGCTACAACAACATCAGCCAGTACAACCGCAACAAGCTGCTGTGGCACGACGAACGGGTGGATGGCGTGAAGACCGGCCATACCGACTCCGCGGGCTACTGCCTGGTGGCCTCGGCAAAAGAGGATGACATGCGCCTGATCGCCGTGGTGATCGGCACCAAGAGCGAAGATGCCCGCGAGGCGGAGGATCAGAAACTGCTCAATTACGGCTTTCGCTTTTACCAGACCCACCGCCTGTACAGCGCCGACAAGCCGCTGACCACGGTGCGCGTGTGGAAAGGAGATACGGAGCAACTGTCCCTGGGGCTGAAGAAAGACCTGTATGTGACCGTGCCCCGCGGGCAATACAACAGCCTCAATGCCTCCATGGTCATCGACACCACCATCACCGCGCCGGTGGAGAAGGGACAGCAACTAGGCACCGTCAAGGTGGTCTTTAAAGACCACAGCGTGGCGGAGCGGCCGCTGGTATCCCTGAGCAGCATTGCCGAAGGCGGGCTGTGGCAACGCCTCACCGATGAAGTCCAGATGCTGTTCCACTGATAGAAGCCGCCGCCCGTCGGGCTCATGTCGCGGCGCCGGTCCACGGCGCCGCCCATCGGTTCTTCCACCCTTCATATGCGAGTGTCTCCGCTAATGACCACCCCCATCGTTTATGTCAACGGCGCGTTCATCCCCCAGGATCAGGCCAGCGTCCCCTTGATGGACCGCGGCTTCATGTTCGGCGACGGCGTGTACGAAGTCATTCCCGCCTACGGCGCGCGGCCGTTCCGCCTCGAGCAGCACCTGCAGCGCCTGGACAACAGCCTGGCGGCCATCCGCATGGCCAACCCCCTGGACCACGACCGCTGGCGCCAAGTCCTCGAGGAACTGGTGGCCCGCAACGAGGGCGACGACCAGTCGATCTATCTACAGGTCACCAGGGGGCCGGCGCCGCGCAATCACGCCTTTCCCGAACACGCGCAGCCCACGGTGGTCGCCATCAGTACGCCGCTGACCGCCCTGACGGCGGATATTCTCACCAACGGCGTCGCCGCCATCACCTGCGAGGACATCCGCTGGAAGTACTGCCACATCAAGGCCATCACCCTGCTGCCCAACGTCCTGCTGCGCCAGCAGGCCCTGGACGACGGGGCCGCCGAGGCCATACTGGTGCGCGACGGACTGGTGACCGAGGGGGCGGCAAGCAATGTCTTTATCGTCACCGGGGGACGGGTGCTCACCCCGCCCACCGGCCCGTTTTTATTGCCCGGGATTACCCGGGACCTCATAATAGAGCTTGCCCGAGGCAACGGCGTGGCCTGCGACGAGGCGGACATCCCTCTGGCATCGCTGCAGCAGGCCGATGAGATCTGGCTGTCGAGTTCCACACGGGAGATCATCCCGGTCACCCGATTGGATGACCGCGCCGTGGGCAACGGCAAACCGGGGCCGCTGTGGCGGCGGCTGTACGACCTGTACCAGGCATATAAACAGACATTGAGACAACCCGCCGTGTCCCGGCACTGACACGCTTTGCGCAGGTATCCCCCATGGTCATGGCCAATAGCGACATGCTCAGCGGTGACGCGGTTCACCGCTCCCCCGTCCTCGCGACAGCCGCCGCCGCGCCGGTGGTGGTACGCCGCCTGGGGCGCATGGACTACACCGCGGCGTGGGCGCGCATGCAGACCTTTACCGCCGATCGCGCCACGGCCACCCGCGATGAACTGTGGCTGGTGGAACACCCGCCGGTATACACACTGGGACGCAACGGAAAACCGGAACACGTGTTGAATCCCGGGGCTGTCCCAGTGGTGCATACCGATCGCGGCGGCCAGGTGACCTATCACGGCCCCGGGCAGCTGGTGGTGTACTGCCTGCTGGACCTGAGGCGGCGCGGCATGGGCGTGCGCGGGCTGGTCACGCTGCTGGAAGACGCGGTGGTCGATCTGCTGGCGGACCACGGCATTGCCGCCGCCGGCCGGCGCGATGCCCCCGGCGTGTATGTACACGGCAGAAAGATCGCCGCCATCGGCCTGCGCATCAAGCGCGGCTGCAGCTATCACGGCCTGAGCCTCAATATAGACATGGACCTGGCGCCGTTCACCCGCATCAATCCCTGCGGCTACCCCGGTTTGCGCGTCACACAGCTGCGCGATGAGGGCGGCCCAAGCCAGCTGCCGGCGGTGACGGATCAACTGGTATCGCAGCTGCTAGGCGGGCTGGCCCGGCCACTAAGAGACGACCTGCCATGAACGACAGCGACGAAGTAGAGATTCAATCGCCCAATCCGCTCAAGGGGGCGGCCAAGACCGGGCATCTCAAACGCCTGGCCGCGGTAGCGGATACCGGACAGCGCAAACCTGCGTGGATACGCGCCCGCTCACCCAATTCCCCCGAAGTGGCGCGTCTCAAGGCGGTACTGAGAAAGGCCTCGCTGCACACCGTGTGCGAAGAGGCCGCGTGTCCGAATATCGGCGAGTGCTTCGCCCACGGTACGGCGACCTTCATGATCATGGGCAGTATCTGCACCCGCTGCTGTCCGTTCTGCGACGTGGGCCACGGCCGGCCCAAGCCCCTGGATCCCCGCGAGCCGGAGAATCTGGCGCGCACCATAAGCGCCATGGGACTCAACTATGTGGTCATCACCTCCGTGGACCGGGACGACCTGGACGACCGCGGCGCGGGGCATTTCACGGCGTGCATCGCCGCCGTGCGCCGTGACAACCCCGACATCACCGTGGAGATTCTGGTACCCGATTTTCGCGGCCGCATGGCGGCGGCCCTGGATCACCTGGGTGAGGCCCTGCCCGACGTGTTCAATCACAACCTGGAGACCGTGCCGCGCCTGTACGCCGTAGCCCGGCCCGGTGCTACTTATACCGAGTCGCTCGCCCTGCTGCGGGAGTTCAAGAACCGCTACCCCGAAGTCCCCACCAAGTCAGGCATCATGGTGGGCCTCGGTGAAGATAACGCGGAAGTAATGCAGGTCATGGCGGATCTGCGCGCCCACGGCTGTGACATGCTCACCGTGGGTCAGTACCTGCGGCCGTCGGTCAATCACCTGCCGGTGGCGCGCTACGTCACCCCCGCGGAGTTCGAAACGTTTGCCGCCGCGGCAAAGGACCTGGGGTTTGCCCAGGTGGCCAGCGGCCCCATGGTACGCTCTTCCTACCACGCGGATCAGCAATACGCCGGGGAAAAACTCTCCGGCCCGTACGACGCCGCTGAATAGCCCCGCCGTTACAGACGACCGCGGTAGTCGCGCAGGGTAAATCCCAACAGGGGAAATTCAAACGCGCGGGTCAGGGCCATGACCTTGACCAGCTCCCCCATTTCCTGCGGCAGGGTCAGGACCTTGATCTGCTGGGCGGTGTCGAATTGCCAGAGTGCATCGGCGCCGGACGCAGCGTGATCCATCTCGTCGATACCCGTGGCCAGAAGAAAGTTGGCCTGGTTGGTGAACCCCGCCACGGTCAGCCCCGCGCGATGCGCGGCCTCGGCCGCGGCGGTGAAGTCCACGTGGGCGGTGATGTCCTGGAGGCCAGGCAGGATCAGGGGATCATCGTGGGCGTGATGGCGGTAGTGGCACATGAGCGTGCCGGCGCGGCGCTGCGGGTGATAGTATTCGCGGCGCGGATAACCGTAGTCGAACGTCAGCACGACACCGCGCTTCAAGAAGCCGGCGATCCCCTCCATCCAACCACCCAGCAACGCATTCACTTCAGAGGTATAGCCGCGGCCCAGCTGCGCGAGGCCGACGTCCCGCGCGACGGCATCCACCGCCGCGCGGATCTCGGGTCCGCTGAGCGGTCCCTGTTGCCAGGCAAAACCGTCACCCTCCCAGGTGACGTAGTACTCGCCGGCCATGCCGTCATCCACCACGTAAAAGCGATGCACGGGAAACGCGTCCAGGACCTCGTTGGCGAGCACCACGCCTTCGAAATCACCATCCGGCAATCCATCCAGCCAGTGAACCCTGTCCAGCATGTGGGGCACGGCCCGTTCCAGTGTTTCGCGCTGGCGGCGGCGCAGGTCCGCACTGACCTCCAGGATATGGTAACCGTCCGGCAGGCTCCCCGCGGCCTCCAGCGCCGCCAGGATGTCACGCGCCATCACCCCGGAACCGGCGCCGAATTCCAGGATATCGCGCCCGCCCGCCGCCAGTACCTGGGCGCACTGCCTGGCCACGCAGCGGGAAAACATGGGTGAGAGCTCCGGCGCGGTGACATAGTCTCCGTCACGGCCGAATTTGCGCGCCCCCGCGCTATAATAGCCCAGCCCCGGTTCGTACAAGGCCAACTGCATATAGCGCGCGAAGGTGATGCGCCCCCCGCCGGCATCGATCTCCCGGCGGATTAGCGCCGCAACGCGACGGCTGTGCGCCAAGGCCGGCGGGTCGGGCACAGGCAGCGGGGATCGTTCGGGGTTACCGCCGCGCATGACTGACCGCCGAGTAGGCAACCGCACCCGCGCCGCGCGGGCGCCTGCACACAACAGCCGTGTAAGACCTAAGGATTGTATGACGCAAAATCACTCTCAGACTCTGGTAGGAAAAGTCGCCTTGGTCACCGGCGCGGCACGGCGCCTGGGCGAGGCCATTGCGCGCACACTGCACGTCCACGGCGCCAACCTCGTGCTTCACTATAATACATCGGCGCAGGATGCCCAACGCCTGGCCGTGGCGCTGAACGAACAGCGCGCGGATTCCGCCGCCGTGGCGCAGGCCGATCTTCTCGACCCCAGCGCCATTGCTGCGTTGGTGAACAAGGCGGTCGCGACGTGGGGACACCTGGATATCCTGGTCAACAATGCCTCCACGTTCTACCCCACCCCCTTCGGGACGGTGAGCGAGGCTCAGTGGGACGACTTGCTGGGCAGCAACCTCAAGGGTCCGTTCTTTCTGTGTCAGTCTGCAGCCACGCACCTGAGACCGCGGCACGGTTGCATCGTCAACATGGTGGACGTGTATGCCGAGTCACCGCTGGCGTCCTTTCCCGCCTACAGCATCGCCAAAGCCGGCATGCACATGCTGACCCGGTCGCTGGCAAAGGAATTGGGGCCCCGGGTGCGGGTCAACGGGATCGCCCCGGGGACTATCCTGTGGCCTGAACTGCCCCAGGAGGAAGGGGAGCAACGAGATCTCATTGCCAACACCGCGCTGAAGCGCCGCGGCGAACCGGAGGAAATCGCCAGGGCGGCGCTTTATTTGATCCGAGACGCCACCTACACCACCGGCCATGTCTTGACCGTGGACGGGGGGCGGCATCTTTACATCTAAGGCGTACCTGAATAATTTTCATGGCGAGCGAGTGGCACGCGGGAAAATGCGCGCTGCCATGTAAACGGTGCCGTCACGATTCGGCGCCGGCATCCAGGGTCATGTCCACGGGCCAGATGGGCTGGGTGGTCTTATCGAACCGCGACCACAGGTCGCAGAAGCGCTCCCCACTCTCGGGGTGACGTGTATCACCGGCGATTTCCGCCAACGGCCACAGCGCATAGGCACACGCCGTCACCTCCGCGCGCGGGATGGCCAGGCCGTCTTCTTTCAGAACGGCATCTCCATAGAGGATCAGGTCCAGGTCCAGGGTTCGGGAGACGAACCGTGCACCGCTGCGGTCGCGTTGATGGCGGGACTCGATTTCCCGCAGCGCGTCGGCCACGGCCTGGGGCGGCAGGTCCGTGGCGAATGACACCACCAGGTTATAAAAATTCTCCCCCTGCATGCCCACCGGTTCGCTCTCATAGACGGAGGACACAACGACATCAGCGTAACGCCGGCGTAATTCGGTAACGGCGGCGCGGACATGGATTTCCTTGTCGATATTGCTGCCGATGCTGACGAAGACACGGACCACGGGACGCTACCTATAGCGTACGCTCAATCACGACTCCGATGTCACGGGCGCCGCGCACCGCCCCCTGCTTGTTCACCCTGAGCCTGACCCATGCAACATGGAACTCCTTGAGAATGATCGCCGCGACCCGCTCGGCCAGGGTCTCCACCAACTGGAAATCGCTCTGCCCCACGAACGCGATCACCCGCTTCGCAACGGCTTTATAGTCCAGGGTATCCTCGATACTGTCCGAGGACGCCGCGCGGCGCACGTCCGCCGCCATCTCGATATCGAAGATGACGGCCTGCCTGATGCGCCGCTCCCACTCGAAGACGCCGATAACGGTGTCGATGCGTAAATCGTTAATATAAATGATATCCATGTGGTTTTTTACAGCCGTTGGCGCGCCGTGTTGAGGGGTATTCGTGACAGCCGGTTCATCTGGTATGCTTATGTCCGCAAAATATGCCGCTGATAACCCATCATCTCGAATGTACCCATTATGCCGAACCCCTGTTCCGAGTGGTCATTGCACCGGCCTTTCCCTGTTAATCGGAAATCCGATGGAGCAATGCCGCGATGATTGATGGGCTCATGGTCATTATCGCCTATTTGATGGGCTCGGTGTCCAGCGCGGTTATCATCTCCGCCGCGATGCACCTGCCGGATCCGCGCACCCAGGGCTCCGGCAACCCGGGCGCCACCAACGTCCTGCGTCTCGGCAGCAAGCGGGCGGCGGCCTTGGTGCTGACCGGGGACATGCTGAAGGGCTTGATCCCGGTATTGATGGTCAAGGCGCTGGCACTGTCGCCGGCCGTGGTGGCGGCGGTGGGCCTGGCGGCGTTTCTCGGTCATCTGTTCCCGGTGTTTTTTCGATTCAAGGGCGGCAAGGGGGTGGCCACGGCACTGGGGGTGTGGCTGGGAGTCTACACGCCGGTGGGCCTGCTGCTGTTGGCGGTATGGGTGGTGACGGCGCTGCTGTTCCGTATGTCGTCGCTGGCGGCGCTGGCGGCCACCGTCACGGCACCGCTATGGTCACTGTGGCTGCTGGATGCACCGGTATACTCCGCCATGGCGGTGGTGATGAGCGCGCTGCTGATCTGGCGCCACCGGGGAAACATACGCAACCTGGCCAACGGCAGCGAACCCAAGATCGGGAAAAAACGCCAGGATAGCGCCGGCTAGTTTCAACGCGATATACCGGCTACTCCACAGACGGCAACTCATCCATGGGCCAGCGCACCCGCGCACCGATTTCCAGCGGGGCATGCTGACCCGCGCGCAGACGCCGCCAGCCGGCATAGGCGATCATGGCGCCATTGTCGGTGCATAATTCCGGCGGCGGGTAATAGACACGCACCCCTGACTGCAACCCATATTCGCCCAGGCGCTGGCGCAGCGCTTGGTTGGCACCCACTCCGCCGGCGATGATCAAGCGCGGCAGACCGGTATGCTCAATGGCGCGCCGACACTTGATGAGCAGGGTATCCACCACCGCCTCCTGGAAGGCATATGCGATATCGGCACGGGTCTGCCGGTCGGCGCCGTGCTCGTGCAGGGTATTGACGGCATAGGTCTTCAGGCCGCTGAAGCTGAAATCCAGTCCGGGGCGGTTGGTCATGGGACGCGGGAAGTGAAAGCGCCGCGGGTTCCCGTGTCGCGCCAGTTCGGCCACTGCCGGCCCACCGGGATAACCCAGCCCGAGCTGTTTGGCCGTTTTGTCAAAAGCCTCCCCGGCGGCGTCGTCGCGGGTCTCGCCGAGGACCTCATAGGCGCCGATGCGGTCTACCCTGACCAGCATGGTATGACCGCCCGAAACCAGCAGGGCCAGGAACGGAAAGTCCGGCGCCTCGGCCTCAAGCAGCGGCGCCAACAAGTGTCCCTCCATATGATGCACGGCAATGGCCGGTACTTTGAGGGCCCAGGCCAGGCTGCGGCCCACGGCCGCTCCCACCAGCAGGGCGCCGATCAATCCGGGACCCGCGGTGTAGGCCACACCGTCCAGTTCTCCCAGGCGCAATCCTGCGCGATCCACGGTTTCGCGTATGAGTGGAACCAGGTGGCGCACGTGATCACGGGAGGCCAGTTCCGGCACCACCCCGCCGAATTGGGTATGAATTCCCACTTGACTGCGCAGGGCGTGGGCCAGCAGACCGCCATGGGAATCATAGACGGCCACGCCGGCTTCATCGCAGGAAGTCTCGATACCTATCACTCTCATGGGTCGTAGGATACTCCAATATGGTGTTTTTCATAGAAAAAGCAGAATGATGCAAAACACCATATGATATAATGCGGTGACAGGCTATCCTTTGCGAATAAACAATCACAACACATCAACATCACAGGCCGGCTCCCGCATGTATTCAAGCCACGCCCTTTTGGCATAATCCCGTCGCGATGATCGAAGTCAGCGGACTCACCAAGGTTTATCCCTCCGGATGCCGGGCGATCGACGGCCTAAGCCTGTCTATCGAACAGGGTGAGATATTCGCGCTACTCGGCCCCAACGGAGCCGGCAAGACCAGTACCATACGGGTACTCTGCACCCTGGCGGGTTTCGACGAAGGTTCGGTGGTGGTGGCGGGGCACAGCGTGGACACCGACCCCGACAAGGTCCGCGCCGCCATCGGTTTCGTCGGGCAGCAGACCGGCGTGGATTATCTGCTGACGGGCCGGGAGAACCTCATGCTCCACGGCCAATTGTACCGCATCGAAAGCAATGAGCTGAAAAAGCGTGTTGACGAATTGTCCGCATACTTCAATCTGGGCGACAGCCTCGACACGCCGGTCATGACCTACTCCGGCGGCATGCGCAGGAAACTGGACATCGCCACATCCCTGATTCACAAACCCCAGGTATTGTTTCTCGATGAGCCGACCCTGGGTCTGGACATTCACAGCCGCCAAAGCCTTTGGCAGCTCATCGAGAAGCTCAACCGGGAACTCAAGCTGACCATCCTGCTCACCACGCATTACCTGGAAGAGGCCGACAAGCTGGCGCAGCGTGTCGCCATCATCAACGCCGGGAAGATCCAGGTCATCGGCACCCCCGACGAGCTCAAGGACAAAATCAGCGGTGACGCCGTGGTACTGGTGTTCGACACCGTGAACGAGGCGGCGAAGGCATTTGCCAACGGCATCGCGGACCAACCGTATATACAGAATACCGTGTGGGAGCAGGAAAACCTGCACCTATACCTGGAAAATGCGCCCAGCAACATCGCCAAGATCATGCACTTCGCCGACGAATATCAAGTGCAAATCAAGACCCTCTCTCTGTCGCGCCCCACACTGGATGATGTCTTTATCAAATATACCGGCATCAGTCTGGAGGGTGGCGAATCGGAGACCACTGAAGAATGGTGGTCACAATGGGCCGGCAAAGGATCGTGGGGACAGAGCAAGCAGTGGGAAAAATGGGATGGCGCGGACCGGCAGGAGAGTGAACAAGAACAGGCGCCGAACCAACAGCAGGGCGGAGAGTCATGGCCGAACGAGCAGTGGCCTGACCAGGGCAAAGGTGATTGGGGCCAGGACAAGCAGTGGGGAGACCGGGACGGGTCCGGACAGCACAAGAAAGACAGCGCCGCCCAACCCCAAAAGGACGCCGCCTGGCAGGACAACAAGCCGGATGAAAAGACCTGGGATCAAGGCCAATGGGGCAACAAAGAGCAGTGGGACAAGGACAAGAGCGACAAGTGACTTTTCACGCTGCGCGGGACTAATCTAGAGGGGCAAGACCTTGCTGCTGGATACCTGGTATCTGTTCATCAAATACGTTCGCATCACCATCCGCATGCCAGGGTGGTCGCTGTTCACGCTGCTGCAGCCCCTGATATGGCTCCTGATATTCGGTCAGCTGTTCGGCAACATGATTCACCTCCCCGGCTTCCCGACGGACAACTATGACAAGTACTTCCTGCCGGGGGTATTGATCATGACGGTGCTGTTCGGATCTTCATGGTCCGGCGTCAGCCTGCTCAGGGAAATCACATCCGGGACGGTGGATAAACTGCTGGTGGCGCCCATCTCGCGCGCGGCGATCGTACTGAGCCGTATCATTCACTCGGCGGTTCAGGTCATCGCCCAGACCCTGCTTATTCTGCTGCTCGCCTGGGCCATCGGGGCAACCAACAGCCTGAGCCTGATGGCGGTGATCGAAGCAATGATAGTGATTCTTCTGCTGGGCCTGAGCTTTGCCGCCATCTCCAACGGACTCGCCATTCTTCTACAGCGGGAAGAACCCCTGGTGATGATCGGTAATCTGATGACGCTGCCGCTGATGTTCCTGTCTTCGGCTCTGGTCCCCAAGGAGTTCATGCCTGGCTGGATTAAAACCGTCGCCGTGATCAATCCCATCGATTATGCCGTTGAGGCGGTCAGGGCGGTCATGCTCGATGGGAGTACCGGCTATTCTCAATACCTAAAAGGTGTGGTGATTCTTGGATTCTTCACCGCCGCCACCATCACCTGGGCAGTGGCCGCATTCAACGCCCAGCGCGATTGATACAACCTGTCTTGCCTGTCTCGCGCCGCTAATTCGGCGCGCAGCCTAAACACAATCCGGGCAGACCCGGACCCCGCCTTTGTCAGACAAGTTGGCGACATTGGTATATTCCCCGCATGATGCGCAAGGCGCCGACTGGTACTTGGAAGACTTCGGCGGGTTCTCAACGGATACCTGTTCAAGCTTGAACAGCTGCTCCTCCGGCAGGGTGAGGATTGTCGCGATACTATCGTCGAGTACCTGCTGCAGCGCCGCCTTGGCCTGCTCCGTGGCACCCGGACTGTTGGCCTCCTTGCGTATGGCGCGAATCGCGCTGTGGTCAAAATCGTCCCAGTAATGGCAGTAGGCGCGCACCGCCTTGCCCGTCTTGGTATTCTGCAGCATGAACACGGACTTGCCCAAGTCCATCATGATGAGGTTGCGCTTGCCGAAGGTACAGCCCGCCACTTTCTGGATGGCGTCCACCGAACATGTGGGCGTGCCCACCCGGGCAAAGACCGCCTTCATGTCATCCATGTCACTGCCCATCTCGCGCATGAGCGCCTTGGAGACGCGATAGCCCATCGCGATATCCAGACAATAACAACCGTGAAACTTCACGACGTCCTGAAACTCCTGATTCGATAGTACAGACTTATCGGCCATGGCAAATCCTCTTCATTTAATAATAAAAATCATACTCCGAGACGGCCCGCGCGAAAATGCCATCGATACGCGCCGGACTCAGAAACTCCAACCCATGCCAAAGGTGATCGACTGCCGCGAAAAATCTCCCAGCGACGTGCTTTGTATACCGATGGGCGTGGCGGAGGTATTGCCCTGCAAACCCTCAACACGGTCACGGGCGCTAAAGACGAAGCCAACTGGCAGGTTTGAATTGTTCATTTGATAAAAGTAATTCAGATAAAAATTGATATTGGGCCTGAATCCGTATGTCAAACCCGCCGTCAGCAGGTTTGTTACATTCGTCCGTCTCCGGGTAAAGTTGGAAAAGGAATCCGGATTTACGTAATTATAATAGAAAAGGCTGTAGGTCACACTCGACGACATGCGTCTGAGTATTTCGTTCTTGGAGTTGAATCCACTCTGGAAATTTATGCTGATACGATGGCTGTTATAGGCATTGTCACTGCCGATATCCTGTTTATTCCTGTTTCTGGTATAGAAATAACTCAGACCGACAATTTTTCGAAAAGCGAAATTCTGATCAAACGTCATGCCGATCGACGTGGTCCGCGCGCTGAAGAAGCTGTTTGATCCGGTGTTCAGATCAGAATAAAAGTAATCCACCTTCACCGAGCTGTCGACGGGTTTATCCGGGTCCCAATGGAAAATCGACGGCATTCTGAATGCCTCGCTGGACTCCAGGAATATTGTGTTGCTGGAACTGACGCGGCCGCCGCTCACCAGGCTGTTTTGTATAGCATGAGTGACCCCGGCCGCCAAGGTACGCCTTGCCGTAATTTTCGACAGAGACAGAGTAAGATCGTTGGTCAAAAAATCAAAGTGCCCTACGTGATAAGTAGAATACTGAGGCGCCCAGGTAAAGGCGTATCTGATATCGTTATCCGCCTTGTAGCGATAGGAAAAATTCAAAGACACCTCGGTGCGGTATTCTTCGGAAGACTGGGACGCCAGATTACTGTTGCTGTCATAGACCATGCGATAATCGAGATTTGAGAACAGCCCCTTAATTCTCTTTTCGACCATCTTGAGCCTGCGCTTGGCATCTTCTCCGATCCGGGAATCCGGGCTCTGCTCGAGGATATAGCGGTACTCGCGTATCGCATCATCCTCACGGTTCAGACGCTCATAGGCAAGAGCGAGATTTATTCGGGCAGGCAGGTGGTTTGGATGGTTTCGCAGCAGCTTTTGAAAAGCCGCGACGGCGTCCTCCAACTCGCTGTTATTGGAATAAATCATCCCTGTGAAGAGCAGGGCCACCACATTGTCCGGGTCTTTTTCAAGAACAATATTGAACTCGCGCAAAGCATCACTCAGTTTATTTTCATTAAAGTATTGCCTGCCAAGCGCCAGCAGGATAACTCTGGCGATGCCTGCCGCGCGCTCGGGATCGCCCTCCAGGGAAACCGCGAGGGCATACTGCTCAATCGCCTCGGTAAACGACCCAGCATCATCGAATATCGCGCCGAGCGTACCATGAGCGTTCACGTTGCCCGGATCGAGCTTTATCACCGCCTGATACTGCGCCTTGGCCTTTTCGTTATCCTTTTTCCTCAGATAAAGCGCCGCGAGATGCATCCGCTCTTCCACATTACCGGGATTCTTTTCTACGAGTTGTTCATATTTCTTGATTTGCTCATCAATGCCCCCTCCACTTTCCTGCTGTTGCTTCAGGCTGGCCTCCAGCCGTGCGAGCATATTGCGAGCCTGCTGACCTTGCGGCGTATTACCCGCGTTATTTATCAACCCCTCCAGCAGGCCAACCGCCTTTTGTATTTGATTAGTCTCTATGTAGATCCCGGACAATCTCAACTGCGCATCCAGATTTCCCGGCATGCTTTCCAGAACCGCATTTAAAGACCTCTCTGCTTCTTTCCAACGCCCTTCCTGTTGATAAATGACGCCGAGATTGTAGTTGGCGAATGCATTGCGCGGATCGATGGTCAATGCCTTGTTAAAGGCCGACAGGGCCTTGCCCGCATCACCTTTTTCAAGGGCGAGCCTGCCCTTCAGGAGTTGCAGTCCCAGGCTATCCTCCTGATACTCTCTCGACCGAGGATCTTCAGTCTTGATCATTCTCTCCATAGCCGCGATGGCCTTGTCGTATTGCCTTTGCTGCTCATACAGCTTGATCAGGTTCTGGTACGCGTTGCGATTATTCGGCAGCATTTGGATGATTTTTTTAAACGCCTGCTCCGCCGCATCGACGTTGTTGGCCAGCGAATTGGTGACACCGATATAGTAAATGACCTCCGGGTCATCACCTGTCTGCTTGCGCAAATCATCAAGCAGCTTCAACGCCGCCGTCGTATCACCCTTCTGGGCATACTCTTTGGCCGTTATGAGCGTAAAACGCTTATTCGCATCCGCAAGGATTCTCGGGTTCGTGGTCATGCCCAGCAACTTCTGATAGGCGTCCTGGGCCTTTTTAACGAGATTGGCGGCCTCATACGCACCCGCCAGAGTCCTTTGGACCGTGACATTGGACGGATCCAAGGTGATGGATTTCTCCAACTGTTCAATTGCCGCCTGGAACTTTCTCTCTCTCCCCAGGGTGACACCGAGTTTGTAACGGGCCTCGGCATTATCCGGAGCGTCTTTTACTGCGTTTGTGTATGCCTCGATCGCCTTGTCCAAATCTCCGGCGCTGAAATAGCGATCACCCTCTGCAATCTGGTCCTCGGCAGCGCGCCCCGTTTTACCCGTACCCTCGCCTTGGGCCAAGGCGACATTCGACCCGGCCGGCGCCGCGAGCACCAACAGAAAGCAGCACAGCACGGCGGCCGTCTTCACAAGCGATGTCACCCTATCACCGGAATTCACGGGTATCGGATTTGAGAGGACCTGACAAAATACACACCCCCGTTTAATTAATGATAAAAGGTGACGCCAAGCATGAGTTCCCAACCGTCCATACTGACTCTGAGGTTGTTGTAACCCGAGCCATCCGGAAGCAGATACTGAATTTTTCCGTCCGAACCGGGCCTTATGGGCAGCAGAATGGTGCCAACATTGTCGTTGGATTGCAGGTCGCTCTTGATGGAGGCATTGTTTAATGAAAACTTCTGAAAGCCGAAGTCATAGCCGCCCCGCACCCCGATAGATAACCAGTGCACGGGGAAATATTCTCCATCAAGCCCCAATCGCAGCATCGCGACACCAGTGGCCTGAGGATTGACAGACACAATTCTTTTGAAGCTCTGAGCAGGCCCCGTCTGGAACAGGAATACCATGTCCTCCCTGTAATCGATGTCATAGAGCTCACGCAGCCCTACGTTTGTACTCAGACGCCATTTGCCGTGATCCGCGAACAGTTTGTGGCGCCAGCCGATACTGAAGGAGTTATAGGAGAATTTTCCCGTCCTCTGGAAAAAGACCTGACTGAAAATGCCCTGGAACGGCAGGACTGTGCGTGATGTCGAAGATGAAGAACCTTCCCAGGTGCCATACCCGAGAACCAAGGCATTGTTGCTGTCAAAGTTATAACCAAGCTCAATTGCACCCTCCGTGGCGAATTGGATCTTGGGAAGCGGATTGACGACGGTAACGACTTCCGTCTGGGGCGTGCCCGTGGGCTGCACCACGATATTACCGGACCACTGAACCGGCGCAGGAAAAACGTCGTTGTTTATCTGATCCAGTGACGGGGCATTGATCCCGATGAGCGGTGTCAGACTCCACTTTGTCTCATCTTCCTGGGCCTGACACGCATATGAAACAAGCAGTAAAACAGCCAGACAGACGGGGCTGAGCCGCCTTTGACTGGCCACATGCAGCTTATCAAACACGTTATCCGCGGGGACCCTGATTATATTCCCGCTTGAGCGACAACAAGACGGGGAGCGTCACCAATGCCGCAATCAGGCTCAGCAGCATGTACCCCGCGACGAACTCTCCCAGTTTCACATTGGGTGGAAACTCGGAGAGCAGCAGCACGGAAAAGCCGGCCGCGACAGTGATGGCGTTATAGGCGATTGTCCTGCCGACACTGCGCATGGTCGCCGCCGTCGCTGCCGCATGGTCGGCGCCTGTCCTTCGCTCGTCCCAGTAGCGGTGTATATAGTGAATTGTATAGTCCACTCCGACACCGATAGCGAGACCCGCCGCCAAAGCCGTGGAGACATCCAGAGGGATTCCCGCGAAGCCGGCATAACCGGCAACCAGCAACGTGGTCATCGTCACGGGTATCACTGTAATAATGCCCAGGAGTAATGACCTGAACAACATCATGGCGATGAGAAATATCGCCAGCTTGGAGATTATGATCGACTGTGTCTGGCTCTTGATCAGCAGGTCGGCCCACACATACGAATTATTCCCGGACCCCGCCAGGTTCACGTCCACCGGCAGTCCCTGGAAGTTTCGTTTCACAAAGCCGTTAACTGTATCGATGATATGCTTCAACTCCCGCGTGTGATCCGTCTTGATCATGAAAGTCACGTTGGCGCGGCGGTAATCAAAATCAACCACTTCATCAAGCTGCTCCGGGCGGCCGGATATGGAGAACAGATATAGAAACTCCGCAATCTGCTTTCGCGAATCAGGAAGCACGTCGTAGCGTTCGTCATTGGCATGAAAGGTCTTGTTCATGCTCTTCAGATAATCGACGATTGACAGCGAGTTACCGACATAGGGGTCTTTCTCGACCGTATCCTGAAGCTGTTCGATTTTCCTCAACAGTTTGGGAGACTTGATCTCATCCTTGTCTTTTCCTTCAATGACGACATTGAGAAATATTGTCCCATTGAACTTCTTATTCAGGATATCCGTGGCCACGGATATCTCACTGCCTTTTTTGAAGTCACTCATCCAGCTTGAATCGACGTATACCTTGCTTGCGCCGTAAAGCGCTATCACTGCTATCACCGCAAGCCCCAGCCCCCACAACAGGCGATGGGTATTTATTGTATTACCCAGACTCACAAGAGACCTTGAACACCAACCCGACTCGTTGTAGACACGCATCATCTTGCGCTTCATCAAATAGCCGCCAACCTTGGGCCGCAGCAGGGTCAAGACCGCGGGGATGAAACTCACCGTCAGGAGCCAGGAGACGAATATCCCGATGATGGTGAATAAACCGAACACGCGGAATGGCGGCATTGCGGCGAACAACAGGGCCATGAAGCCGGCGGCCGTGGTCAGTGTCGTGGTCAGAAGCGGGGCGCTCAGTCTGTTCAACGCCCGCAGAATGAGATCACGCCCCTCTCCCTGGGGGTTTTCCAGAACATGGTCATAATAGCGGCTGAGCAGATGTATCGCGTCACCGATCCCCACCGCGGCGAGAATCACCGGCAGCATGGTGGATATTGTGTACAACGGCACGTGCACCACGGCCATGATACCCAGGGTCCAGATGATGGCCGCGGACATGACAAAGGTAGGGAGCAGCACGCCCCTGCCGGTACGAAATACGAAGAACAACATGGCCATGATGACGACGAGAAGCAGAAGGGCCATGACCTTGATGTCCTTTATCGCTGACAATCCCGAGGTCACCTCTATGGCCGGTCTGCCGGCGATGTAGAATTTATCGCCGTTGTCCTCGACTTTTGTCGCACCCGCGCCCTGCGATTGCTGCCCGTAGCCGCCCTGCCACTGTTGGCTGCCGCCCTTTTGTTGACCGTTACCCGCTCCCTGACCACCGCCCTGGTTCTTTTGCCAATTTCCCGAGCCCCATTGCCCGCCGCCGGACCATCCCTGACCAGAGCCCCCCCACTGACCGGCACCGAACTGGCTGGCGAGAATTCCCTTGATTTGAAAATATGTCTGATAGCGGTTGTTTTTTCCCTCTTTGAGCTTGGCGCGAATCATCGCGGCGCGCCCGTCCTTGGAGACAATGTTTCCTACCAGCAGGTCACTGTTGTCGTATACCAGCTTTTTCAGTTTTTCGATCTCTTCCTTGGTCTTGGGCACTTTCTCCATGAGGCGCTTGGAGCCTACCTCAGTCTCCGTACCGTAGAAGACGCTCGCGGTGGACAGAGATGCCACATCGATGGTCCTGTTTGCCACAACGCCCGGGAGAGCCGCGATTTCCTTGGTGAGTCTGGCGATCTTTCCGAGCGTAACGGGGTTAAATACCCCTTTTTTCTCATTGACGATGCCGATGATAATGGCGTCTTTGACGCCGAATATCTTCTCCACCTTCTCATCGTATTTGATCGAAGGGTGACCGTGAGGCAGATAGACGCGCGCATCCGTCTCCCATTGCAGTTTGGGAATCTGCAATGCGAAATAGACTGTCAGCACCAGGACCGTGGTGATCACTATCCATGGGTGCCTAACAATCGAAGCGTAAATTTTCTCTCTCATCATCACCTGCCAGTCAAATCGACGATACCACTAATCAGAATGTGTACTTGAATTCAGTAAACACCCTGTCATTGTTATGGAAATTCCCAAAGAACTGCGCATCCTCAACGACATTATTGAGATTGGCCACACCGCCGCCCACCGACTCAGGACCGAACCGCGATATCTTTCCGTAAAACAGATCCAGGCCTACAGATATTTCAAAATGATCAGTCACATTGAAATCGACCTTTGGCGCGAGGAACATCTCATTCAAGTTAATCAACTTTATCAACAGCATGGAAAATACCGCCGACTGTTCGGGAAAGACCTTCCTGACATAGAGGTTGAACGAGGTGTCATATTGGTCCTGGATCAGTGAGTTGTCGTAGTTGAAGATGATCCACTGAACAAACGCGGGCGAAAAATCGATACCCCAGTAATTGACGTCGATGCCAAGCCCCCATCTGAGGTGTTGTTTCCGTACTGCGCCATTGTTGTCGAGAAACCCATCGCCATTCTGATCAACACTGTGAATACCAAAATATTTGTCCGGCACATAGGCCAGTTCAGCCTTTAATATTGTAATGCCGAGGGGCTCTACGAGGGTGGCGCCGAACATGGAAATGCGGGTATAAGTCGGGAAAAATACCGGGTCTTGTGCGCTGTTGAGTCGCACATTGCGAAATATCGTGGGAAAGTCATCCCATGTATAGAAATAGCTTAATGCCACCTCCGCATCGCCGATATCCGCGGTGTACTTGAGGCCGACCTCAGATTCGCGCAGGCCGTACTCCGGGGGTGCGCGGGTATTCGGCACGGTCTGCAGCAACTCCCACTCGGAACCTTGCGGGGCCGGTTCATTGTGCCGAACTTCGGGAATCCACAAAAATTCAAACTTACCTATCGAGGCGTAATGATCCAACTTGAAGGTCCACAGCGGTATGCGATAGTCCAGCAAATCAAGCAGAATCAATTCTCTAAAATCAATGGGATTGATTTCATCCGTGACCCTGACCCCTTCGAGAACCCCCCACACCACGAACTGTTTACCGATGCGAATATCCGTATTCTGTAAAAACAGGTCCACGTACAACTCCCGGACTTCGGCAACGGGGGAATCCTTTTGATTGGCAAGATTCTCGACAAAGACCAAGGGTTGTGAGCTTTCACGCACGGAGCGGCCGGAGATGGTATCGTAGTTGAACAAATCATAGGCCAAGTCGTAGTATGCCCAGCCGCTGAATGTGAATTTTACGCTGGAGCCGAAAAACCGATTTGCACTTATATAGGCGATATTACGGATTTTCGTGATGGATCGCGGCTCATCAAAGCGGTACGCGGTCTCGTTTTTTACATAGCCGGTGACGTTGAATTTCGATAAAAACGATGACAGGATATATTTCTGCGGTTGCTTGTCTTCACTGGACACATCCGACGAAAATACGCCGCTATCGCCACCCCCTTCCAGGTTCGCCGCAACTGCTTCATTACATACAAAAAAAAATATGGCTTGAACGAATGCTGTTATAACGAATAACGCTAACCGCTTGCTCAAGTGACCTGCATGCATCTCTGGCATAAAACAACGTGTTCCTCACCGGGGCCAGCGAGGCCTAGCGTGACAGATGTGCCTGGCTCAAGACGAATACCACAAATA
>CAYXAX010000015.1:0-27379 GCA_964463055.1 uncultured Gammaproteobacteria bacterium | reverse complement strand
GGACCCCAAAGGCCGCCTGTGGATCGGCACCGACCACGGCCTGGCGCGCCTCAACGCCGACGGCAAGAGCTTCACCACCATGACCACCTCCGACGGTCTGTACGCCGACAACGTGTTCTCCATGGACTTCGCCAAGGATGGCACCGCCTGGATCGGCAGCTTCGGGGGGTTGTCGCATATTACGGCTAAGTTGTGATTCATGGGGCGCTATGCGCCCCATGAATCACAACCGTTTCGAGTTAAGAAAACCCGCAATGCTACATGGAATGCGCTACGCGCATATCCTTAACTGCCCCTCACCCCGTCCCCTCTCCCTGGGAGGGAGAGGGAGATAAGATATGCCGCCTTCGCTAAGATGAGCTTTTAATCCCTTCTCCCTCCCAGGGAGAAGGTTAGGATGAGGGGGATCTAAAGGATATTTCAACTCATCATCCTCTCCCGCAGGGAGAGGATCAACTCGAAACCTTGAACCACGTAAATAGGCGAAAGCCTATTTACGTGGTTCAAGCACCCCAGCGTACCCGTCAGTGCGCTTCAGCGCATAGGGCCGGAACACATCCACCTTGCGGAAGAACTGATCCACCACATAGATGCGTCCGTTTTCGTCCACGGCGATGCCGGCGGGCAGCATGTACTTGCCGGGTTCAGCGGCTTCACCGCGGCTGCCGATGAACATCAGCAGTTGGCCTTGCGGGTTGAATATCTGTAAGTTGCCGAAGGCGGTGTCCACCACGTAGATGTTACCCTTGGGACCGACCGCGATGCCCTTGGGTCGGGCGAACTGACCGGGCAGGCGGCCCACCGAGCCGAATTTCAACTTGAATGTCCCGTCCGGATTGAACGCCTCCACCCGGAAGTTGCCGCCATCCACCACGTACAGGGTGCCGTCAGGCGCCACGGCGTCCTGCAGCGGCAGGTTGAACTGGCCCGGTTTGCTGCCGCGGCTGCCGATGGTCTGCAGCACTTTGCCGGAGGTGCTGTCCAGGACCACCACTACGTGATGGGTGGAGGACAGCCCGCCAGTATCCACCACGTATACCTTGTCCCCGTCGGGACTGATCGCCACCCCGCTGGGGCGGTCGAATATTTCCTTATTGCCCAGGGCGCGCAGAAATTTACCGTCCAGGTCGTAGACCATGACGCGCTTTGTGGCGCTGTCACAGACGTAGACCTCTTTGCGGGTGCTGGAGACGGCGATGCCATGGGGTTTCTGCAGTGCCCCGGGAGAGCGGTTACCGATGATAAAAAAGCGCTTGCCGGGGATATCGAACACCATGACCTCGCGGTCCACAGTGTCGGTGACATAGACACGGCCGTGGTAGACGGCCACGCCGTAGGGCTTGATCAGCGCCTGGATCTTGCGCGACTCGCCTGTGGCGAACAGCTTGATGGCATCGCCCGTGGTGAAGTCTTCCACGTTGCTGCTGAATTTCAGGGTGCGCTCGTAGATGAAGCGCGGATCGGCGGGCGGCGGTGGATAGACGGGCGGGACAAACTCTTCCATCTTGGGCGTGGAGGCACACCCCGTCATGAACAGAACCCCGTTGAGCAGGCACAGCGCAAGGACGGCGCGCATCAGCGTGCGAATCAGTGTGCGCTGCTCAAGGGTATGCTGGGGGTTGGTGCTACCAAGCCTGATAACACGTGGACGATAAAAGATCTGCATATGGTAATAACTGGGCCCGCTTGGCTTGCAGGCTTTAAGACCCGCGACTTGAGACCTGCGACCTGTGACCGGTCATTCTAGGGCCCGAGACCTGCGACCCATCATTTAATGTGACACGTTTCGCACAGCCGGTCGACGCCGACGCGCGCGAACAGCGTCACGTCGGGGTTGTGCACATTATGACACGTGGCGCATTCCACCTTGCCGTCATAGAGCTTGACGCCGTTGTCGAAGCCATAGGCCCCGTCCGGCGGGCGAAAGTCCGGGTCCTTGCTGGTCAGTCCGGCATAGGTCATGGATATGGGGTGGGTGTTGCGCAGATCAGTGCTGATGTCCTTGATCTCGATATTGTGGGCCACCTTGCCGTTGTGGCACTTGCCGCAGCTATACAGGTTGTTGCCGCCGTTGATGCGAAAGTGCAGGGCGGCGTCCTCGGAGCTCTTCCACGCGTTGGGTTTGAACACGGTCATGTCCACGGCCATGGTGCCGTCGTGGCACGACAGGCATAGCAGGCTGATGGGGCTGGGGGTGCGCACCTTGTTGTCGATGGTGCGGCTGTCGTATAGATCATAGGCATTGGTGGCCGGTGTGTAGCGATTCCAGCCCTGAATGCGGCCGTGGGCGGCGGCGCCGGTGAGGGCCTGGGGGTCCGCCGGGACGTGGCAGTACACACAGGACTTGCCGTAGTCGGTGAACGCCACGCTGGGCATGGCCACCACCCCGGTGCGGTTGTTCAGACCGGTAAAGTCGTGTTTGGAGCCGAGGATGGTCGAGGGTACGGCCGATGAGGCGAATCCCCCCGCCAGCGCCAGGATAAGCAAACGGCTGATAACCCCAAAAAAGCGCTGAGGGTGTGTTATCACGTCGAATTCTTCCCTCATCTTGCGTTACAATCCCACTATTGGATCGCTGTTGTTTTTATTAGGTAACAGTTTAATCGCCCGGTCACCGGCCTTGCAATATGACAGGTGCGTTTTAGGGTAACCCATCCCGGCGCCCCGCGCCATAAAAACGGCTTAGTAATGAACCCGTTGATGAACGACACAGTCTTGCGTAATGCGCTTTTTCTGATATTCCTGCTGGCGGGCGTCGTGGCGCCGGCCGGTGCCGATCAGCTGGCGTCCAGCCCGCCCCAGTCTCGGGACCGGATCGACGCCAGCAAGCTCTATCACAAGTACTGCGCCCCCTGTCACGGGGACCACGGCGACGGCAACAGCCGGGCACAGACCGCCCTGGACCCGCCGCCGCGCAATTTCACCACCGCCAAGTCCCGGGAGGAGCTCAGTCCCGAGCGCATGCTGACCTCGGTGACCTACGGGCGACCGGGCACGGCCATGGTGGGTTGGAAGCGGCGACTGTCCGAGGCCCAGATTGCGGCCATCGTCAGCTACGTGCGCAAGACATTCATGCAGCCTCACGACGACTCGGCGCCGGGCGCGCCGGTGGCCAAAGACGGAGGCGACGCGGGTTACGGTGATTCCGGCGCCATGCCGGCCAATCCCCACAACATGAGCATGCCCGTCAATACCGCCGCACACGCCACGCCCGTGGATATGTCCCTGCCGTTCCCCAACGGTCTCAAAGGGGATGTGAACAAGGGCCGCGCGTTCTTCATGCACAACTGCTTCACCTGCCACGGTAAGAAGGGCAACGGGCGCGGGCCGCGCTATAAGTCCATTCAGCCCCGGCCGCGCAACTTTCTGTCCGCCGACTCGCGCAGCCGTTTCAACCGGCCGACCCTGTTCCACTCCATTTCCAAGGGCAAGGTGGGCTCGGTGATGCCGGCATGGGAAAAGGTCCTTACGCCCCAGCAGATTGCCGACGTGGGGGAGTTCGTGTTCGAGGCCTTTATCCAGGGCAAGGGTGTTGACGCCGCCGGCGGCACTACGGCCACCGCCGATGTGCCCGCGGACAAAAAAAAAGCCCCCAGCGACGACGGTTATTAGAGCGCCTGATCGGCTGGCTGATCGTGCCGGCCTACGGAGCGGCGCGGGACGCCGCCAGCGCCGACCTGGCGCTGGGGCGCACGGTTTACAACAACCACTGCTATTTCTGCCACGGCTATGACGGCACCGCCGACACCGTGGCCAGCAGCTACCTGTCGCCGCCGCCGGTGAATTTCACCCACCCGCCCGCCGATCTGACCCGGGACAAGATGATCGACGCTGTAACCCACGGCAAGCAGGGAACCGCCATGCAGGCGTTTCGGCGGGTATTGAGCGACAGTGAAATCACCGCGGTAGTGGACTTCATCCGCGCCACCTTCATGCGCGGTAAGCACAGCGGCGCCTATTACCACACGCCGCAGAACGGCTGGACGGACATGGACCGATACGCCGCGGCGTTTCCCTTTGCCCTCGGCAAGCTGTCACTGGGTATCCCGCTGGACAAGCTTACCCCGGAGCAGCGCGGCGGCCGGCGACTGTTCCTGTCGTCGTGTATAACCTGTCACGGGCGCGGCCGTGCAGACGATCAACCGCTGCAGTGGAAGCCGGAGCGGCAAAAAATGCCGGCGTCGGCTGACAATTCCTCATCCTATTCCGCGGCGCCGGGGTCTTACGGCGACTACAGCCGCAGCGCCCATGCCACCGCCCCCGTTCTGGTGAACGGGACGCCGGCGCAGCGCCGCGGGGAGCGTCTGTTTCAGGATAACTGCGCCTATTGCCACGCCGCCGACGGCTCGGGACAGAATGGGATCGGCGCGGCACTGCAACCGCACCCGCCGGATTTGCACACGGTGCCCCTGATCGTGGGTTCGGAACGTGATAAGCTGCGCCGGATTATTGAGCAAGGTGTGGCCGGTACCACCATGTCGGCGTGGGGCGGCGTGCTGGACGCAGGACAGATCGATGATTTGATAGCCTATATGACCCGGGTTTTTCATGATGGCGATGCGCGGAGCCGGAGCGGCGAATAAACTTCAGCACCGGCGCAAGTCGCAGGCCTCAGACCGGCAAAGCCGTGATTGACTCGCCCCGGGACGCTATATGCGTTATGCGTTAAACCTCTTTACTTTCCGTTGGCAGCTTTTATGCTGATTGACAGCAATGAATAAACAACCCATCAAGGCCGCCATCGTCGGCGGCACCGGTTATACAGGGGCCGAGCTGATGCGCCTGTTAACGCTGCACCCGGCGGTGACGCTGACGGCGGTGACGTCCCGTTCCCAGGCGGGCCGGGCGGTATCCGACACCCTGCCCAATCTGCGCGGTGTGACGGAGCTGGCGTACAGCGATTACCAGGGAGATACCCTGGCGCAGTGTGATGTGGTGTTCTTCGCCACGCCCCATGGCACTGCCATGGCCGCGGTGCCCGAGTTACTGGACAAGGGTGTGCGCGTCATCGACCTGGGTGCTGATTTCCGCCTGCGCGACGCCGCCGAGTGGCAACATTGGTACGGCACCGCCCACACTTGCCCGCATCTGCTTGAGACGGTGGTATACGGTCTGCCGGAGATCAACCGCGCTGCCATTCGCGACGCGGTGCTGGTGGCCAATCCCGGCTGTTATCCCACGGCGGTGATTCTGGCCCTGCTGCCGCTGCTGGAGGAGCGGCTGGTGGACGTGAACGGATTGATCGCCGACGCCAAGTCAGGCGTCAGCGGCGCCGGACGCAAAGTGACGGAGAGCCTGCTCTACAGCGAGATCAGCGGCAGTTTCAAGGCCTATGGGGTATCGGGTCACCGCCACCATCCGGAGATCGAACAGACCCTGCGCCAGGCCGCCGGCGGCCCCGTGGCACTGACCTTCGTGCCCCACCTCACGCCCATGGTGCGTGGCCTGCACGCCACCGTCTACGCGACGCTGATCGCCCCGGGCGCGGACATACAGGCCTGTTATCAACGGCGCTATGCCGATGAGCCCTTTGTGGACGTGATGCCGCCGGGTTCGCACCCCGAGACGCGCAGCGTCGGTGGCAGCAATTATTGCCGCATCGCGGTTCACCACCCCCCCGGTGGCGATCGATTGGTGGTGCTGTCGGTGATCGACAATCTGGTCAAGGGTGCCGCCGGCCAGGCGGTACAGAACATGAACCTGATGTTTGGTCTGGAGGAGAGCGCCGGGCTGCAACAACTGGCCATGTTGCCGTGACATTCATTACGGGTTCCCAAAACCACAGGACGCCGCCCGCGGCGCCCGGCGGCGCACACCGGTTCCGGTCTATCAGAGGCGCTGGCGCATCCGACGCCATGCGGTAGCTTTTTTTGACTTTCCCGACAGCGTGATGACATCAGCGGAATTACGAGAATTTTTACCCCTGGACGATGCGCGAGGTATCGTGCGGGATCTGTTCGAGCCGAAGGTGTGGCTGTATTGGACGGACTTTCTGTTCCATATCACCCTCGGCTGGACGGCGTTCGCGTTGACGTTGTGGGCCGCGCCGTGGCCGCCCATGCAGGTGCTGTTCTATGTGATATGCGTGTTGAGCATGTACCGCGCCGTGATCTTTATCCATGAACTGTCGCACCTCAAACGCGGCACCTTTGCGGCCTTCCGCTGGGTATGGAATCTGTTGTGCGGGTTTGCGTTGATGGCGCCGTCCTATACCTACAGCGGTGTGCACAATCACCACCACCAGCGCAATGTATACGGCACCCGCGCCGATGGCGAGTATATTCCGTTCGCGACCCGATCCCCGTGGGCGATGGTGGCCATGCTGGCGATGGGGGCGCTGCTCCCGGCCATGGTGGCGGTTCGCTTCGTGCTGCTGACGCCGTTCGGTTGGATAAGCCCGCGGGTGCGGCGGCTGTTGTGGGAGCGGGCGTCGTCGTTGACATTGGATTGGCGCTTCAAGCGCGGGATCTCCGACCGCGATGACCCTGGCTGGCGCTGGCAGGAGGCGCTGGCGTTCCTCTACGGCGTTAGCGCCCTGGGCCTGGCGTTCGCCGGCGTGCTGCCGTGGCGGGCGCTGGGCCTGTGGTACGTGATGATGTTCGGCGTCTTTACCGTCAACTCGGTGCGCACGCTGGCGGCCCATTGCTACCGCAATCCGTGCGGGCAGCCGATGACCGTCTCCGAGCAGTTTCTCGACTCCGTGGATGTGCCCGGCAACCTGCTCCTGACCGCGCTGTGGGCGCCGGTCGGTCTGCGCTACCACGCCACCCACCACCTGTTTCCCAGTATGCCGTATCACAACCTGGGCACCGCGTATCGTCGCCTCATGCACGCGATGCCGCAGGTGTATGGTCAGGCCAGCCGGCGCGGCCTGTGGGACGCCCTGCGGCGCATCTGGCGCGAGGCACGCGCCAGCGCCCGGGCACACGTCCCATGCTGACGGGTCATGCCCACCTCCCGCGGACATGCCGGCCAGGGTGCGGATTTCACATGTGGCGCCGTCCGCCACCGTGGATACAAGAAGATGAGCGACGCGCATGCGCGATGTGATCGTCTTTCGCCATAACCTGTTTAAGGTCTCCGAGCCGTTCATTACCCAACAGGCGGGGCAGCTGCAGCGCTTCAAGCCGCTTTACCTTGGGCGCCTGCGCTTCGGGCCGCCGCCGGCGGGGGCGGATTCGCTGGCCTTGGAGGATTCCACCACGCAACGCCGCCTGCATCGCCTGGCGTGGCAGGTGCTTTCCCGCGATTCGCGTCCCTATCGACAGCTGCTCGGAGAGCGCAGTGCGGCCCTGATCCACGCGCACTTCGGCATCGAGGGCGTCTACGCGTTGCCGCTGGCCAGGCATCTGGGCGTGCCGTTGGTGACGACGTTTCACGGCTTCGACGCCACCCTCGCGACCAGCGCCATGCTGTGCTCGCCCGCATGGGCCAACTACCCGCTGTTCCGGCATCGCCTGGCGCAGCAGGGGGACCTGTTCCTGTGCGTGTCATCGTTCATCCGCGAGCGTGTGCTCGCCATGGGGTTTCCCGAACAGCGCACCCATGTTCACTATATCGGGATCGACGCCAGTGCGATCCCGGTCCGTGACGCCAGTGAGGAGACGCCGATGATCCTCAACGTCGCCAGGCTGGTGGAGGTCAAGGGGACGGAATACCTGATCCGCGCCTTCGCCAAGCTGGCGCCGCGGACGCCGCCTGTCGAACTGGTTATCATCGGCGAGGGGCCCCTCAAGAAGCGCCTTCAGGCCCTCGCCGAGTCCCTCGGGGTGGGTGATCGAGTACGCTTCCTCGGGGCGCAACCCCATACGGAGGTGATGGCCTGGATGCGTAAGGCCGCGATGTTTGTGCTGCCCAGCGTGCGCACACGCACCGGCCGCACCGAGGGTTGTCCCATGGTGTTGCTGGAGGCGGCCGCCACCGGCGTGCCCGCCATCGGCACCCGCCACGGCGGTATCCCCGAGATCATCGTCGACGGCCACACCGGCTATCTCTTCGAGGAGCGCAACAGCGACGAACTGGCTGCCCGCATGGACGAACTGCTGGCCGACGGTGCCCATCGGGTCCGTATGGGCTGGGCGGCGCGTGCCCGGGTTGAGTCCGGTTTCGATATCCGCAGGCAGACGGAAAAGCTCGAGGCATTCTACGACGGGGTGCTGACATGACGGATGTCCGCGCCGCGGCGGCGCTGGTCGTGGCCCACCCCGATGACGAGGCGCTGTGGCTGAGCTCGGCGATCGCCGCCGCCGGCCGCATCATTCTGTGTTTCGGCGACCTGCATGACAGACCGAAGACATCGTCGGCCCGCAGGGCCACGGTGGCCGCGCTTCCGCTGGACGGCGTGGTCAATCTCGAGCTGCCCGAGAGCGGCGTCAAGTACGCGGTGGACTGGGCACGACCGCAGCTCACCGCCACGGGGATCGCGATCACCGACGCGCTGGTGCGTGCGCGCTACGAGAGCAATTACGCCCGCCTGCTCACCGCGCTGCGCGCGGCGCTGGCCGGGGTCGCTGTCGTCTATACCCACAATCCGTGGGGAGAGTACGGTAACGCCGAGCATATCCAGGTGCACCGTGCTGTCACGGCCTTGCAGGACGAACTCGGGTACACCATTTGGTTCTCGAATTATATCGGCCGTGACAGTTGGCGGCTGGCGCGCGGACTCAGCACCCAGGTGCAGTGGCACGAGCGGCGCACCGTGGCACCGGACCGGTCAACGGCGCGCGACCTGATGGGTCTGTACAAGCGCCACGGCGCCTGGACGTGGAACGCGACGCACCGCTGGCCCAGACATGAAACCCTGTATGGGGTGAGTCCGCACGGATCGTATGAGCCCAGATACTCTCTGGCGGGGGAGTGGGTACTGGACGTTGCGGGCCTGCGCTGGTGGCCGCCGCCGCTGCGCCCGGCCCGCCGGCGCCTGACGCCGGGGACGCAGGCCAGCGCCGGCGTGCGTGCGTGAAGAGATCGATCGAATTCAAGCGTGCCGGCCGCGACGGCCCGCCGCCGCGCTTGCAACACGTGGCCGACGTTGTGATAATTCCAGCCTATTCCACGCCCCGATGCGCGCTGCCGTCGGGACCGGTACTGCTTAAGTATTCAGTGAGCCCCGTAGCCCCATGAGTGATAACAGCTTTGCCCGCCGGCTTAACGGCCTGCGCTCCAGCGTTCGATTCGCCACCAGCGCCGTCGCCACGCGCTACAATCCCCTGCTGGCGCAGGTGGTGGTCACGCGCCGCTGCAATCTGAGTTGCGGTTACTGCAACGAATACGACGATTTTTCAGCGCCGGTCCCGTTGCAGACGCTGCTCGCCCGGGTTGATCACCTCGCCGGCCTGAAGACCGCCGCAATCACCTTTACCGGCGGTGAGCCGCTGCTGCATCCGGACCTGGAACAGATCATCAGTGCCGCTCGCAGGCACGGAATGATCGTCACCATGATCACCAACGGGTTTCGCTTGAGCCGCAAACGCATCGAACAGCTCAACGCGGCCGACCTGCAGGGCATGCAGATCAGTATCGATAACCTCGTGGCCGACGAGGTGTCGATGAAGAGTCTGGACTCCGTCGAGCGCAAACTCGAGCTGTTGTCCAAGTATGCGAAGTTCAAGGTTAATGTGAATTCGGTGCTGGGTATCTCCGACGAGCGTACCCGCGACGTGGTGACGGTGGCCGAGACGGCGGTGAAGTACGGGTTCTTTCACTCGGTGGGGGTGCTGCACGACCACACCGGCGCGTTAAAGCCCATGAGTCCGATACAGCTGGGCGCCTACAAGCGGGTGACGACGATATCGCCTTCATTCACCCATCACATCAATTATTGGCTGTTTCAAAAGAATCTCATCCGCGGTGAGCCGAACGACTGGAAGTGCCGCGCCGGCGCCCGCTATCTTTATATCTGCGAGGAAGGCAAAGTCCACTGGTGTTCGCAACGCCGGGGCTATCCGGGTACTCCGTTGCTCGAATACACCGTGGACGATATCAAACAGGCGTTCAATACCCGCAAGGACTGCAGTCCGACCTGCACGCTGAGTTGCGTGCATCAAATGAGCATGTTCGACCGCTGGCGCGGGTCTCAGACCATCAACGATCCGGATTCGCACGCGGCGGTCGAGACTCCCTGAGCCGCGCATCGTAATCGGCCGCTCACGGCACCCGGGGACGGTCTATTCCGTGACGGCCGCTGCCGCGGCACGCCGGCGTCCATACCAGAACATGGCGGCATAGGTCAGTCCCATCGCGATGAACGCGACCGTCACCTGCAGATAGGGATCGCGCCCGTTGGACAGCAGGCGCACGAGCGTCACCGTCGCGACCATGACGACGGTGGCTGTTAACGGCATGGCCAGGGGTTTCACCAGCTCACCCATGTCGATTTCATAATTTTTCACCACGAAGCGCGCGCCCCACAAAAGCAGCATGGGATAGAGCGCCAGCCACACCATGGACATGGCGACGATACCCTGCCGGGCATCGAATAGCATACCGGCGGCCAACAGGCCGGCGGTCAAAAGCACCAGGGTCGACGCCGACATGCGCACGGCCATGCCCGGCTTGCCCGTCCCCAGGGCCAAAGGATAAAGGAGCTGGTAGGCTGCGCGCAGGACCGCGGCACCGGCGAGTATCTTGAGCGGCAGAGCAGCCGCGGCGTAACTGACGCCGTTGGCGTCGTGAATCAATCCCGTGAGCCCGTCCGAGCATAGGAAGAAGGCGGCCATCAGCGGTCCGACCAGGGTCACGATGCGGCCGATGGCCCACACGAACGATTGTCTTACTCTTTCCTTGGCCGCCGAGAACCTGGCGAACACGGGCAACGCGGTCCGGTTGATCAGCTCCCCGATGGCGACGGCGGGCTCCATGGTAATGTCAAAGGCCACCCGGTAAATCGCCAGTGAGGCGGGTCCGTAAAACCAGCCCACCAACATGTAATCTACGTTGCGGAACAACTGCTGCATGGTCTCCGCGGCGGCGGCGCGCATACCGAATTTGACCAGGCCGTCGATGGCGCGAAACTGGAAGCGCAGGCGCGGTATAAAGGGATTGGCGATTTGGACGCCGATCAGCATGTAAAGGCCATGGACGGCATAGCCGATCACAATGGCCCAGGCGCCGCCGCCCATGGCCGCGATCGCCAGGCGCGTGACGGCGGCGCCGAACGTGGCGCAGACATTGATGACGGCGATGCGTTCGTACTTGAGCTCGCGGTTCAGCATCTGCAGCGGGACCAGCGCGGCGCCTACGAAGAGTAGCTTGGCGATGACCGCGAGGAAATAGAGCGCCAGCCCGGGAATGGCGTAAAAGCCCTCGATCAGGGGGGCGGCGAGCCACACCAGGGTGCCGGCGATAACGGCGATGCCCATGGTGAACCAGAACACCGAGTCCAATTGCAGGCGCGATATGGAACGGGCCTGCACGATGGCGGCGCCGGTGCCCAGGCCTTCCGTCGCCTCGACGACGAAGGCAATGGACCATACCAGCGACCCGATGCCCACCTGGTCCTTGGTCAGGAACCACAGCACCGCCAGTGTCGTCCCAAAATCGATCAGCTTGGCGATGACTGTGGCGCTGCCGAGCCAGTTGAAGCCGCGGCGCAGATTTGTATGATGGTCGTCCAAGATTGTCTGAATATTATCGCGAAAGGCCTGGGCACGGATAACCGCATTTTATAATTAATAGTGTCCGGTGTGTGACCCGAACGGCGCATCGGCGTCCGCCGACGCGCGCAGGTGCACGCGCTCGTCAAATTAGGCTAGTATATGCGCCGAATCGGCGGCATGCCGCAATCAGCGCCGCTCCACAGCCACCACGATAAGAGATGACTCACCCATGAATTCCACGATCCCACCCATCGCACACTTTGTGTGGTTCGGCCGGAGCTTTCCGTGGCTGAACTGGCTGGCGGTGCGTTCCGCCGCCGACAAGGGAGGCTACGACCGGGTATTTCTGTATCATGCCGATGACCTGAGCGACTCGGAGTACTTCCAGGACCTGGCCCGGGACCCGCGCATAGAATGCGTCAGGTTTGACCTGCGCGAGCTGCTGGCGTCCGTGGAGCCGATTGCCCCCGGCATCATCGAGGTGTCCGCCTCCCTGCGCAATGCGGCCATGAAGTCGGACCTCGCACGTTTTGCGCTGCTATGGCTCCATGGTGGTGTCTACCTGGACACGGATACAGTGTCCATCGCGCCGCTGGACGACCTGCGGGCGGCGGGGGGATTTTTCTGCGGGGTGCATCGGTTGGTATGGCCCTGGGCCGTGGTGAAGAAGCGTAACCCCCTGCGGTTGGGAGTCGCCGCGCTACGCTCCATGGGACGCGACCTGCTGCGACGCTATCCCCAGGGCTGGCGCCATTTCCGGCGTATTGAGTGGCTGTATCCCGTGGAACCGAATACCGCCATACTGGGGTCAGTACCGCGGCATCCGCTGCTCGCGGAGCTGTTAAGCCGTGCCGGACGCGTATCACCCCAGCTGGTGGCCAGATCGCAAGGCGCGGTGGCCACCGACCTGCTGGAGGAAGTAGTGGCCGGCTACACGGGGGGGGACTTGCATCTGCTTCCCCCACAAGCCTTTTATCCCTTGGGGCCCGAGATTTCGGAGCACTGGTTCCGGTTGAATCCGACGGGCAAATCGCTGGGTCTGGCGGAGATCCTGGGTCCCGATACCAGGATTGTGCACTGGTACGCGTCGGTGCGCGCGAAACAGATCATTCCCGTCTTTGATGCGGCCTACGTGAGGGAAAACCACCGTCGGCAACTGCTCAGCGCACTCGCCGAGCCCTGGGTGAATCAGGCCCAAGCGGAAAAGGTATCGCGCGGCGGCGTTGGTTGAATCCGCCCAAGGCGGCTGTCGAACGTGCCCGGGAATGATCGTCGTCCGTCGTCGGCCACGTTCAGAGGTGGGTAGCGCGGGTTACTCCGAGGACGATGCCCCGGTCTTCGACGTGCGGCCCGACGGCGGCAGTACCCACGAACGCCGACGGATCAGGTGCACGAACCAGCGCGCCGACTCGCCGACCCAATTCCAAAACCAGGGGCCGCTCCGCGACGCGCTCAGTCGTGGCTGGGCGTTTTGGATCTTATTGATGATGCGTGTCCCGCGCGCCTCCCAGGTCAGATCCCGACTGTTGTCCCTGGCCGTCGCGGCCAGGGTCTCGCACAGGGCCGGATCCGTCGCCAGGGTCTGTATTCCGGCGACCAGAGATTCCAGGTCGTCGGGCCGGCACAGGAAGGCGTTTTTGCCATGTATCAATATCTCGCTCACGTCAGGGGTGTCCCCGGCGATGATCGGGCGTCCCGCGGCGAGGTACAGGAATACCTTTAGCGGCAGCACCGTAGTCCCGAACTCCATGAGCGGCTGCGAAGTTGGCGGAATCAGCAGCACGTCGGCGGCGAAGATGTACTTTGAAAGCGCCGCCTGGGGCTGCCAGGGCACAATGCGCACGTTGGCGACGCCCTCAGCCAGGCGTTCGATGGGGCCTTCTCCGTAGGAGCCGACGAGGACGAACTGAATATCGGAAAGCCGCCGGGCCGCCTCGATAACCAGCTCGAGCCCCTTCCTTTTATTGATGCGGCCGGTGTAGACCACGGTTGTGCGCCCGGGGTCGACATCTATAGCCTGCTTGGCCGCAGCCCTGTCCATCGGGTTGCCAAGGCGCCGCGGCTCAAATCCGTTGTGCACGCATTCGAGCCTGTTTGCCGGGACGCCCAGGCTCAGGTATTTCTGGCGCGTATATTCGGAGTGGCAGATATGGACCACAAAGCGGCGATGGGACATGATGCGGTAGATCCACACCCGCAATGGCGGTATCTGGTCGGCCCAGGGACGGTAGTGGTCGAAGACGACACGCTGCCCGAATACCAGCGCCAGCCAGGCGACCCACAGGTTACGGGTATAGACCAGGTCCGCTTCGCGGAACTCGCGCCGGCACGCCAGCGTCAGGCCGCACAACAGGTGCCGCAGTACGGCCGGCCGGGAAGGGGCCATGGCCCGTATCACCGGGATGCCGATGTCGCTGCTCACCTTGTCAGCGGCGGCGCGATCCGGCACTGGCACATGCAGCCAGGATTGCTTTACGTGCGGCGCCAGCGACTTTGCCGTGTTGACAAAGACTTCCGCGTCGGCCTCGTGGTTTGGTAAAGGATTTTCAAAGGTAAAAAGGATTTTCACTGCGCGTTCCATCGTTGCGGACTGTGACGTAACACCGCGTACGCCAGGCCGACACCTGCCGGCGGGCGCGCGACGGTAACTCACGGCGAGTGCAATGTTATCACAGGGCTGCAATGATCGAGCCACTGCGGACACTCCCCACCGGAGGGTGGCGGCATTGAGGGGCGGTCCAGGCCGGGCCGGACAAGCCACTGTCGAACGGGGGATTCCGTGGGGCGCGCACTCCCTGTGGGACGGTTCAGCGAGTGGGCCCCGCCCGCCGCGGGCGGTCGACACACCTTGCCCTTTTTCCGCAACTGGTGTACCGTCTCGGCCAGCGAGTAGTAACATGATTATATCGGTAACTGTTGGTTTCTTAAGAAAGAATGTTGTCATTCGTAAGCGAGGTACATGATGGCTGAAAGGGGCAGGATTAGTGTGGCGATCGCCGGGGTGGGGAATTGCGCGAGTTCCCTGATCCAGGGCATTTATTACTACACGCCGGAGCGCTGCCGCGAAGGGGTCAACGGACTGATGCATCTGGAGGTCGGTGGTTACCGGCCTTCCGACATCGACGTGGTCGCGGCGTTTGACGTCGATAAGCGCAAGGTCGGCCGTGATGTGAACCAGGCAATTTTCGCCAAACCGAACTGCGCCGTAACCTTCTGCGGCGACATTCCCGACAGCGGCGTGATAGTGCACATGGGTCCGGTCCTGGACGGTATCTCCGCGCACATGTCCGATTACGAAGAGGACCGCACGTTTGTCCGCTCCGATGCCAGGGAGTTGACCAGGGACGAGGTGGTGCGCGAACTCAAGCAGAGCGGTGCCGAGATACTCCTTAATTACATGCCGGTGGGCTCTGAACAGGCCGCGAAATTCTACGCCGAATGCGCCCTGGAGGCAGGCGTCGGGTTCATCAACAACATGCCGGTGTTTATCGCCAGCAACAAGGAATACGCGGACCGCTTCAAGGCCCGGCACCTGCCCATCATCGGTGACGACATCAAATCCCAGTTGGGCGCCACAATTACCCACCGCATGCTGACCGACCTGTTCGCCAAGCGCGGGGTGAAGGTAATGCGTACCTATCAGCTCAATACGGGCGGCAATACCGACTTTCTCAACATGAAGAACCAGGACCGCCTGCGCTCGAAGAAGACCTCCAAGACCGAGGCGGTCCAGTCGGTGGCAAAGATGCGCATCGAGGACAATAACATTCATGTCGGGCCCAGCGACTACGTGCCGTGGCAGAACGACAATAAGCTCTGTTTCCTGCGCATCGAGGGCCAGTTATTCGGTGACGTGCCCATGGATATCGAGCTGCGCCTGTCGGTGCAGGACTCGCCGAACTCCGCCGGCGTTGCCATCGATATGATCCGTTGCTGCAAGCTGGCGCTGGATAACGGCGAGGGCGGCGTGCTTGAGGCGCCTTCCGCCTATTTCTGCAAGCACCCGCCGAAACAGTATACGGATGACGAAGCCTACGAGATGACGGAGAAATTCATCCGTAACCACACGCTGGGGGCGAGGGCCGTTGGATGAACTGCCTGATCGTCGCTGCGGGCCAGGGCACGAGGCTCAGGGAGAAGGGCGAGAGTAAACCGCTCATCCGCGTCAAGGGGGTGCCGCTGATCGAGCGTGTCATCAATGCCGCCCGCCGCGGCGGGGTGGATTCGTTTTTTGTGGTCAGCGGCTATCGCGGCGAACATCTGCGCGCCGAACTGGACGGTTTTGCCGCGCAGGAAGGCATTTCATTGACCCACGTGATCAATGAGGACTGGGAGCGGCCGAACGGGGTATCGGTATACAAGGCCAAGCCTTACCTGGACGGCCCTTTTCTGCTCACCATGTGTGATCATCTCGTTGATCCCGATATCATCCACGATGTGCTCTCCCGCGAACACGAACCTGATACCGTTACCTTATGCGTCGATTTCAACGTCGACAATCCCTTGAACGACCCCGAGGACGTGACGCGCGTCAAGTGCACGGCGGGGCGCATTGAGCACATCGGCAAGATTATCCGTGATTTCAATGCCATCGATACCGGCGTGTTTATGTGCACGCCGGTGATTTTCGATGCGTTGGAAGAGAGTATCGCCGCCGGTGACGAGAGTATCTCGGGAGCGATGAACGTGCTCGCGCGTTGGGGCAAAGCGAGGAGTTTCGACATCAAAGGCCGGCTCTGGGTAGATGTTGATGACCCGGGGGCCTTCATCAATGCCGAGCGCCTCATCGAGCAGGGTCGGTTGTAAGCAGGGGCTCGACCGCCGCATTGATTCCCCTGGGCATGGCTATGGCCATGCATGCGCCCGCCCGGCGCGTACGGGTCCACTCGGGAACAAACCCGCTTTTATTGCCTTTGATTGTCCGTTTGCAACATTCCTATCCCTGTGCAGGGCGGTATGATGTTGTGCGGGGTGATATTGCAATTAGGAATGCCATTTGGAAAGCTCAGAATCAGTTACGCGCACCGGGGAAATCGAAGAGTTCACCAATCTTCACTTCATTCATCCCGTTTCCATCCGGCTGACCCGTTTGCTTGCCCGTCTTGGCGTATCGCCGAACTCGGTTTCATTTACGGGAATGCTGTGCGGGATGCTGGCGGGTGTCGCCTACTATCATTACCGCGACACCTCATGGGCCGTGGCGGGATTCACGCTGATGATCACCTGGCACATCCTCGACGGGACCGACGGGCAACTGGCACGGCTGACGAATTCACAGTCTGAATTCGGCAAGGTTATCGACGGGGTTTGCGATTACGTCACATTCATAGCGGTCTATCTCGGTCTGGGGTACGCGTTGGCGCCTCAGTTCGGGGCCGGTGTATGGAGCGTGATTGTCGTTGCCGCCGCCTGCCATGCCGTACAGGCAGCGGCCTATGAGGTGCAGCGGCAGGAATACAACTTCTGGGGGTATGACAAAAAATCCGCGGAGCTGCCGCGATTGGCCGACCTGGCCGTGTGGCGGGACCGGGGTTCCTTCGTTCAGCGGCTAATGGGCCGACTGTATGTCCTCTACGTGCGTCTGCAGTACACGTTCTCCGGCGTGTCGACTAACCTGCGGGACAAGCTTGCCGCCAAGCTGCAACAGTCCACCGGGCAGGCGTCGCTGATCAGGCGCCGCTACCGAGAGGCATTCGCGCCAGCGGTACGTCAGTGGGCCGTGATGTCGGCCAACTATCGAACCGTGGGTATCTTCGTTTGCTCGATCTTGAAAGTCCCATTGTTATACTTTGTGCTTGAGATTTTCGCTCTCACACCGGTGCTGATTCTGCTGGTGGCGAGGCACCGGGTGCGATGTGAGGCGTTTTTGCGTTTTCTGGCCGGTCTCGGTACGTCAACGGGCCCTGCGCAGCAGGTAGATGGCGATGGTCAGCAGCAGCAGCGAAGGCGTTAACGTCGTTACCGCCGGATTGAAGTTGAATAACAGGCCAAGATGGCCGGCAATCTGATTCGTCAGATAGAACACTATGCCTACCGCCGTTCCGAGCATGATGCGCTGTCCGGTGCTCTCCGTGCGCGACTGTCCGAACACGAACGGAATCGAGATCAATACCATGGCGGCGGTCGCGATCGGTACGCTGATCATGTTCCACAGCGCCTGTTCATAGAGTTCCGCCTGTTGGTGCCGGTTTTTCAAGTCCCTGACATACTGATAGAGTTCCGTCGGCGCCATGCTCTCCGGGGACAGGACAACCAGGTGAACCTGCTGTGAGCGCAGGAATGACTTCCACGTGAGGGTGGCCAAGTGCTCGGTTGCGATTCGTGGACCATCGATGAGCTTTCTCAGGACACCCGTCAACAGCCAGGTACCGTTCGATCTGATATCTCCTCTGTCGGCGTGAATAAAGGATCGCAACCGGCCGCCACGGTCGAATTCATATATGTCAATGTCGGTGGGGATACTGCCGTGGAGAAATTTCCGAACATTGAGATAGTCCTGCGCGTTCCTGGCCCAGAAACCGTTTTCGCTTCTGAGCGCCGACGGTTGCGAGATAGTCAGGGCGCGCTTGGATTGCGCGAGTTGTTCCGCCGGCGGGACGGCGAATTCCGCTATGACCAGCAGGGCGAGCATGATCAGTGCCCCCGGTTTGAGCACTGACCAGACAATCCGCGCTATCGAGACTCCCAGCGCCTGCATGGCGATCAGCTCATGGTTGGCGGCCATCCCCCCCAGCGCTACCAGGCAGCCCATCAATCCGGACACGGGGATCAGCTGCAGCAGGCGAGACGGCGATGTAAGCATGACATAGAGGAATGCGTCGAGTATCCGGTAGTGGCCCTTGCCGACGTCCGGGAGCTGTTCGACGAACTCGAGCATGCCAAACAGCGCGGAGAGTACCAGTGCGACGAGTACAAAGCTTTTTAATACGCTGGTGCCGATGTATCGGTCGAGCTCCCTCACGACGCCTGTTCCTCCGGCGTCACCGCCTGGAAACCGCCGCATGGTGCGCTCATGCCGTGCGGCTCCTGATCCTGACGGCGATTTGCGGTTCGACCAATGCGATAATCAACACCACGGCGAGCAGAGCCGGTACCCACCAGATACCCGGGAAGGCGCTGATCACGCCTTTTTCCACCCATGTCCGCGCCGAGGTACCCAGCAGGTAATATCCGGAATAGATGAGGATTGCAATGCCCATCTTGGCATATTTGCCCTGACGGGGTTTCACCCTGCTCAACGGTACGCCCAGCATGCCCAGCAACAAGGTCGACAGCGGTGTCGACACGCGCCATTGAAGTTCTGAAATGTCCGCCGGGGCATGGGAAGTGATGAGTTTCGCGCTCCTGACGGCAACCGCGCTGTACTCGGGGGGGGTCACCTCCGGTGGTTTGAGACGTAAGGTCATCTTCTTGACGTGCAAGATGCGATCGTCGTCCGCTGCAGAACGGCTGATCTCGTAGACGTTGGCATCGATGAAGGTGATGACCTGGCCCGAGGGCTGTGTCCCGGAAGCCTGAAGGGCCTGTCGTGCATGGATCACTTGAGTCTTGTGGTCGCGTTCGAATTGGACAAACACATCATTCATCGGGGCCCCAGCCTTCTCGCGCTGGCCGATGAAAATCGCGCGGGTCTTGTTTGGGCTCTCGTAGAAGTTACCTGCGTCCATGTCATTGATATTAAGCTCCGCTTCCGCATGGGCCACGATGTCATAGGATGTTTTGTAGGCCCACGGTCTGGCATACAGCGACAGGCCACCGATTCCCACTGCAAGGGCGAACGACACGGTCAGCACGGCGCGAAGCACGCGTCCCGGGCCGATACCCAAGGCAAACATTGCCGCCATTTCGGACTCGCTGTAGAGCCTGCCGAGGGAAATGATCACGGAGAGGTACAGTGATATCGGTATCAGTACCTCAAGGGCGATCAGCGTCTTTAACGCGATCAGTTTGGCGATGGTGTAGTTGGGCAGGAGGCCGTTCACAGCGTCAGACAGGAACTGTGCGGCACTGTAGCTGGCGAAGATGACGATCAGCACGGCCAGCACGGCGAGAAACGGTTTGCTGATTTCCCGTATTAGGTAGCGACGAATGATCACAGGCCTGTACCGTGGTGCTTGCTCGAGTGCACTGTATGCAGATGGAGACAGTATGCCCAGCGCCGCGGGGAGATGCTACCGCCGTGTGTGACTGCGGGCCGTGCTGTTTTAATCGGGTGGCCGATCATGCCGCCCCTCCAGGCCATGGTGACTCGCCCCCCGCCGGTTAGGGGGGGGTGAGCGCCTTTTCGTAAACCCGGTAGCGCTTGTACGCCCGGCCTCCGATGGCCTCAATGATGTGGCGCATGCCCTTGTTGCTCTCGAGAATCCAGGACATCTCCACATTCTCGATGCCACGCCTCGAGAAGGCCTTGCGCAGTGTTTCGATCACCAGAAACGCCAGTGCCAGCCCCATGCGGCCGTTATGAAACTCCTTGCGTACGCCCATCAGGGGAACGCGGGCGGTTTTCGGATACCTGATCTTTAATCGCCACAGGAGCTTTAACCATCCGAACGGCAACAGGCGGCCGTTGAGATCTTGAATGGCCTCGTTGATGTTCGGCAGACCGGCGATAAATGCCACCGGCCTGCCGCCGAGTTCCGCGATCTGGATGAAATCGTCGTCCACCAGGAGCTTCAGATTCTTGCCGAGATCGGCGAACTCCTCGGCCGTGAAGGGCACAAAGCCCCAGTTTTCGGACCATGCGTCATTGAAAATGTCCCGCAGAATCTCGAGTTCCTGATTGAGTTCCTTGCGCCGCATGGGACGGATGTGTATCTCTCTGGCGACATGGTTCAACATGTGGCGCATGGTGGTGGGGGCCTGGAAGTCGGGCTCGATTATGTAGGCGAGGACGTCTACTGCCTTGTCGTAGCCGCAGGCCGCGATGTGTTGCGCATAATACGGCGGGGCGTGCCCCATCATGGCCATCGGCGGTGTATCGAAGCCGTCTACAAGCAGGCCTGTTTCATCGTTGATGGATAAACTGAAGGGCCCGCGCACCCGGCGCATACCCTGTTCCCGCAGCCAGGTCTCGGCGGTCTCCAGCAACGATCGGCAGGTATCCGGGTTGTCCTCGGTGTCGAACATGCCGAAAAACCCGGTGGCGTCGTTATAGCGCTCCAGGTGGAGCTGATCGGTCTGGGCGCTGATCCTGCCCACCGCCTTCCCGTCCCGGTAAGCGATCCACCCCTGCCAGCGGGCGTGTTTGAAATATGGATTGGCTTTTGACAGGTGTATCCGCCGTTCCAGCTGGATCGGTGGTACCCAGTTCGGCACTTGGTCCTGGATGCCCCAGGGAACGCGCACGAACTTCCATATATCCCGGGGGGTGACCGGGATGATCGTCAACTGGCCAGGTTTGCCGGAGAGGGGGTCGGGCACCGTACGGGCTCTCAATATGGACGGTTACCGCCGACGCACCGCCGGACCTCAAACAAACAGCGTCTGTGGCCTGCCGGTTCGCGTTTGGTATGATTGTGGGGTGGGCTGAATCTGTTCACTTTGACCTGTTCGGATGCCTGCGCCGCGCCTCCGGAGGAAGGCGGCCAATCGGACAGGGCCGCACAAAGAGTGCTCCAGTAGTTGAATTTCCGAAAGAAAGACTTAACATAACAGGGCGGCGCAGATACGATATTCTTCACAATGATATCATACACTTCGTAAACTAGTGGTATAATAATCGTCCAGAATTAGCTGTTTACAATTTTATGAGGCGGGGTGACCACGGTGGTGAAGCGCTATGCAAGACCGGTATCGGTGGAGACTGTCGACGGGCAATGCATCGTATATCGTTGAAAGCCGGTGACAGTGGCTAGTGAAAGGCTGTCCGACATGCTTCATAAGCGGGCATGAGGATTTCTACGGTGCAGGGGTGGTATGGCGGAACACCGCCGGAAGCGAAAGGAGAGAAGATTGTTACATGGCTGTCACGCGGTATTCTTTTGAGTGAGGATCTGAAAGTCATAGCGCCGCGGTCCTCAAAATATGCAATAGGACATCCCCGTCAGTCCGTGTTCCGTTGGGGTGCGCGGGCCGTCGGTAGCTATTGCCGAGGACGTTTTGCGCCCGCGGTCATGATTCACTGTGAGCAGCGTAGCGCCTGCTTCCTGCGTCGGCCGATGCTGGTGCGTGCTCTTCGTCAACACTCCCGCTCTCCACGTAACATCATGAAGGTTGCTCATTTAGGCAACATGGACACAACACACAATTTTGATTCAGCGGGTGCCGTCATGCGACCCGCGCAGATGAGAGGCTGGTAGCATTGCTCGAGGAGAGTCCTGAGTTGAGCATCAATCCGACACCAACGGAACACGCATTACCGTTGCGCGCAGCCGACTTTGCCAGTCTGGCAGAGGCGCTCGATTACGCGTCCCAGGGCGAGACAGGTGTCAACTTTTATGGCGGCAGCGGCAAGCTCTATGCCGCACTGACCTATAGCGCCCTGCGGACGCAGGCCCGTGAGCTGGCTTCACGCCTGCTGGGTCTGGGGCTGGAGCGCGGTGACCGCTTCGCGCTGGTGGCGGAGACTCATCCTGATTTCCTGCGGTTTTTCTTTGCCTGTCAGTATGCCGGTCTGGTGCCGGTGGCGCTGCCGGCATCGCTGCAGCTGGGCGGCCACCAAATGTACGTCAAGCAGCTGCGCGGGCTGTTGCAGTGCTGCCAGGCCTCCGCCGTCGTGGCGTCGGAGGATTTCATGCGATTCCTGCGCGAGGCCGCCGAGGGGCAGTCGTTGCGGTTCGTCGGCACGCCGCAGGAGTTCGACCAGTTGCCCGTCACGGACAAGTCGCTCAAGCCCCTCGACAGTGCTGAGCTTGCCTACCTGCAGTTCACATCGGGCAGCACCCGCTTTCCGCGCGGCGTTATGATTACGCAGAAGCAGGCGTTCAGCAATCTGTCCGGTATCGTGCGTTATGGCCTGAAGGTAGGTCCCACGGACCGCTGCATGTCGTGGCTGCCTTACTATCACGATATGGGTCTGGTCGGATTCGTGCTCGGTCCTTTGGCGGCCCAGCGTTCGGTCGATTATCTTGATACGCGTGATTTCGCCATGCGCCCGCGACGCTGGCTCGAAGTGATGGCCTGCAACCGCGCGACAATATCATTCGCGCCGCCGTTCGGCTATGAGCTTTGCGCACGCCGCGTGCGGCCCAGTGATGCCGCTCAGTATGACCTGAGCGCGTGGCGTGCGGCGGGTATCGGCGCCGAGACCATACGCGCCGATGTGCTTGAGCAGTTTGCCGAGGTGCTGGCGCCGAGCGGATTCGACCGCCGGGCGTTTCTGCCGTGCTACGGCATGGCGGAGTGTTCGCTGGCGATCAGTTTTGCACCGCTGTGGCAGAACCTGGACCTCGACGTGATCGATGCCGAGCATCTCTCGGAGCACCAGGAAGCGCGCCCGCTAGAAAACGGCAGCAGTCGCATCAATGTCTTCGTCAAATGCGGGAAACCGCTGCCGGATCATGAAGTGATTATCCGGGATGCCGACGGCAGTCCACTGCCCGAACGGCGCGTCGGCGTGATTACCGTACGCGGCCCCAGCGTCATGTCGGGATACTACCAGCAGCCCGAAATCACCCGTGAAGTCCTGTCCGAAGACGGTTGGCTCGATACGGGCGATATCGGCTACCAGGTCGACGGCAATATCGTCATTACCGGCCGCAAGAAGGATATGATCATCACCAACGGTCGCAATATCTGGCCCCAGGACCTGGAGCATATCGCCGTGCAGCAGCCCGAGGTCCGCTCCATGGAGGTCTCCGCCTTCTCAATCACCGGTCAGGATGGCAAGGAAGAGGCGGTGATGGTTGTCCAATGCCGTATCAACGACGCCAACCAGCGCGCCGAACTGATACGTCGGCTGCAGCGTCTCATCCACGGGGAGTTGGGCATTCACTGCAGCATCGAACTCGTGCCGCCGCACACGCTGCCCCGCACGTCTTCCGGCAAACTTTCCCGCTCCGAGGCCAAGCAGGGATACCTGCAGCGCCGCACGGTGGCCGGTGTCGGGGACGGCCCGGAGGCAGTACGCGCACAGGCCGCCGTGGGTAAGACGGGCTGACGGGCAAGTATATCGTTAGCGCCGGGCGGGCAACCGCCCGGGCCTTGGACCAAAACCATGTCCCGTACCATTGCCTTGACCGGGGCCTCCGGTTTCATCGGCAGCCGCCTCCTTATGCGGCTGACCCTCGCCGGGTGGTCGGTGCGCGCCCTTGTGCGCACACCTGCTCGACACAATCAACACGGGGCCGTTGAGTGGGTGCCGGGCTCCCTTGAGGATAGGGCAAGCCTGGTGCGGCTGCTGGACGGCGCCGACGCCGTTGTTCACTGTGCCGGGGCGGTGCGCGGCGCAACGCGTGCCGACTTCACCGACGTCAATACCGAGGGGGTGCGGCGCCTGGCATCGATTGCCGCCACGCTGGCCGCCCCTCCTGTGTTCGTCCTGATTTCATCGCTGGCCGCCCGGGAGCCGGAATTGTCCGATTATGCACGCAGCAAGAAGGACGGCGAGACGGCGCTTGCTGCCGTCGCCGGTGCGATGCCGTGGGTGGCGTTGCGCCCACCGGTAGTCTATGGGCCGGGTGACCGGGAGGTGGCGCCGCTGTTTGCCTGGATGTCCCGTGGGGTTGTGCCGATGGTGGCCACAGGCGACAGCCGGTTTTCACTGCTGTACGTGGATGATCTCGCCGAGGCGGTTATCCAGTGCCTTACCGGTGTTACGGCGGCGGGGCGCATTTTTGAATTGCATGATGGCCGCCCGGGCGGCTACCAATGGCACGAATTGGTGGCGGAGGCCTCGCGGCATTTCGGCCGCCGGATCCGCCGGCTCAGCATCCCCATCGGCCTGCTCCGTGGCGCCTCGACATTGAATCTCGCGGCGGCGCGTCTGTTTGGTTATGCGCCCATGCTCACGCCGGGCAAGGCACGGGAGATCTGTCATCCGGACTGGGTGTGCGACAACGGTTCGATTACAGGCGCTACCGGCTGGGTGCCGCGCATCGATTTCGCCCAGGGCCTGGCCCGGACGTTGCCCCGCGGCAAATAACCGGAAACGCGAACTGCATAATGGCTTTTTTCCTCCGTTCTTGGCAGAATTCCGACAGGCCGTAGCGCCGGATCCCGGCGAGCGACCGCCGGCGGCAGCGGTAACAGGCGTTAAGGCGGACCCGACCAGGTTCCGTACCGTGGTCACATCACATGAACATGCGGTTTTTTGAATCGATGGACGAATGAAACAATATCAGGAAATCCTAAACGAGATTTATCAGGGTCTGGAGCCCTTCGCCAAGGGCGAAGTGGAGCTCAGCGAGGACACGGAGTTGGTGACGGACCTTGGCCTCGATTCCATGCAGGTCATGGAGATGCTGTTGGTCATAGAGGACCGATTCGATATCTCCGTGCCAGTGAGTATACTTCCGGACGTTGTGACCGTCAGGGATCTCGCACAACAAATCGTCAAACATCTTCAGGACAAGACTTAATGGGCGTATTTGACAGGCTCAAGCCAATAGCAGCGGCGCGAAAGGATTTGGAGGAGTTTGGTGTCGATCCGTTCAATGTCCCCGTCGAGCGTATTATCTCGGCTACCGAGGGCGTCATCGACGGGCGCAGAACCATTCTGGCGGGCACCAATAACTACCTGGGGCTGACCTTTAACCATGAATGCATCGCGGCCGCCCGCACGGCCCTGGAGCAGGAGGGAACGGGCACCACCGGTTCGCGCATGGCCAACGGCAGCTTTTCCGGCCACCTTGCGCTTGAGCGGGAGCTGTCGGAATTCTTCGGCCGCCGCTCGACCATCATATTTTCCACCGGCTATCTCGCCAACCTCGGCATCATCGCCACCTTGGCCTCTCCCGGCGAGGTGGTGGTGCTGGATGCTGACTGTCATGCCAGCATCTATGATGGCTGCCGTATGGGAGGCGCCGAGGTCATCCGCTTCCGCCATAACGATGCCGATGACCTGGGCAAGCGTCTGCGCCGCCTGGGCGAGCGCGCCGCAAACGCTCTGATCGTGGTCGAGGGCCTGTACAGCATGCTGGGAGATGTGGCGCCGCTCGCGCAGATTGCCGCGGTCAAGCGAGAGTATGGCGGGTATCTGCTCGTGGACGAGGCGCACTCCGTTGGGGTGCTCGGTAAGTCCGGCCGCGGAATGGCGGAGCAGGCCGGTGTGGAAGACGATGTGGATTTCATCATCGGGACGTTCAGTAAGAGCCTGGGGGCGACCGGCGGCTTTTGCACCAGCAACCTGCCGGACCTGGACCTGATCCGATATGCCAGCCGTCCATACATTTTCACCGCATCACCGGCACCCTCCGTCATCGCCTCCACGCGCACCGCGCTGTCGATTCTTCGCGGCCAGCCGGAGCTGCGTGAACGGTTATGGGAGAATGCGCTCCGCCTGCATCACGGCCTTAGCGCCCTGGGTTACGTGTTGGGAGCGCAGCCCAGCCCGGTGGTCGCGGCGCTGCTGCAGTCGCGTGAGCAGGCGCTGGTCTTCTGGAAGGGCCTCATACAGCGGGGTATTTATGTCAATCTGATGCTGCCTCCAGCGACGCCGAACGGTTTGTCCCTGGTGCGTTGCAGTGTCAGCAGTGCGCATACCACGTTGCAGATCGACACCATACTCGATGCGTTCGCTGAGCTGCGCGACGTCGCAGGCATCACCGGACCTATCGAGGCCGTTGCCACCTCGCGCTGAGGGGGCGGTTCCCGCCGTGCCGGCCCACCGTCGGCAGGCAAGCTCGGCTCAGGCCGGGAGTCAACAGAAGCACGCGCTTCATGCGGGGGGGATCATCCCGTGGACGCGCCGTCGATGTCATGCCGCTTTCGGCAATGCCAGCAAGCACAAAAATTGCATATCATATGACGATAGGGGCCGTGAGGCCGTTCTATAGAGTCTAACGAGTCCGGGAAGACGCTTTAAACCTAAAATGGCCCGTTCAGCCACAGATTTTGTCGTCAAGGTCAAAAGCCGTAAACCGTGGCGCAAAGCGGCTGCCATCGCGCTGTTGTCGGTGAGTCTGATCGCGGGGGCATGGGGTTTGTACGATTATGGCCGTTATAAAGGTGGCTATGACAGCAACAGGGCCGGTGAGAATCTGAGTCAGCTGCGCGATCGACTCGATCAGCTCGCGGTGGACAATCAGCGCCTGAACAGTCAGGCCGCCATGTTGAAGCAGGGCAGCAAGGTGGATCAATATGCTTACAAGGACGTGAGCCAGTCGCTGAAGGGGCTTCAGGATGAGATTTATGAGCTCAAGGAGGAGGTGGCCTTCTACCGCACGATCCTGGAGCCGGGTGATACCGGCAAGGGGCTGCGGATACAGAGCCTCAAGGTACAGCAGGGCGGCCAGCGCAACCAATACCTGTACAAGCTGGTATTGACCCAGGTATTGAGCAAGGCTCAGCCCGTGCAGGGCAACGTCCATGTCACCATTTATGGACACCAGGGTGCCGATCAGGGGACGTTAACCTTGAGCGACGTGACGGCCGACAAGGACGAGGAGTTACATTTTCGCTTTAAATACTTTCAGAAACTGCAGGGCGTAATCACCTTTCCGGACGGATTTACGCCCACCCGGGTGGCACTGCGTGTTGTCCCCGGCGGCAAAGCCAAAGAGGCGGTTGAGAAGACGTTCAACTGGAGTGAAATCGGAGCTTAGTGAGAGGGACACCATCATGCTGCGCGGTAATCGTAAGAAGTACAAGGTCTCCAACGTGGAGACCATTATCGGACAAAAGAC
>CAYXAX010000014.1:0-27505 GCA_964463055.1 uncultured Gammaproteobacteria bacterium | reverse complement strand
ACTCCCGACCTTCGCATTGCGAACGCGACGCTCTCCCAGCTGAGCTACGGCCCCTAAATCAAACATCTCATTTTAGCATTGAGTCCGGCCGGTCGGCTACACTCCAAGGTGATATTTGAACAGCGTTAGAGTCCTTATCCGAGAGGAACGGGAGCCTTCAGATTCGAACAACGCGCGCGATGGGGACTATAGTCTGGAGAAGGCCTTGAGCCTTTCCCTGTCCAGCGTGACGATATAGCGCTCCAGCATCTTGATCTGCACCTTGTCGAGGTCGACATACCTGGCGCCGATTCGGATATACTTTTTGTCTTTGCTGAGACTCGCAAAGCGCACTAGAAGAACGCAATTGATGGCCTCTCCGGTATTCAGGACAAACTTGGACGCGGCGATCTGGTCACCCTGCTTCAGTCTTTCCGTCCACGGAGTGCGGGGCAGTCTGAACCCGACTCCCCCCGATGACAGGTCAATGACCTCGCCCTCGATCAGATCCTGTTCCTGTGAGCGGACATAAATCGGCATCTTTTCCGTCAAGGTGATGGGGACCCGGTAACTGGTCCGCTGCAGGTAGTGGTGAATGGATTTCGGCAGCTCGATCCGATAGAAGGCAATGTCGTCTTTCATGCCCTTGGAAAGCAGGTGACTGGTAAAGCGGATGCCTTCGCCCTTGTAGTATATCTCTATGGTGCATTCCTTGGTTTCGAGAAACCTCTGATGACCTTCTTCCGGCTTCAATTCATCCAGTATCAAGTAATCCTGTTCCGGTCGAATGCTCAGAATCGCACTGGTGTATTCCACCTTTGAGTCGGGGAGGACGACGGTAATCGTCACGAAGTGGTCCTTGAATCGCTTCAGCAATGCCAGCTGACGTGACCGCAGTGTCACGTTCTCAAATTGCATGGATGACGTGATTCTCGGCATGGCGGCGTCTGCGAGCGATCTACTGAACAAGCAGTCCAGGTGGCGCTGCTACCGGATCGCCTGGAACAGGGGCCGTTGCTCGCATGATGTGCACGGCCGATTGATGGTCAATTGGTCTATGGTGCCGTCCATGGCGCCGCGAATCAGGCCTTGACGTACCTGTTTCGTTGATTATTCGTGGATGCATTCCCGCGGGGATCATAGAGGGCCTCCCCGGGATCTTGTCCGCATATGATGGCCAGGGCTTGTGCGCAGTGGCGCATGCTCATGCCGATGATGGAACCGTTTACGAGATTCTGCTGCCTGCACGCGCCGACGGTGTCGAGAAGTCGCTGCCAGAGGGCCTCCAGCCTTTGTCTGCGCGCCCCCTGTTGAGCGTGAATAAAGGCGTCGATTCCGGCGCTATCCATGGTGTAGCCGCATTCGTGCAACAGCTGTTGACGCTCCGCATCCAGCGCGTTAAGGGCGTCAACCATGGTCTGCTTTTTCGCCGTGACGATCTCGAGTCCGTCGAAGTCCTTTTCGCTCAGAATGTCCTTTTCCAGCCGGAGCGCCGTGTTCAGGGCTGAGGCCTGGTCGACCTCACGCTCCATCAGGGAGACCAGCTTATCGTAGGCGAGGGATGTATCTTGTGTCATGGCTTATGCTCATACGTTTTTCAGCATGGATTCCATATTAAGCATTTTGTCGGCGATGCGGCCTGGATCGATATTGAATGACCCGTTCATAATCGATTGCTTGATGCTTTCCACGCGCTTCACATCTACAACGGGAACGGATGATAGGGATGCTTCCATCTTCTTCAACATGCTTGCTGTGTCTGTCAGATTGACTGAATCGCCTGATGCTGCGCCGCGACCTTTGGTGCCGGGGGATTTCGCGTTCTGTTCGTTTTGAACGGCGGTCTTACTCGCGCCTTCATTTACATTGGTGGTCAACGATGGGTGCTGACCGTTAATTTCTATTGCCATTTTCCTGCCTCCTCCTCACCAAATATAGCGGCGGTAGCCGCCTGTTACTTTATAGAAGCTGGTCACAATTCACCACATTGAGCCGTACTGCGCGGCGTTACAACTGCACGTCGATGGTGCCACTGTCGGTTACCGTCCCTGTGACAATCTGTTTGGATGTCGTATTACGCACTCTTATCTGCTCACCCTCGGTACCGTCCATCAGCGCCTTGCCCATCATCCTGACCTCAAGGCCACCTGCCTTGGCGATGATGGTTACTTGTTCTCCGCGGCGCACCATCAGCGTCTTCTCAAGTAGATTGGGGTCAAGCACGCTGTTGACCGGAATCGAGCGCTTTATCAATTTGCCTATGACCCTGGCGGGGTCGGTATAAAATCCCGTATGCAGCCCGTCCACTTCGCGCTTCATGGTGGTGATGTCCTGCGGCGATATCTTGTGTCCGCGGGTCATTGGGCGCAGCGTGATCACGACCTTTTCGAGAATTTTGATCTGTGCCGGCACATACAGGGTCCACGGTTTGTCACCCTTGCACTGAACGCCCACGGTTGAGGTGGTGAATATGTCGCTGCCGGGGGGGAGAAACGTCCTCAGGGGCTGACCGCATGCGGCCACGCGCAGGCGCGGATCAAGGTCATTCACCTCAATGCTGATATCTTTATTAACGCCGCTCGCCTGCCGCGCCAAATAATTGTGGGCTGCGTGCCGAATACTCTCATGGGACTGGTATGTGGCGGCAGCCAACGGATTTCCGGCGAGCATCAATACGCCCATGCAGATTCCACACAGCCTCTGGCGGAGCTGCCGTGAGCGCGAATGGCGGTTTTTAACTATCTGTTTCATATATATTAATCTGAAAGTTTCGTCGAGGGGTCGTTCCCCACTGCGTTCACGCCGTCAGTGTCAATACGCCAGCGCTGTCTCAGCGCTCGGAACTCCGATGCAATTCACGTGCCTGTCTTGGCGGGGTCAAGACGCGGGAAGGACCGCCGATATGGTGTTAGATGTTTGAAGCACTGGGAGATTTTAGATATGGCAGGCTTACTGGAAGGCGTTGATCAACATACACGGCTTGCGGGTCAAAACCGCTTGGAACTGCTGCTGTTTCGGCTTAGTGATAAGCAATTGTTCGCGATTAATGTTTTCAAGGTTCAGGAGGTCATGCACTGCCCTGCGCTGACCGCCGTGCCGGGGGCCAACCCGGTGGTCAGGGGAATAACCACCATTCGTGGCAAGACGCTGGCGGTCATCGACCTCAATATGGCGATCGGGGGCTCACCAATCGACCCCGTCAACAGTTTCCTCATCGTTGTTGAGTATAACCGCTCGGTCCAGGGGTTCCTCGTCCACAACGTGGATCACATTGTAAACATGAATTGGAAAGAGATACTGCCGCCGCCCGAGGGAGCGGGAGACAAGACCTATCTGACGGCGGTTACCCATATCGATGATGCCCTGGTGGGTATCCTGGACGTGGAAAGGGTATTTTCGGAGATCGTCGGTGTGCCCACCGACGTTGCCTCTGATATATCCTCGCAGCATGGTGCTGATGAGAAGCACGCGGTGATGATCGTCGACGACTCTGCTGTGGCGAGAAAGCAGATACAGCGCACGTTCGAGCAGATGTCCGTGGAGTGTATATTGGCGACCAATGGCCAGGAGGCCTTGGATATGCTCAAAAACTGGGCCGAAAACGATCCCGCCAAGCTCAATGAGTTGACCATGGTCATTTCTGACATTGAAATGCCCGTTATGGACGGATACACGCTGGCGACGGAGATCAGGCTGGATCCACGGCTGAAAAGCACGTATATCCTGCTGCACTCTTCACTGAGCGGCGTCTTCAATCAGGCCATGGTCAAGAAAGTGGGTGCCGATTTGTTTATCCCCAAATTCGACTCCAATGAATTGGCGCAGGCCTTTCTGAGGACGATTCATCCTGTGGAACTCGAGGAGGAAGTGGCGCATGCCTGATACCGGCGGTTTTGATGGGCATGTGAATATATTTGTGATATAACGCGAAAGGGTGATAGATAAAGCAATTTGGAAATACTAATATATTCAGGATTCAGAGCTCGTCGATTCACGGCTGCTAATTCTGCGATAAAAATTATAAAATAATACGCAAGTTGGTTTGTACGGCATCAATATCTCATCCGGGTCATCATGGGTCTTGCTATATATAGTATTAGTGACCGGGGCCAAGGGGAGTTAAGCAGCAGGACAACTCATGGTAACCAGCCAGTCCTTTACGGCCCAGGAATATGAAGAGTTCAGGCGATTTCTCAGGGATAGCTGCGGCATTACCCTGGGTGAGAACAAGCAATACCTGATTACCAGTCGTTTAGGGCGTTTGATGCATGAAAACGCCATCCAGTCCCTCGGCGAACTTGTCAGCCTTCTGAGAAAGCAGCCCAAGGGCGATCTGCCCAACCGCATCATCGATGCCATGACCACCAACGAAACCTATTGGTTTCGTGACGTCTACCCCTTCGATATTCTGAAAAAACACGTGCTTCCGGACTTTTCCGGCCGCAAATTTGAACGGGTGCGTATCTGGTCCACGGCGTGTTCGTCGGGGCAGGAGCCCTATTCAATCAGCATGACGATTCAAGAGTACCTGGAGGTAAACCCCGGCAAGTTGCCGGACAAGTTTGAAATACTCGCCACGGACATCTCCTCGCCCATGCTGAACGCGGCAAAGCAGGGCATGTATGACGACATCGCCCTGTCGCGCGGATTGACACCGCAGCGCAAACAACGCTTTTTCACCGAGACGGGGACCTCGTGGCAGGTCAAGGACGCCATCCGCCAGCGCGTCAGGTTTCTCGAGCTTAACTTGCTGAATGCGTATGATTTGCTTGGAAAGTTCGATGTCATCTATTGCCGCAACGTGCTGATCTACTTTTCCAACGATATGAAGCGGGAGATCCTCGGCAAGCTTGCCAATGCCATGCGTCCGGGCGGATACCTGATCATGGGCGTGTCCGAGAGCCCCATTAATTATTCGGACGCATTTGAAATCATCCGGCACGAGGAAGGCCTGGTGTATCGCCGGCGGGGTGGGGCTGACGCCGCCCGCCAGGGCGCCGGATAACCCTCCCCGGCCGCGTTACCACCGCCCAAGTTCCGTCTGCCGCAGTAAGGCACGTCCAACCTCAATCCCCACCCTACCTGGGTGTTTCCCGCGCCGCGGCGATAATACTTGCCGCCCGGCGGCGTGACTTTGCCGCATGGAGGCGGATATTCCCCCCTCGCTCGTTGTCACGGGTTGTCTGCCGCGCTATTTCGGCCTTTGGCACAACCGTTGCTTCAATCTCCACAAAAATGATTAAAGTTGGAGATTGATATGCCGATAAGCTTCGATTCCGCCTTTGGCGTGCACGAGCAGGCACTATTGCTGCGTGAAAAGCGCACCGAGATTTTGGCGCAGAATCTGGCCAATGTCGATACGCCCAACTTCAAGGCGCGGGATATCGATTTTAAATCCGCTCTCAAGCAAGCCGCCTCCGACAACGGTCAGGGCGGTATACAGCTGTCCACGACAAGTCCCTCGCATATTCAATCCGGTGATGGCGTAAGCAACACGCCATTGCTTTACCGTGTCCCGACCCAGCCTTCGGCGGACGGCAATACGGTGGAAAATCAGATCGAACAGTCCCAGTTCGCGGAAAACGCGGTGCGTTATCAGGCGAGCTTCACCTTTCTCAGCGAATCCATCAAGGGCCTGATATCGGCCATACGAGGTCAATAAGCATGGCACTATTCAATGTCTTTGATATCGCCGGCTCTGCCATGAACGCGGAGTCGGTGCGTCTCAATCTGACCGCCAGCAATCTCGCCAACGCACAGACGGCGAGCGGCAGCGACAGTACCGTGTATAAATCCAGGGAGCCTGTGTTTGCCACGGTCATGAACAATGCATTGGGCGGCGGACAGGCCAACGGCAGTGTCAGGGTTGCGGGTGTCATTGAGAACCAGGCGCCGTCACACAAGGAATACGCGCCGAATAATCCCATGGCGGATTCAAAAGGCTATATCTACATGCCGAACGTCAATGTCATCGAGGAGATGGCGAACATGTTATCGGCGTCCAGATCCTATCAAAACAACGTGGAGGTCTTGAATACCTCCAAACAGCTATTGCTGAGTACGCTCAGTTTAGGAAAATAGAGTCAGGAGGTGACTAATGACTAGCGCTGTAAATACGGATGTGCTTTCTTCTCTGGGATTGCTGCAAAATAACTCCCAGTCCTCATCATCTACGTCCAGTAACAAACTGGGTCAGAGTGATTTTCTGAAGCTCATGACCACGCAGTTGAGCAATCAGGATCCCACCCAGCCCATGGACAGCGCCAACTTTCTCACCCAGATGGCGCAATTCAGTACCGTCAGCGGTATCGGCGATCTGCAGACGTCCTTCCAGCAGCTTGCGTCCTCGATGTCGTCCAACGAGGGGTTGCAGGCATCCTCCCTTGTCGGTCACTCGGTGGCGGTACCCAGTGCTCAAGGGGTGCTGCCGGCCCAGGGCGGCATGGCGGCGGCTGTTGACGTGCCTGCCGCGGCGACGGATGTGGTGGTCGACATTGTCGACCAGACCGGCCAGGTCGTTAAGCAGATGGACCTCGGGCCGCAGGCAGCCGGCTTGGCTCAGTTTAATTGGGACGGCACCACCTCAACCGGTACCCGCGGGGCGGCTGGTGCCTACAGCATCAAGGCCGCGGCCGTGACAGGTGGCCAGTCGACGGCCCTGGATGTCTACGGGGTAGACAACGTAAAGAGTGTGACGCTGAACAGCAATGGGACCAGCCCGCAGCTCAATCTGAGTTTGCTCGGTAGCGTCGACTTTTCCAAAGTCAAACAAATCATGTAACAGTTGGATTCCTAAGGAGAAACGCATATGTCATTTGGTATTGCATTAAGCGGTCTTAACGCGGCTTCCAACGAATTGGACGTGATCGGCAATAATGTGTCCAACGCCAATACTACGGGATTCAAGGGATCGACGACGCAGTTCGCGGACATTTTCGCCACGTCCAACCTCGGGACCAGTTCAAATGCCATCGGCAGCGGTGTGCGAGTCTCAAAGATCGCTCAGCAGTTTACCCAGGGCAATATCGGTTTTACCAATAACAACCTCGATCTGGCGATCAGCGGTCAGGGATTTTTCCGCATGAATAACAACGGAACAATCGACTATACACGCGCCGGTTCGTTCAGTGTCGACAGCAACGGCTATGTGGTCAACGCCGATTCGCAGCGCCTTACCGGCTACAGCGCCGATGCCAGCGGCAACATCACCGGTGCGCTGAATGACGTGCGTCTCGACACGTCGTCCATCGCCCCCAGCGCGACGGGGGATATGGGGCTGCAGCTGAACCTCAATTCGAACTCGACGAAGTTTGCGCCGTATCCGGGTGCGCCGGCCTTCAATCCCAATGACCCGTCCACCTACAACAATTCAACGTCGACCACGGTCTATGACAGTCTCGGCAACCCGATCCTGGCCACGATGTATTACCGTGATACCACGAACTCGAACGTATGGGAGTCGCACCTGTACCTGCAGAATTCCTCGGGAACGCAGGTAGAGGCGATTCCCACCGGTAACGTGGCGGGACAGCCGGCGACGATCACATTTTCCAACAGCGGATCGCTGCTCTCGGTGAGCCCGGTCGGGAGCACGGCATCGAGCGTGGGCTATCAGGCCACGGACCCGAGCACCGGCGGCAGCCCGATGACCTTGAATCTGGATTACGCGGGGTCGACGCAGTTCGGCAGTGATTTCACCGTCAACAACCTTTCCCAGGATGGTTATTCCACCGGAAAATTGAGCGGCGTGAATATCTCGCCCACCGGTGTGATGCAGGCCAACTTCACCAACGGACAGTCCCGTACCCTGGCGCAGATCGCCCTGGCGAATTTCAACAACCCTCAAGGCCTGCGCCAGCTCGGTAATACCACCTGGTCGGAGAGCTTCGATTCGGGCCCTGCCCTGGTGGGCTCTCCTGGTTCGGGCAGCCTTGGTCAGATTCAGTCAGGGGCCCTGGAGGGGTCGAATATTGACCTGACGGCACAGTTGGTGGAGATGATCACGGCACAGAGAAACTTCCAGGCCAACGCAAAGGTCATCACGACCAATAACACGATCACCCAGACTATCATCCAAATGACTTAATCGGATGACTATCGGTTTAGTGCATTGAGGTAACTTATGGACAGAATGCTGTATGTCGCCATGTCCGGCGCCAATGAGTACATGCAGGCCCAGAGCGCACTGGCCCACAACCTGGCCAATGCCAGTACCACGGGCTATCGCGCCGATCTGGTGTCATTCAAAAGCCTTCCGCTGTATGGGTCAGGGCAGCCCACCCGGGTGTATCCGTTGACGGTGACACCGGGCGTGGATACATCCCCGGGGACGGTCGAGACCACAGGGCGTTCCCTGGATGTGGCCGTGAAGGGTCAGGGGTGGATCGCGGTGCAGGCGCCGGACGGCAGCGAGGCCTATACGCGCGCCGGTGATATGCGGCTGACCGAGACGGGACAGCTGGTGACCGGATCCGGTCAGCCGGTGATGGGCAACGGCGGTCCCATCGCCATCCCCCAGGCGGAGAGCATCGAGGTTGGTTCCGACGGCACTATCTCCATAAGGCCCGTGGGCCAGACGCCTCAGGCGCTGGCGGTAGTGGACAGGATCAAGCTGGTCAATCCGGATCCGACTCAGATGTCAAAGGGCTCTGACGGTCTCATGCACATGAGCGATGGGACCACGGCGCCTGCCGATGCCAACGTCCAGCTAACCTCCGGGGCGCTGGAGTCGAGTAATGTCAATCCCGTGGATGCGATGGTTTCCATGCTCGAAATGGCACGCCAGTACGAGGTGCAGGTCAAGATGATGCGAACGGCACAGGACAATGACGCCAGCGCCGCAAAGTTGATGCAGATTAAATAGTTTTGGGTTGCGAGAAAGGAGATAGTCCATGAGTTCAGCACTGTGGGTGGCGAAGACCGGTCTTGATGCGCAGCAGACGCGCATATCGGTGATCTCCAATAATCTGGCGAACGTGAATACGTCGGGCTACAAGGAGTCCCGCGGAGTGTTCCAGGATCTGATGTACCAGAATGTGCGCCAGGTTGGCGGGCAGTCCACACAGAATAGTCAACTGCCCACGGGATTGCTGCTCGGGACCGGTGTGTCGTTGGTCGCCACGGAAAAGGTCTTTACCCAAGGCAACATCAGCCAGACCGGAAATCCCCTGGATATGGCGATACAGGGCAGGGGGTTCTTCCAGGTCCAGATGCCCGATGGCTCGGTGGCTTACAGTCGGGACGGGACGTTTCAACTTGATTCCCAGGGTCAGCTGGTCACATCCAGTGGTTACCCTCTGTCGCCGGCGATTACCGTTCCCAGCGGGGCGACGAGCATCACCATCGGCACCGATGGGACCGTCTCGGCCCAGCTTCAGGGCAGTTCCTCACCGACACAGATTGGAACGGTGCAGCTGGCGGACTTCGTCAATCCCGCCGGCCTGGAACCACGCGGTGAGAACCTGTATCTGGAATCCGCATCGAGCGGTGCGCCGCAGACCGGCACCCCGGGCCTCACCGGCCTGGGCACGATCAGTCAGGGGTCGGTTGAGACATCCAACGTCAACGTAGTGGAAGAGCTGGTCAACATGATCGAGGCGCAGCGCGCCTATGAAATGAACTCCAAGGCGATCAGCACCATCGACCAGATGCTCCAGTATGCCAGTAATAATCTCTAGGCGCCTAATTAACAGGGGTGTTTTTTCATGATGGATGGATACGCAAAGGTAATTGTATCGCTCTGCGTCCTGGGAATCCTGGGCGGCTGCGCCATGGTCCCGTCCAAGAAGGACGCCGATCTTGTCAGTGTCAGACCGGTTGACCTCGGGCATCAAAAACCCCTGGAAGGTTCCATCTATAACGACAACACCTCCATGTCGCTATTCGAGGATGTTCGTGCCAAGCGCGTCGGGGACATCCTGACGGTGGTGTTGGCCGAGAAGACCGACGCCAAAAAGCAGGCGACCACCACTACGGCGAAGGACACCAGTGTGGATCTTGGCAATCCCACCATTATGGGCTCACCGCTGAGTTTCAGTGCGCCGTCTCCGATACCGAAGCGCAAGTTGACGCTAGCGAACAGTGTCGACACGACGCAGAAATTCGACGGATCGGGTGACAGCACCCAGAGCAACAGTCTCACCGGCAATGTCACGGTAACTGTGGTCGAGGTCCTCGCCAATGGGAACCTTGTGGTGCGTGGTGAAAAGACCCTGCGCATCAACCAGGGGGATGAGTATCTACGCGTCTCGGGGGTGGTGCGGCCGGCGGATGTTAGCTCCGACAATTCCGTGATTTCGACTCAGCTCGCGGACGCGCGCATCGCTTACAGCGGTTCCGGATTCGTGGCCGACTCCAACAGTATGGGGTGGTTGGCGCGATTCGTTAATTCCTGGTGGCCGTTTTGACGTTGCCTGGGTATGGAATCGGGATCCTACGCAATCGTAGTGACTCTATTATGAGGAACGGATATATGAGACGGCGGATGGTATCGATGGCGGTGCTTATATTGGCAGTGGTGTTGAGTTCGCCCGTCAATGCCGAGCGCATTAAAGACCTTGCCTACGTGGCGGGGGTGCGTTCCAACCAGCTCGTCGGCTATGGTCTCGTGGTGGGTCTGGACGGGACCGGCGACCAGACGTCACAGACGCCATTTACCATCCAGAGCGTCAAGAGCATGCTGGAGCAATTCGGCATCACGCTGCCGCCGGGTACCGACCCGCAGTTGAAGAACGTCGCGGCGGTTACCATCAGTGCCGTACTGCCGCCGTTCGCCAAGCCGGGACAGACCATCGATGTCGATGTGTCCTCGCTGGGCAATGCCAAGAGTCTGCGCGGCGGGAGCCTCCTGATGACGCCCTTGAAGGGGGCCAATGGGCATGTCTACGCCATCGCCCAGGGCAACCTGGTGGTCGGTGGTTTCGGCGTCTCCGGCAGCGACGGGTCCAAGATTACCGTGAATATCCCCAGTGCCGGGCGCATACCCAACGGCGCCACGGTGGAGCGCCCCGCGCCGACATCGTTTGGGTCCGCGAATGCCATCGTCCTGGATTTGAATGCGCCCGATTTTACCACCTCCAAGCGTGTCAGCGACGCTATCAACGCCGCCATCGGTCAAGGGACGGCACACCCCGTGGACGGGTCTTCCATCATGGTCGACGCGCCGCGTGATCAATCGCAGCGTGTCTCGTTTATCTCTGTTCTGGAGAACCTCACCCTGGAGCCCGGCGAGGCGCCGGCGCGAGTAGTCATCAATTCTCGCACCGGTACCGTGGTCATCGGCGATCACGTGCGCGTGACCCCGGCGGCGGTTTCCCACGGTAACCTGACGGTCACCATCAGCGAAAACGCCACCGCCAGTCAACCCGGTCCCCTGTCAGGCGGCAGCACAGTGGTCGTTCCCCAGTCCAATATCGATGTCAAACAGGAAGGCAATCACATGTTCCTGTTGCATCCGGAGGTATCGCTGGATCAGATTGTGCGCGCCGTGAACCAGGTGGGCGCGGCGCCGGGCGATCTGGTGGCGATACTGGAGGCGTTGAAAGAAGCGGGCGCCCTGCGCGCGGAGTTAATCGTTATTTGATCGCCGCCCATGACTATTCCGTCCAGTGATCTGTCCGTCTATACCGATTTCCAGGGGCTCAATCAGCTCCAGGGGGAGGCCAAGACCGATCCTAAGGGTGCCCTGCGCAAGGTGGCCCAGCAGTTCGAGGCGGTGTTCATCGACATGATGCTGAAGAGCATGCGCGATGCCAACACGAATGACGGAATATTCAACAGCGATCAGATGAAGACCTACCAGGAGATGTTCGATCAGCAGATTTCGCTGACCATGTCCAATCAGCACGCAATGGGCATCGCGGATATGCTGGTCAAGCAGTTGAGCGGCGTGGTGGGCAAATCCGCCGCTTCGGGGGCTCAGCCCGCGGCCGGCGTCCAACCTGTGGTCAAGCCGCAGCAAGGCGCGGCGACCAATGGCACGGCCGCGGCGGGCGGCGTGGCCGGGCAGACCTTTGCCGACAAGGTGTCCTTTCTGAAGGCCATCTGGCCCGATGCGCAACGCAGTGCCGCCCAGCTCGGCGTGGACCCTGCTGTACTTGCCGCCCAGGCCGCATTGGAGAGCAACTGGGGCAACGGTGTCAGTACCTATCCCGATGGGCGCAGCAGCCACAATCTGTTCGGTATCAAGGCCGATGCCTCCTGGACCGGGCCCCGAGTCAATGTACCCACCCTGGAGTACAAGGGGGGTGGGCTGGTGCAGGAGACCGCCCCGTTCCGGGCTTACGGGTCATATGCGGAGAGCTTTTCCGATTACACCCAGTTCCTGCAGACAAACCCCCGCTACCGGGAAGTCCTGGCGAACGCGGGGAATTCCGGGGATTTTATCTCAGGTCTGCAGCAGGCCGGTTACGCCACGGATCCGAACTATGCCGACAAGGTGCAGTCCATCCTTGGAAGGCCGGTTTTTGGCCAAACTGTGACGGAGCTCAAGAATTCATAGGATGTGTCGCTATTATGACTAGATCTCAAGCAAGTATCAGTAAGTTCTGCGGCGCGCCACGTATTTGCCTCACCAGCTCATTTGTCGGATTACCCCGGAGGTAGCGCATGTCAGGGGATATCTTAAATGTCGGTACATCCGCGCTGCTGGCCTTCCAGCAGTCGCTCAACACCACCGGCAACAATATCAGCAACGTCAATACCGACGGGTATAGCCGTGAACGCGTAAATCTGGCTACCCAGCCAGCGCTCAATACGAGCATCGGCGCCATCGGCAACGGGGTGCAGATTTCTGACATCCAGCGTCTCTACGACAATCTGATTGGTGTGCGGGTGAACGATGCCACCGCCTCCCAGAACCAGGCGAGCACCTATAACGGCGTCGCGTCTCAGCTCGACAGCCTGCTCGGCAGCAGCGATACCGGCCTGTCGCCCGCCATCTTGAGCTTCTTCAATGATCTGCAGGGAGTGGCCAATAATCCATCCTCGACCTCCGACCGCCAGACGCTGTTGAGTGATGCCCAGGCGTTGACGGGCCAATTCAACTTCTTCTCGAACCAGCTCTCAGGCATGCAGAGCAACGTCAATGGCGAGTTGTCGAGTACTGTCACGGATATCAACTCCCTGGCGACGGGCATCGCCGACCTGAACCGTCAGATCGCCAGCATCGGGACGACCGGTCCGGGGGGGCCGTCGGATCTTCTCGACAAGCGCGATTTACTCATCCAGCAGCTTTCCAAAGACGTGGCAGTTTCAACAGTCAGGCAAAGCGATGGCTCGGTCAACGTGTTTATCGGCAGCGGCCAGTCACTGGTGGTGGGTACCCAGGCACAGAAGCTGAGCGTTGTGCCCAGCCAATATGACCCTCAGCGCTCGGAGATCGGCTACGCGTCCGGTACGACCACCACCGTCATTTCCGAGCAACTTTCCGGCGGGAAGCTCGGAGGGTTGCTGCAGGTACGCAATGAAGTGCTGGACCCGGCGCAAAACGCCATTGGGCGCTTATCCATTTCGTTGGCATCCGATTTCAATACCCAGCACAAACTGGGTGTCGACCTCAATGGCAACGCCGGAAAGGACTTTTTCACCGTGGCTTCGCCGCGGGTCCTGGATAACAGCAACAATACGGGCACTGACACGGTGAGCGCATCGATCGTCAATAGCGGTGACCTGACGATCAGTGATTACCGCCTCACCTATACGGGCAGCAATGCCTACACATTGACACGGCTGTCGGATAATCAGACATTTTCCATCAATACCGGTGGGACTTACCCCTATACCACGAACGCCATCGACGGCATCTCCCTGAATATCGCCGGCGGCGCGGCCGTCAACGACAGCTTCCTGATCCAGCCCACCCGTAATGGGGCCAATGATATCTCGCTGTCGATCAGCAATCCCGCCGAGGTCGCCGCGGCCGCCGCGGTCACCGCACAGGCCGCCACGGCGAATACCGGCTCGGCGGGCATAACGCCGGGGACTGTCAACTCACCCAATGATAATTTGTCCGTCGTATTCAATAACCCGCCCACCAGTTACGATGTGACCGATAGCACCACGGGCGCCACCCTGGCGACGGGATTGACCTATACCTCCGGCAGCAATATCTCGTTCAACGGCCTCACCTTCGCCATCAGCGACGGCGGTACGGCGCCCGCGGCGGGGGATACCTTCACGGTGAACCGGGGAGTCACCGCGGCGGACTCGGCCAACGCCGGCGGCGGGCTGATCGGCCCGGCCGCCGTCAGCGCGACGGATCCCAACCTGACGGATCCGGTCACCATCACGTTCAACAATCCGCCGACATCGTTCAATGTCACGGGCTCGACCACGGGTACCCCCGTCACCAATGTTCCTTATACCGATGGCGCCCCCATCAGCTTCAACGGCTGGACGGTGGCCATCTCCGGGACGCCGGCGGCGGGCGACACGTTTACCGTCAAGCCAAACACCACGGGTGTGGGCGATAACCGCAACGCCTTGTTGTTGGCTGGTATACAGACGAACAAGTCCCTCGACGGCGGCAGCACTTCGCTCCAGGATGCCTACGGGCAACTGGTGACGGATGTCGGGACAAAGACCCACCAATCGGACCTGACCCAGCAGGCGCAGACCGCGGTACTCAATCAGGCGCAGACGGATCTGCAGAGCGTCTCCGGCGTCAACCTCGACGAAGAGGCGGCGAACCTGGTGCGCTACCAGCAGGCCTACCAGGCGGCGGCCAAGCTTATTTCCGTCTCAAAGAACCTGTTCGATACACTACTCAGTACATTCCAGTAAGCAAACCATGCGTATTTCTACTAATCTGATGCAGCAGTTGGGCGTGAATGCGATTCTCGACCAGCAGACGCAACTCAGCAAAACCGAGCAACAGCTCGCCACCGGCCTGAGAATCGTAACGCCGGCGGACGACCCCGCGGGCGCCAGCCGCGTGCTTTCCCTCACCCAGGCCAGCGGCATCACCGGTCAGTACCAGAACAATATCACCGCCGCGCGCAACAGCCTCACCCTGGAAAACAGCTCCCTGACCAGCGTGGTGGATTTACTGCAGCGTGCCAATGAGCTGGCCCTGCAGGGCAACAGCGGCACCGTCAATAATCAGGGACGCGCTTCTATCGCCCTTGAGGTACAGCAGCTGCTGCAACAGGCGAAAGGCCTGGCGAATACCAAGGACAGCAACGGGGCGTATATATTCGCCGGTTATAAATCAGGGACACAGCCGTATACCCAATCCGGGTCGTCTTATGTCTACAATGGGGACAGCGGCCAGAGGATGATGCAGATTTCCGATGGGCGGCAGATCGCGGTAAGTGATTCGGGTTACAACGTCTTCGGTGGCATCAACAACGGTAATGGCACGTTCGCCGCCGCCGCCGATGCATCCAATACAGGCTCGGGTGTCATCGATGCCGGCAGCGTGACCGATAGCGCCTCCTACGTCAGCGGTAACTACAATGTGGTTTTTCCCCAGGACACGGCGGCGACCGGTACGCTGGCGTTCAATGACGCCAACAACAATGATACCCTGACCTATACGCTGAATATCAACGGCACGACGGTCTATACGGTCAATAACAGCGGTTCGCCCATCAATAGCCTGAGCGGGCTTGCCACCCAGATCAACGCCAGTGAATCGACGACCGGCGTGCATGCCTATGCCACCGGCGGCAAGCTTTACCTGGCGAATAGCACGCCCGGTTCCAATCCCATCACCGTCACCGAGCAGCTCAGTGGCGCCAGCGACGGCAACAGCGATACCGCCACCGGCTATTTCGGTTCTGCATTGAACGGTGGCTCGAACACTTCATCGACCATCACCTACAGCCCCCAGGCGGCGACGTCTTATCTTGTCGAGGACGCCAGCAACAACGTGGTGACCAGCGGTGCCTACCAGTCGGGGAATGAGATCGCCTTCAACGGCATGCAGGTCAGCGTCAGCGGGGCGCCTCAGACCAGCGACCGCTTCACCATCGGCCCGAGCACAAGCCAGGATATCTTTACCACGTTGCAGAATCTCGCCGATGCGCTGAACCAGGGCGTCACCGATAACGCCTCTCAGGCAAAACTGAATAACTCCATCAACGGCGTACTCTCGAGTCTGGATGCGTCACTGAACAACGTCATCAATTACAACGCCCAGGTCGGATCCAGGCTCAATGCCCTGGACAGCCAGGAAAGCGTCAATACCAATTTGATACAGCTCCTGGCGCAGACCAAGTCCCAAACCCAGGACCTGGATTATGCCTCGGCCGCGAGCAAGATGAACCAACAGCTTGTGGCGCTGCAGGCCGCCCAACAGTCCTTTGTCAAGATTCAGAACCTGTCTTTGTTTAACTTCCTGTGACGTCCAGGCGATCCCTGAATTTCAGGGATATCGCCCCGGGCCTGTACAAAATCAGGTGACGCATAGCGGCCGGAAATTGGCATGGTACGTGAATGTTTTTCTGCGCATGGTCATTTTTTGCGGTGAAAATTCATAAGGGCATAGATTCATGAAGACATTCGAATTCGGTATGAGCAAAGTCTCCGACCAGGGGCCGTGTTACGTCATTGCGGAGATCGGGAATAATCACCAAGGCGATCTGAAGACCGCTTTGAAGATGATCAAGGTCGCGGCGGGTATGGGGGTCGATGCCGTCAAGTTTCAAAAGCGCGACAACCGCAGCCTGTTCACCAAGGCAATGTACAACAAGCCCTATGACAATGAGAACAGTTACGGGTCAACTTACGGCGAACACCGTGATTTTCTGGAGTTCGACTGGGACGAATATGTGGAGCTGGTGCAGTGCGCCCAGGACAACGACGTGGAGTTTTTATGCACGCCGTTTGATTTCAACAGCGTGGATTTTCTCGAACGCCTCGGCATCACGGGCTACAAGACCGCCTCCGCCGATCTGACCAATATCCCGCTGCTCACCTACATCGCCAAGCTGGGCAAGCCGATTTTCGTGTCCACCGGCGCCTGTTCGCTGGATGAGATCCGGCGTTCTTATGAGGCCATGAGCAGGTACAACGACAAGATCTGCCTGCTTCACTGCACGTCCGGCTATCCCACGGAATACGAAAACCTCAATCTGCGCGCTATCGAGACACTGAAGCAGGCCTTTCCCGAGGCCGCCATCGGCTATTCCGGCCATGATTACGGCATACTGGCCCCCTCCGTGGCCTATATGTTAGGCGCGACCGTCATAGAAAAGCACTTTACCCTCAACCGTTCCTGGAAGGGCACGGACCATAAGTTCTCGTTGGAGCCCACCGGGCTGCACAAGATGATCCGCGATCTGCGGCGCATCGATGTCTCCCTGGGTGACGGCAGGAAGGAGGTCAGGGACTTTGAGAAGGACGCGCGCGTCAAGATGGGCAAGAGCCTTTATACCGTCCGAGCAGTCAAGGCGGGCACGGTATTGACCAGGGACGACGTGGCCATCAAGTCGCCGGGCGGCGGGATACCCGCGGCGGAGTATGACGCGGTAATCGGTCAGCGCCTGCGGGTGGACCTGCTGGAAGACACCGCGCTCAACTACGATCACCTCCATCACGATCAGAAGATGAGCGCGGGGGCGGAGTCCTGATCCGCCGCGGCGTCGTCCACTAACCATTATTCCCACATAAAAACAGCCCCCATGGATGAAGGCATTCGTCTTATCGCCCGGCGCCTCAAGTTGATTGTGTTCGATTTTGACGGGGTGTTTACCGATAACCGCGTGTGGGTTTTGCAGGACGGCACAGAGGCCGTGGCATGTAACCGCTCCGACGGGTTGGGGCTGGAGGCGATGAAAAAGACCGACATACAGCTCCTGGTGCTGTCCAAGGAGCGCAACCCGGTGGTGGGCGCACGCTGCAGAAAGCTCGATATCCCCTATATACAGGGGTGCGATGACAAGCCGGCGACGCTGCGGGCGGAGTCCCAGTCGCGTCAAATATCCCTCAGCGACATGGCCTACATGGGTAACGACATCAACGACATCGGCTGCATGGAACTGGTGGCCCTGCCGGTGTGCGTGGCGGATGCCTATCCCAGTGTCCTGTCGCGCGCCAAAATTGTGACTGAGAGACGGGGCGGTGACGGTGCCGTCAGGGAGTTTTGCGACTTCGTGCTGAACGCACGTACCTAGCAGGCGCGTCGCTGCCTGATTTTAACGGCTTACAGTGATTTCCATGTAAATCATTGCTCTGGCATGGCTTTTGCCTTTGTCCCGGTATGTCTTTCTCGGGTCGTATCTGACAATTCCATTGGCCATGCCTGGACTATTCCAATTGGATAACGAAATCGCCGTGGTCACCGGGGCGCTGGGGCGGCTCGGCCCGGTGTGGGTGGAGGCCCTGCTGCAGGCGGGCGCCGCGGTGGCGGCCGTGGATCTGCCTGGCACAACACCACCCGCCGGATTTAAAACGCTGGCGGACCGCTATGGTGAAAAACGGCTGCGCCTTTACGCCGGTGACATCTGCAACCCGCAGGACCTGCAACGGATCAGAACGCAATGTACCGCGGACCTGGGGGTCGCCACGGTGGTGGTCAACAACGCCGGCGTCGATCAGCCGCCGGGGCGGGTGAGCGGCTATCGTCTGACGGAGATTCCCGCCCAGGTGGTGGAGGACATCCTCAAGGTGAATCTGGTGGGCGCGTTTCAAGTGATGCAGATATTCGGTGAGGCCATGGTGGCGCAGAGGCGGGGTTCGATCATCAATATCGGCTCACTGTACGCACAGGTCTCTCCCGATGCGCGCCTGTATGAGCACATCGATTGTGACCCGCCGTTTCTCAAGCCGCCGGCCTATGGCGCCTCCAAGGCCGCGTTGGTGAATCTTACCAAGTACTTTGCCGCCCACTGGGCGCCGTATGGCGTGCGGGTCAATGCACTGTCTCCCGGCGGCGTGGCCGGCGGCCAGGATGAGGAATTCAAGACCAAGTTCAGCGCCAGGGTCCCCATGGGGCGCATGGCGCAGCCCGCGGAGCTGGGCGGACCACTGGTATTTCTCGCGTCCGCGGCGGCGTCATACATCACCGGTGTCAACCTCATGGTCGACGGCGGATTTACGGTGTGGTGAGGGCATGATGCAGCCAGGGCAGTATCCATCGCGAATAACGAACTGGATCGACGGCCGCCTGGTGGACGCCGAGGGCGGTGAAGGTTTTGCCAAGAAGTCTCCGGTGACCGGTGTCGACATGTATCGGGTGACGCGTTCCACCCTGCCGGACGTTCAGCATGCGGTCGCAGCGGCTAGAAGCGCCCAGCCCGCGTGGGCGGACACGCCACCTGTACGCCGGGGCCTGATCTTGCACGAGGTGGTGCAGGCCATGAAGCGGCGCCGCGAGGAGATCGCCGGTGTCGTCGCATCCGAGACAGGCAAGTCGTTCAAGTCCGCCCTGGGTGAGACCGACGGGGCCATTGAGCTGGGCCTGTTCATGGCGGGAGAGGGTCAGCGCCTGTACGGGCGCACCACCACCAGCGGTGCGCCCGACCGCTACGCCATGACGGTGCGCCAGCCCATCGGCGTGGCCGGTCTGATCATCGCCGCCAATACGCCCATCGCCAATGTGGCGTGGAAGGTGTTTCCGGCGCTGATCTGCGGCAACGCGGCGGTACTCAAGGCGGCGGAGGATACGCCGCTGACGGCATGGCTGTTCGGTGAAATCGCCCATGAGGCGGGGCTGCCGCCGGGGGTGCTGAATATCATTCAAGGGTATGGCGAGGAGGCCGGCGCGCCCCTGGTGGAGCACCCCGATGTGGATGTGATCAGCTTTACCGGTTCCACCGCCGTGGGCCGGCGCATCGCCATGACGGCTGGCAAGCGCCTAGCCAGGGTATCCCTGGAGCTGGGCGGGAAGAATCCCTTTGTGGTGTGTGACGACGCGGATCTGGATAACGCGATCAGGTGGGCGCTGCTGTCGGCGTTCAGCAACGCGGGTCAGCGCTGCGCAGCGGCCAGCCGCATTATCGTATTCGATGCAGTGTATGAACAGTTTCGTGACCGCCTGGTGCAGCAGACGCTGGGTCTCAGCGTAGGACCCGACGATGGGGATGACCTGGGACCGGTCATCAATGAACGCCAGCTGCACCGCATGGTGGAGGCGGTGGAGGCGGCCCGCGGGCGCGGGGCGCGGATTCTCGCCGGGGGCGCGCGCTTGACAGGCGCGGCGCACCGCGCCGGATACTATATGGCACCCACGCTTATCGAAAATATCGACCCGCATGATCCGGTTTCCACCAGCGAGCTGTTCGGGCCCATCGCCTGCCTGTACCGCGCGGTGGACTTTAACCAGGCACTGGCCCTGGCCAATGATTCACCGTATGGACTGACGGCCTGTATTCATACCCGTAACTTCCATCGCGCGGTGGCGTTTTCACAGCGTGTGCAGACCGGCGTGGCGATGGTCAATGCCGGGACTTATGGCAGCGAACCGCACATGCCCTTCGGCGGTAGGAAACAGTCCGGCAACGGTTCACGGGAACCGGGGACCGAGGCGTTGGACGTGTATTCGGAGCTGAAGGACATCTACCTGGCGGTGGATACCGCGCAGTTATGAGGGACGCAGGATGCCAGCCGTGACACCCAGCATTGTCGCCCTGATCCCGGCCCGCTCCGGTTCCCAGCGGGTACGCGACAAGAATATCCGGCCGCTGGCCGGACATCCTCTGTTGGCCTATACCATCAGCGCCGCCCTGGACAGCGGCATCTTTGGTGCCGTGGTGGTATCCACGGATTCGCCGCGCTACGCGGACATCGCCCATTACTACGGTGCCGAGGTCCCGTTCCTGCGCCCGCCGGAGATCGCCCGCGAGTTCTCTCCCGATATCGCCTGGGTGGAGCATGCCCTGGCGGGCCTGCGGCGCATGGGCAGGACCTATGATTGCTTCAGTATTCTGCGGCCCACCAGCCCGTTTCGTCGTGACGATACCATCCGCCGCGCGTGGCAGGCGTTCCTCGCCGAGAGACAGAGCGTGGATTCCCTGCGCGCGGTGGAAAAGTGCAGCCAGCACCCGGGCAAGATGTGGATGGTACGGCGCAATCGCATGACGCCGTTGCTGCCGTTTCATCACGACGGCCATCCCTGGCACAGTTGCCAGACCAAATCACTGCCCGAGGTGTATGTGCAGAATGCCAGTCTGGAAATCGCATGGAGTCGTGTGGCTGCGGATCAGACCATTGCCGGGCACAGCGTGATGCCGTTTTTTACCGAGGGGTACGAGGGGCTGGATATCAACCAGGAGTTGGACTGGATGCAGGCGGAGTACCTCCTCAAGGCGGGGCTGGCCGAGTTGCCGCGGGTAAGCAGGGAGCCGGCTGGTGAGGAACAACTACGTGTGTAAAGGAGCGTGCATTGCAGAATCTTAATTATATTCCGTTCAAGGAGTTTCAGCGCGTTCGGGAACTGCCCGTTACCCCCGTCGTCAAGGCGCGGCTGTTTGCCGACATGTGTCGCATCAATACGCTGTACATGATTACCAGGGCGGGCTCAGGCCACATCGGCAGCAGCTTCAGCAGCCTGGACATTGTGTCCTGGTTATACCTCAACGAGCTGAATCCGCCCCACAGTAAGGACCTTTACTATTCATCCAAGGGGCACGATGCGCCCGGCCTGTATGCCGTGCTTACCGGGCTCGGGCTGCTGGATTTCGACTATATACATCGCCTGCGCCGCCTGGATGGGCTGCCCGGGCACCCGGACATATCCGTCCCGTATATGGTGACCAATACCGGCTCGCTGGGGATGGGGATTTCCAAGGCCAAGGGCATGGTGACCGCCAACCGCTTGAAGGGCCAGCGCAGCCGCGTGTTTGTGTTGACCGGGGACGGCGAGCTTCAGGAAGGGCAGATATGGGAATCCCTGGCGTCTGCCGCCCGTCTCGGCATGGGCGAGATCACCGTGATCGTGGACCATAACAAGATCCAGTCGGATACCTGGGTGTCCCGGGTCAGTGACCTGGGTGACCTGGAGAAAAAATTCACCGCTTTCGGCTGGCAGGCCCTGCGCTGCAACGGTAACGACGTGCAGTCGCTGGCCGCGTCCCTGGAGTTATCCAGGGACGAGCCCAACCTGCCCACGGTCATCATCGCCGATACCATCAAGGGTTGTGGCGTTTCCTTCATGGCGTATGCCGCGCAGGGGACGGACGAGGCGCTGTATCCCTATCACAGCGGCGCCCCGAACGCAGAGACCTACGGCCGCGCCGCCGCGGAACTGATCACCCGGGTCGATGACGGCTTGCGGCAGGCAAACGCCGCGGCCCTGTCACTGGACGACACGCCATGGCCCACGCGCGCCAGCAGCGCCGGGCATCAGCGCCTGGTGCGCGCCTACAGCGAGGCCTTGGTGGAACAGGCGGCACACAACCCGCGTATCGTGGTGCTGGATGCGGACCTCATGCTGGACTGCGGTCTGGTGCCGTTTCGCGGCCGCTTTCCAGAGCGTTTTGTGGAGTGTGGCATCGCCGAACAGGACATGGTATCCCAGGCCGGCGGCCTGGCCGTGAGCGGCATGCTGCCGGTGGCGCACTCGTTCGCCTGTTTCCTGTCCACCCGGCCCAATGAGCAGATTTACAATAATGCCAGCGAGCGCCGCAAGGTGGTCTATGTGGGTTCGCTGGCCGGTCTGCTGCCCGGCGGTCCGGGCCACTCCCACCAGTCGGTGCGGGATATCTCGGCGCTGGCGGCCGTGCCCGGGCTGGCTATGGCCGAGCCGTGCTGCGAGGCCGAGGTGCCGGCCTTGTTGGATTATTGTCTTAATGAAATCCCCGACAGTATCTACCTGCGCCTGGTCTCCATCCCCTGCGACATCCCTTACGTACTGCCTGCGTCGTACCGCGTGGCGCAGGGCAGGGGTGTGACTCTGGTGGAGGGTGACGACGCGGTGATGATCGGCTATGGACCGGTGCTCCTGGCCGAGGCGTGCAAGGCTGCCGGGATACTGGCCCATGAACACGGCGTCAGCCTGCGGGTGGTGAATCTGCCATGGCTGAATCGCCTCGATGAGGGCTGGCTCCGTTCCGCGGTGGACGGCATGAACTGGCTGTTCACCCTGGACAATCACTATGTCGCCGGTGGTCAGGGCCAGATGATCACCAGCGCGCTGGCGCGTATGGGTCAGGGGGATCTGCGCATGATTGAGCAGCTTGGCGTCACGGATATCCCCCGCTGCGGGCGGAATGACGAAGTCCTGCGCGCCCACGGCTTGGACGCCGCGAGTCTGGTAAAGACGGTCATGGAGACGGTGGCCGGGAGCGTGGAGACGGCGCCGGAGACAGCGCATGGTTAGCGTGGTGGATAAAGATCGTAGTGCCGGACGGCACCGCCCGCTGGAGCGTGCATCGTGACCACCCTGGCATCCACATATAAGTGGAAATGGCGTCCGCGGGTCAGGCAGCGCCTCTATCAGGTGCAGGTCAACCTGTTCAAAGGCCTGGCCGCGCTGTTGCCGGGGATGTCGCGGGTGGCACTGCGCAGCGCCATTGATACCCGGGGAAAAATGGATTACCTCAAGGACGATATATTTTTAAACGTCGGGTCATGGATCGAATATGACAAGCGCCTGAAGTCCTGCGCAAAAGAACCTGAGACCGTGGCATGGATCGAGGAGTTCATCAGGGGTGGGGATGTGGTCTATGACATCGGCGCCAACGTCGGGGCCTACTCGTTGCTGATCGCCAAACACCTGAGCGGCCGCGGCAAGGTCTATGCCTTTGAGCCCTCGTTTTCCACCTTCGCCCAGTTGTGCGGTAATGTTGCGCTCAATCAATGCAGTGAGACGGTCAGCCCCATGTACGTGGCGCTGGCGGAGCACACCGGGATGGCGTACTTCAATTACACCAGCATGGATGCCGGGACCGCGCTGCACGCCCTGGGAGATGCGGCAGGTCTTGCAAAGGTGGTTCACCGTCAGCCTATTCTGAGCTTTGCCCTGGATGAATTGATCGATCACTTTTCCCTTGAGCGCCCCAATCACATCAAGTTGGATGTCGATGGAATTGAATTCGATATCCTGCGCGGCGCCAGACAGGCCCTATCGGATCCCGCACTGAGGACGATCATCGTGGAAACGGAAGAGACCCGCGAGGGTGCCGACAGGATACGGGAAGTACTTGGTGACGCCGGTTTCACGCTGCACTCCGAGCACATTCACAACCAGAATCCGTTTCACCCCGGCCCGTATGTGAGAAATTGCATATTTGTGAAATGAGATACATGACGCCGACATCCCTGTCTGCGCGGTAGAAAATTTCAATGGCTCGGATGTTGCATGTCGTGAAGCAACGATAAGTTTAAACAATCTGCCGGGGAAGAGCTTGTAAATGCGACGGATTCATCTATCAGACGGGAATACGGATGGCTCAGAGGCAGTATCGAAATATATGCAAACGGCATTGCAGGCGCGTCGGGCTGGTGATCTGCAGCGGGCGGAGTCCGCTTGTGAAGCGATATTGACCATTGATCCCAACAGGCCTGAGGCATGGCATCTGCTTGGGGTATTGCGAAACCAAGGTAATGATGCGCGCGGCGCTATCGAGCTGATTCGCCAGGCCATCGATCTGGATCCTACCAATGCCCGGTTTCACTTCAGTCTGGCGGCGGTGTTCCAGCAGCTTGGTCATGAACAGCGTGCGAGACAGGTTTACAGCCATGCGCGGCAGCTCGACTCCACGTTGGCATCTGTATTGGACGACGTGCAGGACTGAGGTCGAGCGCCGGTCAATGGCGTGGAGTTATGATTAAAGGGGACAGAATGGATTATCGGGCCAATTATGACACCGCGCTGACCTATCTGGAGGCCGGCCTCAAGCATAAGGGCATCGAGGCCTTGTGCAAGATATATAACGGCATGATGGAGTCCGGGGTCATCGATGATCGTGAGACATTCCTCAAGCTCACCGCGATAATGGCGAAGATCGCCATGGAAAACGGCAAGGAGGGTGAGGCCGTGCGCTTTATCGAGGAAGGCCTGAGTGTGGATCAATACGATTGCGATCTGCTGTTTCTCAAGGCCATGGTGTTCTGGGACCAGGGGCGCCATGATGAGATGTTTGCTGCTCTGGTCAGTTATCTGTTGTCGCTGTCGCTTCAGGATGTTCAGGAAAAGGGCTACAGGTATGTCAATGACCTTTCCATATCAAAAGTATTCGGAACATTGGTTCCCATCGCCTATAAAAGCTCCGAGGCCCATGAAGAAACGGGTCGGATCGTCAGGGATCTGGCAGGTACGACGCCGAACCCGTATCTGTCAAGACTGGTTGAGGTGATGGATGGTCTTGATGAGTCCCGGATCAAGGAGTCGGGATGAAGAACAATAGCCGTGTAAAGAGGATCCTGTTTGCCGTGGCCGGGCGGGACTCTGGCGTGACCCATCACCGCCTTCTGCAGCTGGCAAAGTCACTTGCCGCAGTGAAATATGATGTCGATGTAGTGACGTGCGATGAGGCACTTGTCGAGGAGTGCAAGGGATTATTTGATGACTATCCAAGCGTCAGGTTTGCGCACCTGCGGCAGGATGATCGCTTTTGGACCATGATGCAGCGCGATGCGTTTGCAAAGACATTTGTAAAACTCAACCATGACCTGGTTATTCCTGGAATTGACTTGAAGTTCTGGAAGATGACAGGGTTTGATGACTTTCTCTGGAATACATCGTCTTCGATGTTCCCTGATATTACTGAGCACTATGATGCCGTGATGATGCCTATCCCTTCCTTTGGGGAGGGCCCTTCCAACAGTTGTGATGTCTTTTATACCCATGTCATCTTTCATGCCAAGCAGAATGGTATACCGATCATCGGGTTGCAAGTCTTTCCGATCTATGACATACCCCCTATTTTCCCCCGACTCGTCGACCACATGTTGGTAAAGGACGACATGGAGAAGGCCTATTATCACGATCTGGGTTTCACCCCGGACCGGGTCACGGTCATTGACGATGTAAAAGACAACTATTGTCTATCTACCATCCAGGATTCATATAGAAATCTAACAATAGATAATGAGTTCGAGGTGCCGCGCGATGCTATTGGGATTGTCGTTGTAAACCATAGTCGAAACAGGTCTCAGCTATATGATGTGCTGGAAGTTATAGGCGAATTAGATAAGCCAAAATCACTATTTTTTGTGCTATTGAATTATTCAGTCAAGGAGCTGCATGAGAAAGATATATTCGAAGATCTCGTCCAGCCGCTTTTAAATAAGAATATCAAGACCTATTACACCGTGGAACAAGGCGCGATGATAAAAAGCTTGATGCTCTGTGATGTCATTGTTGCAACAAATTACATCGTCCCCCTCAGTTTTGCCGGCCAATACGGGAAGTGCGGCATTGTCTATAACCCAATCATCTCGGAAGTCGCAAACATAAAAGACGTTCAGTTCGTGAATTCAAGGCAAGTCTTGAAAGATGCGCTGTTGGCGCAGTATGAGCGAAAGCGTCAAATAACAGCGGTCGCAGATGTCGTAAGGGAAATCGCACCATGTCATTAGCAGGAAAGAAAATCGCCTGTTTTGTCGCGTTGCCGCACCATACCCGTTTTCTGTCGCCCATAACGGAAGCAGCGAAGAAGCAGGGCGCGCAGATACGGTATTTCACTACGATGTCGGATTATCCCTTCGAGCGTGATTTGGTCAAGAAGGGTGAACAGTGCGCCCTCATACAGAGTTATGCGGACGATGAGACGAGGAGGAAGCTTGATGAGGCTACACGCCGGTTTTACGATATTTGGATTGACAAGTGTCTGAGTTGGGATGGCTACAGGCATTGGCCCTTCGTTCTTCAGTCTGGGCTGATCGGTAATGGGTTTGAAGAGTATTTTTGTCTGGAAAACTTTTTTGACCAAGAGCGCCCGGACATGATACTGGCGCTGCACGAACGCAACCGCTGGGGGAAGCTGCTGGGGCATTACTCGTCGACTTTGGGTATTCCATTCGTTACCCTTCAGGAAGGGGACTATTATGAAGACAGGATCAGCTTCAGTGTGCACACGGAATACACGACGGCTTTAATGTTGTGGGGGCGTGCGACGAAGGACTGTCTGGTACGGCTGAAGTCGACGCCTGAGAAAATGGTGCCTATCGGTAACAGCCATCTCGCCACTGTCAGGAAGACGTATTTCGACAAGCAAAAAATGGCAGAAACCCGCAAAGAGCTGGGCCTTCCCAAGGGAAAAAAAGTGGTATTGTTTCTCGTGGGGCTGCAGTGGGGAGTTATCAAGGATGCGTGGGTCTGGGAAGAGGTCATGGGTGACCTGATGGATAGAGAGGATATTGTCCCAGTTTTCAAGTGGCACCCGAAGGTTGCCTATAATTCTTACAAGCAAAATGCCGAAGCTCTGTTCAAGGAGCGCTTCCCTTCCTGTATCGTCGTCCAGAACTTTGATCCGTACCGTCTGCTGCCTATTGCCGACTACTGTATCACTCTGGGGAAGACGACCCTGGCGGTTGAGGCTTTGTCTTTCGGCAAGCCGGTCTTTTCGCTGCCCGGTCGGGATGGTACCCGTGATCATTACGCTCAGCTTGGCATCTCCCAGGAGATCTGGCCGGTAGGCAA
>CAYXAX010000013.1:0-27654 GCA_964463055.1 uncultured Gammaproteobacteria bacterium | reverse complement strand
CGGCGCAGGGATGCGCCGCTCGAAAACCGAACACGCAAGTGTTTGGTTTTCGGAGCAAGCCGCGGGTGTGTACCGCGGCGCAGCGAGTTGAAAAAGGCCGGGGAGGGGCTTTTTCAACATCCTGTTAGGGTATGGCGCCTGGTGTTTCGCAGTGTGCGCCAGCGCGCGACGGCCTCGCCCGTGTCTTATGAAAAGCCTGTACCTATCATACGATTGACGGGGTTCTGAGTGAGGATGACGAAATGAATAGTGGGCGCTCACAGTCGGGTGGTGTTTCGCATGCCCGCTGACCATCCGGCAGTGGCGACAGGTGTCGTCACCATCACCCCCGATTGGCCCGCTGCGCCTGGTGTGCATGCCTGTACCACTACCCGCGTGGGCGGGGTGAGCCGGGCGCCCTATGACAGCCTGAATATGGCCGCGCATGTGGGTGATGACGACAAATGCGTGGATAACAACCGGCGGCGTGCGGCGGTTGCCCTGGGGCTGCCCGGCACGCCGCTGTGGTTGACCCAGGTACATGGTAACCGGGTGGTCGATGCCGCATCGGCGCAGCCGGGGACCGATGCCGATGGGGCGTTCACCACGCGCCCTGGTATAGTATGCGCGGTCTTGACCGCCGACTGCCTGCCCGTGGTGTTGTGTCACCGCGGCGGCGGGCAAGTGGCCGCGGTGCACGTGGGCTGGCGCGGGCTGGTGAGCGGGATCGTCGATGAGGCGGTGCGCGCCATGGCGTGCCAAGGCCATGACCTGATGGCTTGGCTTGGGCCGGCCATCGGGCCCCAGGTCTATGAGGTAGGGGAAGACGTCATGGCATTGATGAGCGGGGCGGTGGATGATGCCGCGGGCGCTTTCGTCAGCGCCTCCGCCGGCAAGTGGTATGCGGACTTGTACACGCTGACCAGGCGTCGCCTCGCGGGGCTTGGAGTAGAGCGAGTGTACGGCGGGTCATGGTGTACCTATAGCGACGCCCGTCGCTTTTATTCCTACCGCCGCGACGGCGTGACCGGACGCATGGCGACGCTGGTTTGGATGGATGGCCCGGCCCAATAAACCGCGCATCTGCAGATTTTTTTCTTTTCGGCACTGAGAGGGAGCACTGGTGAGCATTCTGGTCTGGATCATCCTGTTCTGCATCATGGGCGGGGTATTGAGCGTCATGGTGGCGGGGATCTTTTTGTTGCTGAGTGAGGACCTGCGCCGCCGGGTGATGCCTCCATTGATCAGCTTCGCCACGGGCGCGTTGCTCGGCGCCGCATTCCTGGCCATATTGCCCCACGCCTTTTCCGAGGGGGCGGATGTCCATGCCGTCTCGGCGGTGGTGCTGGCCGGCATCATGGGGTTTTTTCTATTGGAGAAACTGGTCTTGTGGCGCCACTATCACGCCGTACGCGAGACGGATGAGGAGATCCACGCGGAGGCGGGCAGGGAGAAGGTCCCCGGTCTCATGGTACTCATCGGCGACGGGCTGCACAATCTCATGGATGGGGTGTTGATCGCCGCGGCCTTTCTCACCGATATCCACCTCGGTGTCGTCACCGCCGTGGCCGTGACTGCCCACGAGATTCCGCAGGAGGTGGGAGATTTCGTGCTGTTGCTGCACGGCGGCTTCAGCCGGCGCAAGGCGTTGTTGTTCAATGTCCTGTCCAGCCTGACCACGGTGATCGGCGGTGTTGCGGCGTACACCAGTCTGTCCGATACGCAGAAGGCCGTGCCGTATGTCCTGGCCGTCGCCGCCGCGAGCTTTATTTATATCGCCATAGCTGATTTAATTCCTACGCTGCACAGGCACACCCAACTGCGTGTGACCCTGCAGCAGCTGGCCATGATTACGCTGGGTATCTTTTTGATCGGCGGCACTGACGCCGCGCTTCATTGAACGCAAGGGGGCACAAATGAGCAAGTGGTATATGTTGACGGTCGTCGGTCAGGACCGCCCCGGAATCGTCGCGCGTGTCACCTCCGTCCTATATCAGGGCGGCTGCAATCTGGGCGAGGCCTCCATGCTGCGCCTGGGTGGCAATTTCACCATCATGCTCATGGTGCAGTATGACGGCACCGGCGATGCCTTGCTGGCATTGCTCGAGCCGGCGGTCGCTGAGCTGGACCTGCATTGCCACATCGACGATATCGACGGCGGCCTGCACCGTCGCCTCGACCCGGACGTGCGCGTGACGGTGTTCGGTGCGGACCGTGCCGGCATCGTCGCCAGGGTGACCACGGTACTTGCCGATGCCGGGATGAATATCCTCGACCTGGAGTCGGACGTGGTGGGCAGTGAGGACAAACCGATTTATGTCATGCACATGGAGGGGCGCGCCGCCAGGGGTGTCAAGGCATTGGAGTCGGCGCTGGCGCCTGTGGCCGAGGAGGGTGTCGAAGTGCGGGTCTCGCCCATCGATACCATGATGGGGTAACGCATGGCGATCTTGCAGGTACTTGCCTATCCCGACGAGCGTTTGAAGCAGGCCACAGCCACGGTGACGTCATTTGATGACGCATTCCAGCAGGTGGTGAACGACCTGCACGATACCATGTATGCCGCCTCCCACTGCGTGGGCATCGCCGCTACCCAGTGTGGCATCCCGCTACGCGTGGCCCTGGTGGATGTGTCGCGCCGACCCAATATCGAAAATCACGGGCGTCTGGTGTTAGTGAATCCGGAGATCCTTACCTGGGAAGGATTCGGCGTAGGGCGGGAGGGGTGTTTCTCGGTGCCGGATTATACAGGCAATATCGTGCGTGCCGAGCGCATCACCGTGCACTACCAGGACGAGCACGGAACGCAGCATGAGGTGGCGTTTCAGGGCTTTGAGGCACGTGCCGTGCAACACGAGATCGACCACCTGAACGGCTTGTTATTCCTCGACCGCCTGGTCAGTCACAGGAATGACCTGTTCCGGCGCAAGGTATATAAGTGATCCACGTAACAACGAGGTTTTCGGCGTGTCGGTGCGGCGAAAATCCGCTTTGCCCGGCGGTTGTGGTTGATCCGCTTTGTCCTGCCTGACTATACTGTCGCAGTGACGGGGACCGTGGCGTGTATTCAGGACTGTGCCGCGGAGGCTGTTGATTCCATAACAAGAACACCTCAGGGGGAGTCGTCTATGATAATGCGTCGGTTTTTAATATTTGTTCTTCTCATGTGCCCTGTGGCGGGTCTCCATGCCGCTGCCAGCCAGTATATGTCCGGCAAGGTGGCCATTGACTCGGTTCAGTTCCTCGCTTCACTGCACCTTGACAAGCAGCGTCTGGAGGCGGTCAAGAAGGCCGTCGAGGCGGCCCTGCAGGCGCCGCTGGATGAGCGCGAGTCCTGCGGTGATGACCCGTTGGGCTGTTATGCCCGCGCCGCCGAGATATACGACCGTGACGGCGTCGAGTACCGCGAGATTGTGGTGATCATCCATGGGGTGGGCAACGGCAGGTTCACTTTCCACCAGATCAACGGTAAGTGGCCAGAGGTCGTGGCAAAGTAGTTTGCGTCGACATGCGCGGAATGGCGCTGCGGCACTTCGTGCGCCCTGCCCGGGTCACGTGCCGAGGAGGTGCAGGCTGACGGTACGCTCGCGCGGGCCGTCCAGTTCCACCAGCATGACTGATTGCCATGTCCCCAGCGCCGGTTCACCGGCACAGACGGGGATGGCCTCGCTGCTGCCGAGTAGCATGGCGGCGATATGAGAGTGGGCGTTTTCCGGCTCATCCGGTGGGCAATCCCGCAGGTGTATATCATTGTGCAGGTACCTGTCCTGGCTCGGGACCAGTCTCTCCAAAAAACTTCGCATGTCCGCCAGCAGCCGCGGCTCGTTTTCATTGATGGTCACCGCGGTGGTGGTATGGTGCGAGGTGATCACCACGATGCCGTCCTTAATGCCGCTGGCCTGAATGCCGTCCCGCACGAGCGGTGTGATATCGTGGAGGCAGATGCCCTGGGACGTGGCAACGCGCAGTTGCCGAAACGCGCTAATCACGACGCGTTTGCCCGGTGAGCGGATTTTCGGTACCGGGAAGCGGGCGCCGTGACAAATGACAGCCGCCGGGATCTCATGGATTGTCCGGATCGCAAGCGCCTACCCTGATCCAGACCCCACTTTCGCATCGCAGTAACTCACTACTGCCGCTGCACACATACTCCCCGTTGGAAAAAGACTCATTGTTGAAGAAGCATGTGTCCAGTCCGTCATTTTCCCTGGCCATGCCGTCAAACTCTTCATCGGTCTCTTCCATGATTGGAGAGTTTTTCAGTTCCGGGTCCGGAGCGCCGACCAAGGATGGTGTACTTTTAGAGGCCATTTGCGAGTCCTCCATTGAACCGCGTTATGTTATGGTATATCCGTATTGGCGTGCCGCTTGACGCCCTTATCGTTTCGGGTGCAGATGTCTTTTACGCTCGGTTGGTGGCCAGAGTATAAACCTCTTATTGCCAGGCATGAAACAGCGCATAAAATCCTGCAGTTGCCGTCCCGGATCCCGGTCGCTTTCTCTGCGTCCAGTGGGCCAGTTGTGAAGACGCGCACTATCTCGCTGGTGCTGGGCAGCGGCGGTGCCAGGGGGCTGGCGCATATCGGCGTCATACAGTGGTTGGAGCAACACGGATTCGAGATCGCCTCGATCGCCGGTTCATCCATGGGCGCGCTGATCGGCGGGGTGTTCGCCGCGGGGAAGCTCCCGGTATACACCCGCTGGGTGACGGCCCTGGAGAGGATGGACGTCATACGTCTGCTGGATCTTTCCTTCAGCCGCACCAGTCTGTTCAAGGGCGAGCGCATCATCAGCGAATTGAAGGCCCTTATAGGCGACCCCGATATCGAGGATTTGCCCATTTCGTTCACGGCGGTGGCCACAGACATGGACAGTGGCAAGGAGATATGGTTGAACAAGGGTCCGTTGTTCGATGCCATTCGCGCGTCCATCGCCATCCCGACTATCTTTTCACCGCATACATATCAGGACCGGCGCATGCTGGACGGCGGCTTGGTGAATCCGGTGCCGATTGCCCCCACGCTGGCGGACAGGACTGATTTTACCATCGCGGTGGATGTCAACGCGGAGCCGCAGCCCCTGGACGAATCCGACGGCAACGGCGGCGAGGAAGAGAGCCAGCCGAGTTATCATGAGGGCATCGTCAGGTTTATCGACGATCTCCAAAAACGCTGGGGATCAACCAAGGCGGATGAAGCGGGCTTCTTCGATGTCGTATCCCGCTCCATGGACATTATGCAGAGTACCATCGCGCGGTTTAAGCTTACCGCCTACGCCCCTGATCTGGTGGTCAATGTCCCACGCAACGTGAGCACGTTTTACGAATTTCACCGTGCCCGCGAACTCATCGGTGTGGGCAGGTCCTGCGCCGAGCAGGCGTTGCGGGGGTTGGATGGATCGAATGGGTCCGGCCGCGATTGAGCGAATCGCAACGGACTCTCAGTATCAATCCCAGGTGATAAATTCGGGTGGTACCGCCTCGGCCAGCCAGTTGTGGTTGTTGTCTTCATAGAACCGCACGCCGCTGTCGCTGGCCCGCGCTGCGTCTATTTTTAGGATGATTGCCCGCCCGCCGCCGGGATGCTCCGTATCGACTGTGTTCTGGCTGGTGGTAGAGAGATGGATGTACCGTTGGGATTCGGGAATGAGACCTTGCACCCGGATCCGCCCTGCCAGCGCGGCATCCGCCTCATGATAGAGGGTGTTCGGCGGCTTGCCCGGATGCCTGATCATTTTTGCGCCGTGGTTGGGCGACGAAAGGGAGCGTATCTGGTCATCCTTGATCTCAAAGCGGAGCTTCCCGGATTTGGTGACCATTTCTTCAAGGTCGGAGCGTTTCAGGTTGCGCCAGGCCTTTTCCTGGCGTAGCGCGTCGAGTAGGTTGTCGATGCCTGTCCAGTCTTGTTCTTCCGCGCCGCTGTTGTGCTGGCGTGTCACTTGGCGCAGGGCATGAGACAGGGCGCGGCTTAAGCGAATCAGGCGCGGTTTAGTATATGGATGTGGGGCCATTGGGTATGATGCTCATGGTTGGAGTCAAATTATTACGCGATTGCGGCAGTCACCGATACGCCGCTCCACAATATGTGGACAATTATTGATGGTTTTTGTTCATGTATATGGCGATCTGAATGGCGGGCCGCGGTATGGAAGAGAGCCCTGGCTCTTTCCTTAAGCTGGATGATATATCCGTTCCCCATATTTGACACCTATCCCAAGGTGGAACATAAACACTCCGTGTATGGTCTGATTATACGCCGGCGTGTCTGTTTTCGACACTGGGTGCGTGGGGAGGACAGGGGGGGTAGGATTGTGGGCAAACCCGGCATCAATGGAATATGAACGTATCAGCATATACCCACGGAGGCAATTGGTATGAATAATCACAAGGAAACCCCCGCTACGCTGTTCACACTTTTCGGCGCCGGTGGCGACCTGTCACAACGCCTGATCGTTCCCGCGTTGTTCAATCTGTATCTTGACGGCCTGTATCCGCAGCATTTTCGTCTGCTGGCGGTGGACCGCAAGGACTACGATGATGAAGAGCTGGCACGTCGCTATCGCGAGGCGGTAACGAACCATTCCCGCCGAGGGGCGCCGCCGGACAAGGCATGGGATGAATTTGCCAAGCTTATTCACCATGTTCGCATGGATCTCAGCGATTCGGACGGCTATGGCAGGCTTGGTGAGATGCTGAATGACGTGGAGCGTGAATGGGGTGGGCAGGCCCACCGCATCTTTTACCTGGCGCTGCCGCCGTCGCTGTTTTCCACCGTAGCGGGCGAGCTCGGCAAGGCCGGGTTGGCCGAACAGCGCAAACGGGCGCGGCTGGTGTTGGAAAAGCCGCTGGGACACGACATCGATTCTTTCTGCAGCATCGATCGGGCCGTCCACGAACACTTCGACGAATCCCAGGTATATCGCATCGATCACTTCCTGGGCAAGGAGACGGTGCAGAATATCCTGGCCATGCGATTTGCCAATCCTATTTATGAGCCGGTATGGAATCGCCGCTATGTAGACCACGTGGCTATCACCGTTGCCGAGACGTTGGGTGTCGAGCACCGCAGCGGCTACTATGAGAACGCCGGCGCCCTGCGTGACATGGTGCAGAATCATCTGCTGCAGTTGCTGTGCCTTGTGGCCATGGAGCCCCCGGTCGCGTACGATGCTGACGATGTTCGGGGCAAGAAGATGGATGTGCTGAGAGCTCTGCGACCTATCACCCACGACAGCGTCTCCAAGTATGCCGCCCGTGGACAGTACGCCCCCGGTTGGATACGCGGGACGAAAATGGCGGCCTACCGGGAGGAGCCGGGCGTGGATCGGCGTTCAAATGTCGAGACTTACGCCGCACTCAAGCTTTATGTGGATAATTGGCGCTGGCAGGATGTGCCGTTTTATTTGCGAACGGGCAAACGTATGGGCGCCGATGTATCAGAGATATCCATCCGCTTTCGCGACGTGCCTCATCGGGCGTTTCCCGCGGCAGTGGGTCTTAACGAGCAACCAGCCAGGCTCATCATTCAGATCCAGCCGGAGCAGGGCATCGTCGTCAAGTTCATGGCCAAGGAGCCGGGTTTCATGCTGAGGCTTCGCCCAGTGGACATGCGCTTCAGCTATCAGGAAGCCTTCGGCTGTGATACGCCTGACGCATACGAGACGCTGTTGAGGGATATTATGATCGGGGATGCCACCTTGTTCATGCGTTCCGATCAGGTGGAAGCGGCCTGGCGCCTGTTGATGCCGGTGCTGGAGGTATGGGAGGAAAACCCCGCGCCGGATTTTCCCAACTATGCCGCGGGCACCTGGGGTCCGGAATCGGCGGAGCTGCTTATCGCCCAGGACGGCAATAGTTGGATGATTCCGACATTGAAAAAGGGGCATGACGATGAGGAGTGTCATTGACGGTGCCGGAGTACCTGTAGATTTCTCGATTGATATCACGCGCTTCTTCAATCCAGCCCCGCTATATCCAGTACCACGTGCCGGATCGCCGCGCGCCGCCAGGTATAGGTGATGTGTATATACCCGTCACGGGTCTGAATGACCGCAGGATAGGAAAATTCCCCCGCTGACGATTCCAGGACGGATAATGCGCGCCATGCACGACCGTCATCGCTGACCGCTACATTGAGGGGGCTGCGGGGACGCCATGTGCCGGGCCGGCGGTGAGTGTGGTTGTAGACCAGCACGATCCGCCCGTCGCTTAGGGCCACGGCATCAATGCCGCTGCACGGATTGGGCAGGCTTATCAGGCAAAGCGGTGACCAGCTATTGCCCCGGTCGGCCGACCAGCTCTCGGCGATGTAGCCCTGTTGTGTGCGGCACAGCAATTGTAGTCTTCCGCCGCGGTGGGGGATGAGCGTGGGCTGGATGGCGGCGATGGCGCCGGCTTCGTTCAAGTCCGGGCCGCGCGCCCACCGCCGGCCATCCTGCGTACTCCGTTCCAGGTGTACCCGCCAGCCACCGAGCTCTGTGCTTGATGGACACAGCAGCGTGCCGTCGGTCAGGGCGAGAGGTTTGTTTTTGCTGGGGCCGACGAGGCCGTCTGGCAGTGATTCCGGCACGGACCACGTAACACCGCCGTCCCGCGAACGCTTCAGCATGCCGCGCCAATGGGCGCAGTCTGGGCCGATTTTATAGAACAACAGTAATTCGCCGGCGCTCGTGTGATGCAGTACAGGATTCCAACACGGCAGTCGCTCGCCGCCGTTTGTCTGTCCGTCGGCCACCGGTTCTGGAGAGGACCAGGCACAGCCGTCATGACGTGACACCCAGATCGCCACGTCGCAGCGACCTTCATCGCTGCCCGCGAAAAACGCACATACCAAACCGCGTGAGGTCTCGGCGATGGTCGAGGCATGGGAGATCAGGCGGCCATTGCCTGGAGAGATGAAATGAGAGTGGATAACGGCGTTTGTCATTGACTGAAGTGCGTATTACCGATAATGGAACACAGGGAAAGTCTTCGGCTTATGAGGTAAGCAGGGTGTTAAAAAACAGTCCGCTAAGGCGGCGCAGGGATGCGGCGCTCGAAAACCGAAACCGAAGTGTTTGGTTTTCGGAGCGAGCCGCAGGCGTGTACCGCGGCGCAGCGAGTTGAAAAAGGTCAGGTAGGGACTTTTTCAACATCCTGTTAGGCGCCCGTGTGGCACGCGATCCGGCGGGCTGATATATTGACTCGAAGTGAGGGGCACGGTACCTGACTACCAGAATCCTGCGAGTGTAGACTGCGCATCCCGGTACGAGAGCTTGCCGTCGAAGAGGCGCGCCGCATCGGTAAAATGATGCGCGGACGATTTGCCGGCATCTTCGATATGTATTACATCTATACCGGCCGCTTTCAGATGATCGGCAATCAGCGCCCTGTGGCAGTGGCGCCACGCCCGCTCGGCGCACATGATGGCCGTGGATTGGCGTGCCGCTGTCTGTACTAACCGCTCAACGGCCTTCTGGAAGATATCGGTTTCCATATAATCGGCGTAGCCGCGCAACGCCGCTTCCCGCCATGCCGTATTTACCGAGTCCGGTCGAGGTGAGCGGCCGCCGCCAAGTTCGGCGAAGGCCAGGTAGCCGATGCCCGCCTCGGCGAGGGATATCGCCAGGGGGTTGGCGCCGAAGTGAGGAAAGCGTCTCGACCCCGGATATCGGCGCACGTCGGCCAGCATCTGGATGTGATGAGCCTCAAGGGCACCGATGAATTCCTCAGCGCTTCGCGCGGAGTGGCCAATGGTCCAGAGGGTGACGGCGCTGTACATGGGGCTGGGTTCAAGGTGTGATGATTACGTACAGCTGCTTAACGGAAGCGGCGATGGCCACTTATATATTAGTGGATCTTATTGTACTATGGCATGATTGAATCTTTATGACCTAAATAGAGTCATAATATCTCGAAGAAGCCTTTTCTCAACCCGTTCCGTCATGCAAGGAGGCAGTCCATGGTGAAGATATTGATTACCGCGATATGGGTGATGTGCGCCGTGTCGTTCAATATGTCTCAAGTATCTGCCGCAGAGAGCGGAGATGCGGGCAAGGGTGAGTCGATCGCCGCTAACTGCGCCGCCTGCCACGGGGCCAAGGGGAGCAATACCACAAGCAATACCATACCCCGGTTGGCCCAGCAGGTCGCGCCGTATATCGTTAAGCAGCTACACGACTTCAAATCCGGCGCGCGCAAAAACTCCATCATGTCTACCATGGCGTCTATGCTGTCTGACCAGGGCATGCTCGATGTGGCGGCCTATTTCTCCGGTCAGAAGATAGCCGCCGGCAAGTCGGGTAACGAGTCGCTGGCAGAACAGGGTCGGCGGATCTACAGCGGCGGTGTTTCTGCATCCTCGGTACCGGCTTGCGCCTCATGCCATGGCGCTGACGGCGCAGGCGTGACGCCCGCATATCCCCGCCTGGCGGGTCAGCACGGGGCCTATATTGTCGCTCAACTCAAGGCATTCAAGGCCAAGGACCGCACTAATGACATGTCCAGTGTCATGCGCGATATCGCCGGACGCCTGGACGACCATCAGATCGAGGCCGTGGCCGAGTATCTCAAGGGTTTGTGATGCTCCGGGGGGGTGTCCGCGATGCGCCGGTTCAGTGTATGTCGCGCCAGTAGGCACGCTTGAGCAGATAGGCAAGGATGGAAAAGATCACCAGGAAGCCGATGACCCACGGACCGAGCGCCCTGCGCTTGAGTATGGATGGGTCACTGGCGTACTGCAGCCACGCCGTTAAGTCTCTGGTCGCCTGATCGAACTGCTGCTGCGACATCGAGCCCTTTACCAGGAGATTTCCCTGGGCATCATGGACTCCGCCCAGGGGGGCGAGGATGTTGGGCATGGCGACGTTATGAAACAGATGGTTGTTCCAGCCCAGCGGTCGGTCCGGATCGAGATAGAAGCTTTTCAGGTAGGTATATATCCAGTCTTCCCCGCGATAGCGGGCCTCCAGCGTCAGGTCCGGCGGCGCGGTGCCGAACCAGTTAGCGGCGTCATCGGAATCCAGATTCGAGATCATGCCTTTGTTGTATTCGGCACCCCCGGGGGTCATCAACATCCACTCCACCTCATGCTTGGTCATGTCCAAGTCATCGGCAACGCGGTTGTAGCGTAGGTACTTCAGGTTGTGGCAGCCCAGGCAGTGGCTGGCGAACAGTTTCGCGCCGCGGCGCAGGGTTTCGCGGTTTAGGTCATAGTGGGGTTTCAGCAACCGCGCCCCGTTGCCCTCGGCGGCGGCCCCGGCACCGGTATGCAGCAGTGCCGATAATGCCACTACGAACATAACCGCGATTTTCATCACAGCGTCACCCGATCCGGCACCTTGCGGGTGGTCTCGATGCGGCTGACCACGGGCAGGGACAGGAAAAACAGGAAGTACAGAGCCAGACATATGCGCCCCGGCAGCAGCAACGCTGCGGACGCAGGGCGCATTCCGATCCAACCAAGAATCGCCACCGCGATAACCAGGGTTAAGAGCATGGCGAGATACACCGGCCGGTAGCGCGCGGATTTGACCGGGTTGCGGTCCAGCCATGGCAGGAAAAACGGAAGCAGCACCCCCACGGCCATGGCCATGATGCCGCCCAGCTTATCAGGTATCGAGCGCAGCATGGCGTAATAGGGTGACAGATACCAGGCGGGGGTGATGTCCGGCGGTGTCTTGAGCGGGTTGGCCGGGGTGTAATTGGCGTGTTCGATGAACAAGCCGTTAACCGTTGGCGCATAGAACATCACGGCACTGAACAGGATGAGGAATACCCCCATGCCGTACACGTCCTTGACGGTATAGTAGGGGTGGAACGGGATGCCGTCCAGGGGTTTGCCGTCGGGTCCGCGGTGCTTTTTGATCTCGATGCCGTCAGGGTTATTGGAGCCGACTTGGTGCAGTGCCAGAACATGCATTACTACGAGTGCGATCAGTATCAGGGGAACCAGCACCACATGGTAAGCCATGAAGCGGTTCAAGGTCTCGGTGCCTATGCCGAAGCCACCGCGCACCAGCGACGTCAGCCAGTCGCCTATAAAGGGAACGGCCTCGATAACGGAACTGATCACCTTGGCGCCCCAGTAGGACATGTCGCCATAGGGAAGGACGTAGCCGAGGTAGGCCTCCGCCATCAGCGCCAGATAGATGGCGAAGCCGATCATCCACAGCAGTTCCCGCGGCGATTTGAAGGAACCGTACATGAGGCCGCGGAATATATGCAGGTAGACCACGATGAAGAACATGGACGCGCCGGTGGTATGGGCATAGCGCAGCAGCCATCCCCAATTGACGTCATACATGATGGTCTGGATGGAGTCGAAGGCGGATTTTTCATTGGGCTGGTAATGAATAAGCAGAAAGATGCCGGAAATGATCTGAATTCCCAGTACCACGAGTGCCAGGGAGCCGAAGATAAACCAGATGTTGAAATTTTTCGGGGCGTAGTATTCCGTGAGGTGTTCGCGCATCATCTCGCGAAACGGGAAGCGGTCATTGATCCAATTGATGAGTCCTTTCATGTCTGCGGCTTCCTATTTGCTAAAACGCACTGGTGCCACGGAATCGTCAGCAAATCTTCGTTTGCGGATACAGGGACGTGATCTTTATTTTGGTATCGCCGTCGGCAAAGTCGTATTCGGGGATGGCCATATTAAGCGGGGCCGGTACGTCTTTGAAGACCCTGCCTGACAGGTCGTAGAAGGATCCATGGCAGGGGCAGTGATAACCTCCCAGCCAACTGTGATTGACGGAGCCCTTTTCCGGCTTGAAGGCCGGAGAGCAGCACAAATGAGTGCATACCCCCACCATGACGAACCACTGAGGTTTACGAGACCGGTGGATATTGTTGCAGTAGGGAGGCTGCTGGGGATGCTCGTTGCCCGGGTCACGCAGTTCGGGGGTGACCTGCTCGAGAGTGGCCAGCATCTCCGGTGTGCGGTTGACGATGAATACAGGTTTGTCCTGCCACTTGATCACCTTTTGCTGGCCGGGGGCGATGTGTGAGATGTCCACCGTGGTGGATGATGCGGCGGCCACGCTGGCGTCTGGTTCCAGGCTGCGTATGAAGGGGACGGCGGTCAAGCCTACACCCGCCGCGCCGACGATTGTGGTAGCCGCGGTGAGAAACTTTCTCTTCTGTTCGTCGACGTCGTCTTGGCTCATACTGCCTCCGTGCCGGTTTACTCAAGCCATGCTTTAGACCGGTATCTCCTAACTCCGTTCAGTAAGAGAATAACACACACGGCGTCCAATTCATGTATACAGGCAAGACGTGGACCAGGAATTATCATAAAATGCTGTTGCGTGTTCGTGGCGCCTGAAAGGTGACGCGCTGTTGTCCGGCAGTCTCGTCAGGGCCTTTAATCCATTGCACAAATTCGGTGCGGGCAGTATGCTCCGGCGCAGAGATACAATCGAGCGGCTGTGTGTAACAATCTGTTCAGATCCAGAGAGGTTCCATGACTGTAGAACACCGCCCCGAAAACGTCACTATCAGTCAATCCGTCGCCATTTTAGTGGATGGCAACAACCTGGAGCGCGCAATTCACGACCAGTCGGGTAATCCCCATTCCATGCTGAATTTCGATACGCTGATCCCCAGGCTTCTGGACAACCGCAGCCTGAACCGCCTGTTCTATTTTCGCGAAGGGCGTCAGATTTCCTCGAAACTCAAGGAACGTCTGCACCATCACTACCACGGCTCTGTGCAACCGTGTCATAAAAGCGCTGATATCCCGCTTACCATCAAGGCCATGCAGTTGGCCAACAAGGTGGATACCATCATCATTCTGTCCGGCGATTCCGACTATGTGGAGTTGGTGCGCCATTTGAAGACTGAGGGGGTGCGGGTGGAGATTGCCGCCGTGGCCAGCGCCACCTCCCATGTTCTCAAGGATGAGGCGGATCACTATCACGAAGTTACCAAAGAGGATTGGTTTATCCTCCCGCCGCGGGCGCAGAACAGAAAGCCGCAACGCAGGCAATAATTCCGGCGAATTTTGCCCGAGAGGGTTTGCACGCCGAGACCTGTTATATTCGGTCCGTTGTTTGACGCTCGAGTATTCTTAGGCAGCCGCCATGCCCGAACCCGCTTCGTATCTGCCACGCACCGTAATCGTTCTGGGGTTTGTCTCGCTGTTCAATGACGCGGCCAGTGAGATGATTACACCGCTTCTTCCCCTGTTCCTTACCATGACCCTGGGTGCCGGGCCAATGGTCGTCGGATTGATCGAAGGTACAGCGGAGGCCACCGCCAGCATACTGAAGCTGGTCTCCGGTCGCCTCGCCGATATGGGCTGGCGGCATAAGAAGCTGGTGGTCGGCGGATACACGTTAAGTAATATTGCCAGGCCGTTGATCGGCTTGGCCTTTAGTTGGGCCTGGGTACTTGCATTGCGCTTTCTTGACCGCGTGGGCAAGGGGTTGCGCACCGCGCCGCGGGATGCCTTGATTGCCGGTGCCGTGGAATCGCATCGCCGCGGGCGCGCATTTGGGTTTCACCGCGCCATGGATCACGGCGGTGCGGTCATCGGACCATTGGTGGCGTTCGTATTTCTCGCGTTCAACATGGACCTGCGTAATGTATTCCTGTTGTCGGTGATACCAGGCATCATGCTGCTGGTACTGTTGGCGGTCAGTCTGCCGCCGACAGCGCCGGTTGTCCCGGCGTCGGAGCCGGTGACCAGGATGCGATGGGGCGCGCTGGATATGCGCCTGCGGGGCCTCATCATCAGCGCCGCGGGCCTGTCCATGGCCGCGGTGCCGGAGGCCTTTCTGGTATTGTGGGTGCGGGCCGAAGGCATTGCCATTGTATGGGTACCCCTGTTGTGGTCCGCCGCCCATGTTGCCAAGGCATTGGCGGCGATGCCCGGCGGCAGTCTGTCAGATCGCCTCGGCCGCATGCCTGTGCTCCTGACCGGATGGGGTATGCGCATACTGATGCTGATGCTGATTGTTGTCACGGCGGCATATCCCCCTGTGGTGGTGATTTTATTCATTGCCTACGCTGCCGCCGTGGCGTGGACCGAGGGGGCGGAGCGCGCCCTGATCGGGGATTTTGCGCCACCGGCCCAAAAGGCGACGGCGTTCGGCCTGTACCACGTGGCCACGGGGCTCATGGCACTGCCTGGCGCTCTGCTGTTCGGGGCGCTGTGGCAGTGGTTTGGCATGGCCGCGGCATTTGCCACGGCAGCTGTCCTCAGTACGATTTCCGCTACAGCACTATTCTACGTGTTGCGCCACGGGCGATAATGCCTGGGGACGCACCACTGGAAGTGGGTTGCGATTTTGTGCTAGAAAGTAATCAGGCGACTTCAGGGAGAAGAAGGCTGGCCTCCCCGCATACAACAATAGATTCATCAATGTGAGTGGTGCAGATATGGCGCTGTCCCCCCAGACCATACTTTCCCTCATCGGTTTTGTGCTGGCGGTTGTGTGCGCCGCGGCGGCGATGGCGGCGGGTTTTGGCAGCCGATTCGACTGGTGGCATTTCACGACCGGTTTTTCCGTCCTGCGCTGGGCAGTCTACGGCGCCATCGGTGCTGCGGTGTTGTCGGGTATTTCGCTATTCGTATCCCGTCGCAAACGGCTCGGGCTCGGCTGGTCTGTGGCGGGGTTGGTTATCGCTTTGGCCATCATCGGTGTGCCGGCTACCTGGATGGTCTCGGCCATGCGCTTGCCGCGTATTCACGACATCACAACCGACACCAAGAATCCACCGCGCTTTGAGGCCATCCTGCCGCTGCGCAGGAATGCGCCCGATACTGCGGAATACGGTGGATCGATCATTGCCGAACTGCAGCATAAGGCCTACCCGGATATCAAACCCCTGGTCGTGCACAGTCCCCCCGGGGAGGTGTTTCAACATGCATTGGCGGTGGCGCGGGGCCTGGGCTGGGAGGTGGTGTCGGCGGACTCCGAGCACGGCCGTATCGAGGCCACGGATACCACGTTCTGGTTCGGTTTCAAGGACGATGTGGTGGTGCGCGTTAAACAGGTGCTGCAGGGGACGCGGGTGGACGTGCGCTCCGAGTCGCGAGTGGGGTTAAGTGACGTGGGGACCAATGCCGCGCGCATTCGCCGCTTTTTCGCCGCGTTGAAAGGGAAATAAGTCTCAGGTCGAAGGTCACAAGTCGGGAAAAAATTCCTGGCGTCAACTATAGCACAAGAAAGCAGGTTGACACTTGCGGGTAAGCGACACACCCTGTAGTCGACCTGCGACCTGCGACCTGCGACCTGCGACCTGCGACCTGCGACCTGCGACCTGCGACTATTTTGTCTTCATCAGAAGCTTTTTCAGCGCCGGCCACACATTATCCAGCATCGCCGGCTGGGCCTTGGCGATGGGGTGCAGGCCGTCGGACTGGAAGAGTCGGGTGTTTTCCGCGAATCCGGCCATCAGGAACGGGACAAACGAGGTATTATAGCGCTTTGACAGGGTACGGTAGGTCTGTTCGAATTGGGTTGTATAACGGGGCCCGTAATTGGGCGGCAGGCGCATGCCTATCACAAGTATCCTGGCGCCGCCGGATCGGCAGCGCTCTATCATGTGCGCAAGGTTGCGCTCCATGTTTTCCAGCGGCAGGCCGCGCAGTCCGTCGTTGGCGCCGAGTTCGATGATGACTATGGCCGGGCGGTGTCGCTTAAGCTCTTCACCCATGTGTGACAGGGCGCTGCGGGTGGTTTCCCCGCTGATGCTGGCATTGACCACGTGATACTCGTAACCCCGTTGTTCGAGCCGTTGTTGTAGTAAATTGACCCAGCCGACTTTTTGATCGATACCGTAACCCGCGCTTAAACTGTCACCCATGACCAATATCACCGGTGTGCCCGATACCGCCGCCGCGGCGGCCGGCGGGCCAGAAGCGAGTGCTATTCCCGGCATGCAGACTGCGACCGCGGCCGCCCAGCCAATTCTGTTGGCCCAACATCTCAGTAAACGCGTTACCAGCCCCACCGGCGATCTCGATATTCTGAAAGACATCAATCTTAGCATCCCATCCGCCGCGGCAGTGGCGGTTTTGGGGGCCTCGGGATCGGGTAAGTCCACGTTACTGGGCCTGCTGGCCGGGCTGGATACCCCCACATCGGGCCGGGTATCCATCGACGGTCATGACCTGTTCTCCCTTGATGAAGACGGGCGCGCGCGGCTGCGCGGCGAACTCATCGGCTTTGTGTTCCAGACATTTCAGCTGCTGCCCAATATGACCGCGCTGGAAAATGTCATGCTGCCTCTGGAGCTGGCGGGACGCGGCGACAGCCGCGGTGTCGCCATGGAGGTCCTCACACGAGTCGGACTGGCGTCGCGCATGGATCATTACCCCCGGCAACTGTCCGGGGGGGAGCAACAGCGCGTGGCCATCGCCCGTGCCTTTGTCACCGCCCCCAAACTGCTGTTCGCCGATGAGCCTACCGGCAACCTTGATCGTACGACAGGCGGGCGTGTCATCGACCTGCTCTTTGAACTCAACGCCGAGCGCGCCACCACGCTGGTATTGGTGACCCATGATGAGTCGTTGGCGCTGCGCTGCGACCGGCGCCTGGAGTTGGATGATGGCCGGCTCAGGGAATAGGCGGTGAAGGTATTCAAGCTGTCTCTGCTTATGCTGCGTCGGGATTGGCGCGCCGGGGAGTTGCATGTGCTGGCATTGGCGCTGGTCATCGCCGTGGGCAGCATGACATCGGTGGGCTTTTTCTCAGACCGCATCGATGGTGCATTACGCCAACAGGCCAATGAACTGTTGGGCGGCGATGCTGTAATCGTCGCCGACCACCCGATTCCCGATGCCTATCTGCAACAGGCCCGTAAACTTGGGCTGCGTACGGCGCGCACCGAGACCTTCCACAGTATGCTGGTGGCCGGCGACAAGACCGCACTGGCGGATATCAAGGCGGTGACACCCGGATACCCCCTGCGGGGCAGTCTGCGCCTGTCCCCCGAGTTGTATGCGCCGAGTCACGCCGTCTCGGGTATTCCCTCCCCAGGCGACGTGTGGATGGAACCGCGCCTGCTCAGTGAATTGCAACTGCGCGTGGATGACGGCGTGGGCGTGGGTAACAGCACGCTGCGCGTGCGGCAGGTCATCGCCAATGAGCCGGACCGGGCGGGCAATCTGTTCAGTATCGCCCCGCGCCTGATGATGAATATGGCGGATCTACCCGCCACCGGGTTGATCATCCCCGGCAGCCGCGTCAGCTACCGCCTGCTGGTGGCCGGTGCGGATCGACAGGTACGGGCGTTTCGTGCCGCCGCGCGCGGGTTACTGGGGCGCGGCGAGCGCCTTGAGGATGTACAGGACGGCCGGCCGGAGATTCGCGACGCCCTGCGCCGCGCGGAGCGCTTTCTTGGCCTGGCCGCCCTTGTCAGCGTCATGATCGCCGGTGTGGCCATCGCCACCGCGGCGCGGCGTTTCATCGACCGGCACCTGGACAGCTGTGCGGTCATGCGCTGCCTTGGCGCCCGCCAGGCGGAGATCTTCGGCATCTACGCCTGTCAGTTGCTGTGGGTGGGCATCGCGGCCAGTGTGACCGGCTGCGGCGTGGGCTATGTGGCGCAATTTCTGTTGGCGCACCTGCTCGCCGGTCTGGCCCATACTACCCTGCCGCAACCCTCGTTGCTGCCGGTGGCGTTCGGGATATTCACCGGTCTGATCGCCCTGGCATCGTTTGCCTTGCCGCCGTTAATGCATCTCAAACGCGTATCCACCCTGCGTGTATTGCGCCGCGAGCTGGGCGGCCTGCCGCCCCAGAGCCTGGCGGGATATGCCATGGGAGCGGCGGCTCTGGCGGGATTGATGATCTGGCAGGCCGGGGACGTGAAGCTCGGCGGCTATGTCCTGGGCGGTATCACCGCCACACTGGCATTGCTGTCGGGGTTGATTTATGTGTTGATCGCCCTGCTGCGGCGACTACAGCGGGGCGGGGCATCTGTATGGCGCGTCGGACTGGGCAACATCACCCGGCGCGGCCGTGGCACCTTGATTCAGGTAGTGGCGCTTGGTCTGGGGGTGATGGTGCTGCTGCTCCTTACCTTCGTGCGCGGCGACCTGATCGCCGGGTGGCAGTCCAGCATTCCTGACGACGCGCCCAACCGCTTCATAATCAATATACAACCCGATCAGGTAGCGGCCATGCGGAAATTTCTCTCCAACGCGCATGGCTTGGCGGACCCACGCTTCTTTCCCATGGTGCGCGGCCGCCTCACCGCCGTGAACGGGCGGCAGGTGCTGCCCAAGGATTATGAAAACGAGCGCGCCCAGCGACTGGTGGCACGGGAATTCAATCTGTCATGGACCGGGCGCCTGCAAGACGATAATACAATCGCCGCCGGGCAATGGTGGGGAGCGCGGGCCGACGGCCGGCATGTCCTGTCGGTGGAGCAGGGCTTGGCGCAGACGCTGGGCATCAGACTCGGAGACACCCTGACATTTACCGTGGCCGGCAAGAGTTTCGACGCCAAGGTGACCAGCCTGCGCAAGGTGGACTGGGACTCGTTTAACGTGAATTTTTTCGTGCTGCTGCCGCCCGGCGTCATCGAGCACTACCCGACCACCTACATCACCAGTTTCTACCTGCCGGAGGATCAATACCGGGTCTTGAACAGCCTCGTCAAGGCGTTTCCCAATATCACGGTGCTGGACGTGGCGGCCATCATGCACGAGGTCCGATCCATCATTGCGCGGGTGAGCCTGGCGGTGGAGTATGTATTCATGTTTACCCTGGTGGCCGGTCTGATGGTGTTGTATGCCGCTATTCAGTCCACGCTCGACGAGCGCATTCGCGAGAACGCCATCCTCAGGACCCTGGGTGCGCGGCGCCGCCAGATGATACGCGGACTCCTGACGGAGTTTACCGCTCTGGGCGCCCTGGCCGGCGCGGTGGCGGCCGCGGCCGCCAGCGTCATCGGTTACATTCTTGCCAGCCACATCTTCCACTTCGGCTATACATTTGATCCCTGGTTATGGTTGATCGGCATGGGCGGCGGGGCGTTGGGTATCGGTGCGGCGGGATACGCGGGTACCCGCTTCGTGCTGCGTCAGCCGCCACTGCAGACCCTGCGGGAGATTTAGGCGTCTGTCCGGGAAATCTGCGCGTAGCGAGGCGCCTGGTTGTGCCGTGACGCGTCAGGGGTTATCTTGAGCCCAGGGGCCTAAATGGCAGTATAATTGGACGCAAATAAAACCGATAAGGGTACTGATCAATGGGGTACGGGGAACTCGGGAGACTTGCAGTCGCAGCGGTGTTGGCGATGACGATGGCGGCATGCTCAACGGCCCCACCGGCGCCAGCGTTAATGGGTACGGAGATGGTGCTGGGCACTCCGCTGGGGACCACTTTCGACGGCTACATCAGCGGACCGCAGGACGCCAAGCAGGCGGTGCTCCTGATCAACGAATATTGGGGATTCAATCGCCAGCTGCGCCAGGAGGCCGATCGCTATGCCGCCCAGGGCTATCGGGCCCTTGCCATCGACGTCTTCGATGGGCGCGCCTCCACCAATCCTGACACCGCGGACCTGATTGTCAGCCAGATCGACCAGGTCGCCGTGGATGTGGATCTCAAGGCGGCGGTGGACTATCTCAATCGTCAGGGCCGCCAAGTGATCACGCTGGGGTGGGGTTACGGCGGCGCCCAAGCCCTGCGCGCTGCGGAGCTCGAGCCTCACAAGGTGGTGGCGACCGTCATGTATTACGGGCTGCCGGTGACGGATGCGCGCACCGCCAAATCCATCCAACCCATCGATCCTGCGGAGATCCTGACGCACCCGGATTATGCGCTGGATATCAGTGAGTTGGAGAATATGCGCGGTCCCGTGCTGGCGATTTTCGCCAAGGGTGACCCGTGGATCAGCGAACAGGACGTAGAGGATTTCACCGCCGCCATGCGCCGCGCGCGTGCCGGTCTGTGGCTGGTGCGCCTGGATGCCAAGCGGGGATTCTACGACCCGCTCAGCAAGGGTTACAGCCCCGCCGCCGCCGCCGCGGCACGGCGCTATACCAAGCAGTTTCTGACCAAGGAGCTGGGCGGCGGGACTTCTTAGCGCCGCACTTGGGGAGACACAATAAAAAGGGCGGTTTAACCGCCCTTTTTATTGGTTGAATGCGTACTTTGCTGATAGCCCAGGGGGGGAGGCCGCGTCCTTTACTTCTCAACCCAGCCGTGTTGCGGGTTGGTGATGTACTCCAGGCGATGGGGCATGCCCTCCTGCAGCCAGGAACAGGGCTTTTGACCATCCTGAGTCATCACTTTAATGCACTCGTTATACGGGTATGTCACCACCTCGATGGGACGGGTGTTGACGGAATGCATTGTAAATACCATGGTAAATCCCAGGCCCAAGGCCACTAGGATCGCCATGGAACCAAGTGTCTTCTCCATTACCTCCCTCCTTAATTAGTTCTTAATCGCTCTCGGCCCAGCCGCCTGAAAATATCGACGTCCCTTGACCGGGCACCCCCAGTCGACATAAAAGCCTAGCAGAAGTCGCGACGTAATAGAACATTTTCGCGTAAATCCCTATAATATATTAAAACTCAACGGCATTGGCGGTATTTGCCTGCCCGCCGGTAGGGATAATCATCCTCCAAGCACCGTTTTAGAGTGTGTCTAATGGGCGCTGGGGGCATATTGACTTTTGAGGTGTTGAACAGTGGAACTCACAGGCGCTGAGATCCTGGTGCGCTGCCTGCGCGACGAGGGGGTCGAATATATCTTTGGCTACCCCGGCGGAGCGGTGCTTTATATTTATGACGCGCTCTTTCAGCAGGACGATGTCAAGCACGTGCTGGTGCGCCACGAACAGGGCGCGGCCCACGCCGCCGACGGCTATGCCCGTTCCACCGGCAAGCCCGGGGTGGTGCTGGTAACCTCCGGTCCCGGCGCCACCAATGCGGTGACAGGCATCGCTACGGCCTACATGGATTCCATTCCCCTGGTGGTGATCACCGGCCAGGTCCATACCTGGGCCATCGGCAGTGACGCCTTCCAGGAGGTGGACGCCGTGGGGATTACCCGTCCGTGCGTCAAGCACAACTTCCTGGTCAAGGATGTCAAGGATCTGGCCATGACCATCAAGAAGGCCTTCTATGTGGCGACCACCGGGCGCCCGGGGCCGGTGGTGGTGGACGTGCCCAAAGATGTGACCGTGAACAAGGCCGATTATTTTTACCCCGAGACCATCAGCATGCGTTCCTACAATCCGGTGGTAAAAGGACACACGGGACAGATCAAAAAGGCCGTGGATCTGATTCTTTCAGCCAAGCGCCCCATGATCTATACCGGCGGTGGGGTGGTGCTGGACAACGCCTCCGAGATTCTCACGCAGTTCACCCGGGCGCTCGGTTTTCCCATCACCAACACCTTGATGGGCCTGGGCGCCTATCCCGGGACGGACAAGCAGTTCGTCGGCATGCTGGGCATGCACGGCACCTACGAGGCCAACATGGCCATGCACGAGTGCGATGTGCTCATTGCCATCGGCGCGCGTTTCGACGACCGCGTCGTGGGCCGTGTCGACCAGTTTTGTCCCGAGGCCGAGATCATCCACATCGACATCGATCCGTCGTCCATATCAAAGAGCGTCAAGGTGGATATCCCCATTGTCGGTTCCGTGGGGCAGGTTTTGCAGACGATGCTCAAGTTGATCAAGGAGTCCGCCACCAGGCCCGATGCCGCGGCGCTGGAGGCGTGGTGGTCGTGTATACACAAGTGGCAGTCTCTTGACTGCATGCGCTACGACCACGGCGGTGACAAGATCAAACCCCAGTACGTGATCGAGACGCTCCATAATGTGACCGGTGGAGACGCCTTCGTCACCTCGGACGTGGGTCAACACCAGATGTGGGCGGCGCAGTACTACAAATTCAATCACCCGCGGCGCTGGATCAACTCCGGCGGCCTGGGCACCATGGGTTTCGGCCTGCCGGCTGCCATGGGCGTGCAACTCGCCCACCCAGACGCCCAGGTGGCGTGCGTCACGGGGGAGGCCAGCATCATCATGTGCATTCAGGAGCTGTCTACCTGCAAGCAGTACCGCCTGCCCATCAAGGTCATCAACCTGAATAACCGTTACATGGGCATGGTGCGCCAGTGGCAGGAGTTCTTCTACGAGAAGCGCTACGCCATGTCATATGTAGATGCGCTGCCCGATTTCGTGCAGTTGGCTGAGAGCTTCGGTCACGTGGGCCTGCGCATCGAAAAACCCAGTGATGTGGATGGGGCGCTGCGCGAGGCGTTCAAGATGAAGGACAGGCTGGTGTTCATGGATTTTGTCACCGACCCCACGGAGAACGTGTATCCCATGATCGCCCAGGGCAAGGGGCATCACGAGATGCATCTGCCGGCCCACATGACCCAGGAACGGGAACTGGCATAGTGCGTCACATCATCTCACTGCTGCTGGAAAACGAGTCGGGGGCGCTGTCGCGGGTGGCGGGGCTGTTTTCCGCCCGCGGCTACAACATCGAGTCCCTCACGGTGGCGCCCACAGAGGATCCGTCGCTGTCGCGCATGACCCTGGTGACCTGGGGGTCCGACGACATCATCGAGCAGATCACCAAGCAGCTCAATAAGCTGGTGGACGTGGTCAAGCTACAGGACCTTACCGAGGGCCAGCACATCGAACGCGAGATGATGCTTATAAAGGTCAAGGCCTACGGCGAGTCCCGTGAGGAGGTCAAGCGCCTCACCGAAATCTTCCGTGCGCATATCGTGGACGTTACCACCACCACCTATACCATCGAGCTGACCGGCGCCGGTGACAAGCTGGACGCCTTTATCAGGGTGCTCGATTCCGCCTCCATCATCGAGACGGTACGCTCCGGCGTGGCCAGCATTTCCCGCGGTGAACGCGGGCTGCAGATATGAAAGCTTTTTGTAAATTGTCGATCAATCAAAATGCGTTTTGAGGAAGTACCTGACTTATGAACATCTATTACGATAAAGACGCCGATCTCTCCATTATCAAGGGCAAGCGCGTGGCCGTCGTCGGTTACGGCTCTCAGGGTCACGCCCATGCCAACAACCTCAAGGACTCCGGTGTCAAGGTGGTGGTGGGCCTGCGCCCGGGATCGGGTTCCGCCGCCAAGGCGGAGAAGGCCGGCCTGACTGTCAAGCCCGTGGCCCAGGCGGTGGAGGGGGCGGATGTTGTGATGGTCCTGGCCCCCGATGAACATCAGGCGCGTATCTATCGTGACGACATCGAGCCGAACATCAAGAAGGGTGCTGCCCTGGCCTTTGCCCACGGCTTCAACATCCACTTTCAGGCCATTGAGCCGCGCGCCGATCTGGATGTTTTCATGATTGCCCCCAAGGGACCCGGACACTTGGTGCGCTCCACCTACACCCAGGGCGGCGGCGTGCCGTGCCTGATCGCCGTCCAGCAGGATGTCACCGGTACATCCAAGGACACGGCGCTGTCCTATGCCAGCGCCATCGGCGGCGGCCGCGCCGGCGTCATCGAGACCAGTTTCCGTGAAGAGACCGAGACGGATCTGTTTGGAGAGCAGGCGGTGCTGTGCGGCGGTTTGACGGCCCTGACCCAGGCCGGTTTCGAGACCCTGGTGGAGGCGGGTTACGCCCCGGAGATGGCCTACTTCGAGTGCCTGCACGAGTTGAAGCTCATCGTCGACCTCATGTACGAGGGCGGTATCGCCAACATGCGCTATTCCATCTCCAACACCGCTGAGTACGGCGATTTCACCCGCGGTCCGCGCATCATCACCGAAGAGACCAAAAATGAGATGCGCAGGATTCTTCAGGAAATTCAGCGCGGCGAGTTTGCCCGGGAGTTTATCCTTGAGAATCAGGCGGGGGCGGTGACGCTGAAGGCGCGTCGGCGCCTGTCCAGAGCCCATCAGATCGAGGAGGTCGGGGCCAAGCTGCGCGACATGATGCCATGGATCAAGGCCAACAAAATCGTCGACCAGGCCAAGAATTAATCATCGGTAGGTTCGCCTTTCGGACAGGGCGTTGGCCGGTCGCATGCGCCGCCGGTACGCGCCCTGAATAATCTCTCTCATTGTTCGATCCCGGGTACCGCAGGCAGTCTCTGACAATATGCAACGACGGCCACTGAAACCATGGCGATCAAGACGGAGTATGTAAGAGTCGCGCGCCAGGGACGGGCCATCGTCGCCTTGGCCGTGGTGGCGACCTTCGCCGTGGCGGTGCTGGTGGGCGCGGCGTGGTCGGTACCCCTGTGGCTGCTGGTTGCGGGACTGATCTATTCCCTGCGTGATCCGGTGCGAGTCACTCCTTCCATTCCCCTGGCGGTGGTGAGCCCCGTCGACGGCCGCGTCATCTCGGTGGGTGTCACCACGGACCACTATGTGCAACGGGATGCCTATCGGATACGCCTGCGCATGAATCGGCGCGGCGCCTACGTCATCCGCAGTCCCATGGAGGGCAAAGTCGTGGATCAGTGGTTCATCGCTCAAACCGGGGCGGGTGCTAAGGAAGCCGCCCGCGCTGCCGATCAGGGCAAGAGCGGATCAGTCAAGTTGTCGCGCTGCCGTTCCGCGTGGATCAAGACCGATGAGGACGATGACATTACCTTGGCGATCTATCCCCACTGCCTGTTTTGCCGCCCACAGCTCGATATCACCACCGGCGGCCGCGTCGGACACGGTCAGCGCTGCGGGTTTCTGTTGGGCGGCGGTGTCATCGTCGATGTATTCGTGCCGGCGACTTCACGCCTGGATTGCTCCGCCGGCGATCGGGTACTGGCCGGGTCTGATATTATTGCCACACTGATTCATAAGTGATACGACAGCGATGACGGCAGAATCTATGGAACAAAAGCCGGAAGGTCGGAAGCGCCGCCGCGGCATTTACCTGTTGCCCAACCTGTTTACCACGGCCGGGCTGTTCGCCGGATTTTACGCCATCGTGGCCTCCATGGGCGGGCGTTTCAATGAAGCGGCCATTGCCATCTTCATCGCCATGGTCATGGACAGTATCGACGGGCGGCTGGCGCGCCTCACCAATACGCAGAGTGACTTCGGCTCGGAGTTTGACAGCCTGGCAGACATGATTTCCTTCGGTCTTGCGCCGGCACTGGTCCTGTACGAGTGGTCTCTGTCGGCGTTGGGCAAATTCGGATGGTTGGCCGCATTTATTTACACGGCGGCGACGGCGTTGCGTCTGGCGCGTTTCAATACCCAGGTGAGCGTGGCCGACAAGCGTTACTTCCAGGGCTTGGCCAGCCCGGCGGCGGCCGGGGTCGCCGCCGGGCTGGTATGGATGTGCGAGGACTACGGCATCCGGGGAGGACAGCTATCAATTGTGGTATTCCTGATGACCCTGATGCTGGCGGCGCTCATGGTGAGCAATATGCGTTTTCGCAGTTTCAAGGACCTGGATCTGAAGGGTAAAGTACCGTTCGTCACCATCCTGGTGCTGGTGATGGTGTACGCGGTGATTTCCATCAACCCACCCCATATCCTGTTTATTCTGTTTCTGTTGTATGCCCTGTCCGGACCGGTCATGACGGTGGTCTACCGGCGGCGCAGGCGCGGCCAGCGGTCACATGACCGCAGTGAAGGGTCCTAGGCACCTGTCGGACTAAGGGCTGATCTACTGCGCCGATGGGAGAGCGGCCCATTATTCCGATCCTTTTCGTCAAATGGCGACGGCTCCACCCTTCGCTTCGCTCTTCCCTCAAACGATCGAAAAACCGGTCTCGCTCTCCCACCTTGCTCGCTACGATCGCCTAAGTCCGACAGGCTCCTAGGCGTCTCGGGCGGACGCCCGGCATGCAATTTTGAACGGGCTCTCATTTTGGGTTCACGTGCTTGGCAAATCGGCCGAAAGTGTTTATATTGAAATGGCTATAAGGTAAGCTGGATATTAATGAATTCACCAATCGACACCGTGTTCCCTTTGAACGGGCCCGATGACCGGGCCGGGTGCCGTGTGTCGACCTCCCTTCAGGCAGACTTCTCCTCCCTGCTGCGACTGCTGCTGCCCTAGCGGGCAGCCAGAATACCTCTACCCCTCGTGGGACAATTTGGACATAACATGCGCGCTTAAGGGCGCGGTTGGTTATCAATCGTTACGTCGGCTAAACTGGCGTACTTGAGGTGGATTGGAGCACAGTCATGGCAAACAAACTCATCATTTTCGATACCACATTGCGGGACGGCGAACAGAGCCCCGGCGCTTCCATGACACGGGAGGAGAAGCTGCGCATCGCCAAGGCACTGGAGCGCATGCGCGTCGATGTTATCGAGGCGGGTTTTCCGGCCGCCAGCGTGGGCGACTTTGAGGCCGTTCAGAGCGTGGCGGAACAGGTCAAAGACAGTACGGTGTGCGGCCTTGCCCGGGCCCTGGACAAGGATATCGCCCGCGCCGCGGAGGCCCTGAAGCCGGCCGCCGCACCGCGTATCCATACCTTCATCGCAACCTCGCCCATCCACATGGAGCGCAAGCTGCGCATGACCCCCGACGAGGTGTACCAGCGCGCAGTGGCGGCCGTCAAATACGCCCGTCAGTTAACCGATGACGTGGAGTTCTCACCGGAGGATGCTGGGCGCTCCGACCTGGACTTTCTGTGCCGGGTGGTGGAGGCGGCCATCGCCGCCGGTGCGCGCACGGTGAACATCCCGGATACGGTGGGGTACAACTTTCCCGATCAGTTTGGCGGCCTGATCCGCCAGTTGATCGAGCGCGTTCCCAATTCGGACAAGGCGGTGTTCT
>CAYXAX010000012.1:0-28458 GCA_964463055.1 uncultured Gammaproteobacteria bacterium | reverse complement strand
CTTAAGCGTTCGCTAAGAATTCACGCCATGGTTGGAGCAAGATTAAGGGGGTAAAGTATTTATTATAGATGATATCTCTGCGCGTGGTACAGCATGACTGAATTACAAAATGCCGCCTGTTGACATTAACGCCATAAACACTTAAACAGATTTATAGGCGAGACTGTGATGCGCGCAGCATTCATGATACCGGCACGTCATGCAAACGGCGTCATATTAGTGCCGACGGCGAAAAGACAGCGGGATATTGAACTGACACCCATGTCTGAATGTCACATGAGATATAGGAGCTGATTTACTTAAGTGGTTATTTCTCTGAAATTTATTGCCATGGAATCCGATACCGGCGCCTCCATAGACCGGCATGGAGGAGATGGGCGCGAAAATTGCTTGTGATATTCCCCCAAGAGGGTGAGGGGGTGTAGGAATGTGGTGATTGTGCCGCTATATATAGAGCAGCAATCGCATTCTACAGCAGGTGGAGCACAAGAAGAACAAAGGGGAGATTTTACAATGAGTGAAACGTGAACCAAACGACACGAGTGATTACTCAGGAGGCTGGTCATGACCGAAAGTACATCCACCTTTGCTGAATTGATCGAACAGGATCGCGCCCAACAAGAAGTCCTGCAGTGGCGGGGCACATTCTTAGAGTATCTGGAACTCGTAAAAGCCGATACCACCACCCCCAAGCTGGCCCATTCAAGAATCTACGACGTCGTCGTCAAAGACGGCGTATCTCAACTCAACGATACCGACGACTCAAGGATCACGCGCCTGTACGGCGATGAGTCCATCAAGACCTATGCCTTTTTCAACAAGGAATTTTTCGGCATAGAGCGGACCCTGGCGCACATCGTGCGCTACTTCTACTCAGCCTCCATGCACGGCGAGGAAAGCCGCCAGGTCCTGTATCTTATGGGGCCGGTGGGCGCCGGCAAGAGTTCGCTAATCGAACGTCTGCAGCGCGGCCTGGAGCAAAGCGCGCCCGTCTATGCCATCGAGGGCTGTCCCATGGCGGAAGAGCCCCTGCACCTGATTCCCAAACACCTGCGTGATCAATTCCAGAAGATGCTGGACGTGCACCTGGAGGGCGAGTTGTGCCCGGTGTGCCGCCACCGTCTCAAGGAAGAGTTCGGCGGGCGCTATGAAGAAGTGCCCGTGGTGCGGGTACCGTTCTCCCGCCACGAGCGCCGCGGTATCGGCGTGGTGCCGCCGGTGGACCCCAATAACCAGGACACCTCGGTACTCATCGGTTCGGTGGACATCTCCAAACTGGACACCTATTCCGAGGGCGACCCGCGCGCCCTGGACCTCAACGGCGCGTTCAACGTGGCCAACCGCGGCATGACCGAATTCATCGAGGTGTTCAAGAACGAGCCCGAATACCTGCACACCATGATCACCGCCACCCAGGAGAAGTTCATCCCCGCGCCGGGCCGCCACGGGACCGTCTACGTGGACACCTGCATCGTCGCGCACTCCAACGAGGCCGAGTGGCAGAGGTTCAAGGGCGACCCCACCAATGAGGCGATTCTGGACCGCATCGTCGTCATCAAGGTGCCCTACAACCTGCGCCTCGACGAAGAGATGAAGATTTACAAGAAACTGCTGGACAAGTCGGACTTCAAGGCGCACATCGCGCCGCGCACCCTGGAGATCGCGGCCATGTTCTCCATTCTGACGCGCCTGGAGCCGAGCAACAAGTACGACCTCATGACCAAGCTGCGCCTGTACAACGGCGAGGAAGTGGTGGAAAAGGGCAAGACGGTCAAGATCAACGTGCGCGAACTGCAGGAAGAGACCCGCCGCGAAGGCATGTTCGGTATCTCGCCGCGCTTTGTCATGAAGGCCATCGACAATGCATTGACGGAAAACCCGGAAGGCATCAATCCCATCAATGTGCGCGAGGCCTTCATCAACATGGTCAAGGCGGCGGACATGCCCGATGACACCCGCAAGCAGTACCTCGAGTTCCTGCAGGATACCCTGCATAAGGCCTACCTGGAGATGCTGGAGAAAGACATCACCAAGGCCTTCGTGTACTCCTTCGAAGAGCAGGCGGAGGCGCTGTTCCAGAATTATCTGGACCACGCCGAGGCCTATGTCAACAAAAGCCGGCTCAAGGACCGCAATACCGGCGAGGAGCTGCAGCCCGATGAAGGCTTCCTCAAGTCCGTGGAAGAGCAGATCGCCATCGTAGGCTCCGCGGCCCAGGGATTCCGCCAGGAGGTCATGGCCTATCTATGGGCCAAGAGCCGCCGCGGCGAGAAGGTCAGCTACCAATCCTACGAGCCGCTGATGGAGGCCATCGAGAAGAAGCTGATGAGCTCCGTGAGGGAAATGAGCCGCGTCATCACCAAGGCCCGCACCCGCGACGAAGAGCAGATGAAGAAGTACAGCGACCTCATCAGGGCGATGCTCGACCGCGGCTACAATGAGCACTCAGCGGAGGTCGTCCTCAGGTACGCCGCCAACAATCTGTGGAAGGATTAATCCCGGCGAGGTGTGCGTCTCATGACCAGCGCGATCTTTCGCCCCTACTCTGAGTCGGATGCCCTGCGCTCGGATCGCAGTGCGGGCGACCGGCTGCGTCACCGGCAGAAAGTGCGTGAAGCCATCCGCGAAAACATCGCCGATATCGTGGCCGAGGAGTCGATTATCGGCAAGAGCCGTGACCGCATCATCAAAGTGCCCATTCGCGGCATTCGTGAATACCGCTTTATCTATGGTGAAAATACCCCCGGCGTAGGATCCGGCAACGGCGATACCCAGCCGGGTCAGGTTGTCGGCGAGGCCGGCGACGAAGGCAGCGCCCCCGGACAGGCGGGCGACCAGCCGGGCACGGATTACTACGAAACCGAGATCACCATGGAAGAGCTGGTGGATATCATGTTCGAGGATCTGGAACTCCCCGCCCTGGAACAGAAGAAGCTGCGCGAGATCCCGGTGGAAGCTGAACGCAAACGCAAGGGCTTTCGCCGCGTCGGCATCCGCGCCCATCTGGACAAAAAACGTACCGCCATCGCCAGAATAAAACGCAGGGTCGCCACCCGCCCCAGCGAGGGGGAGACCGAAATCGAAGCGGAGGGTGAGCAGTCACAGCCGCAGCGTTTTCCGTTTCACCGCGATGATCTTCAATACCGCCGCCTGGTGCGTGACATCCGGCCTCAGTCCAACGGCGTGGTCATCTGCATCATGGACACCTCCGGCTCCATGGATACCATGAAGAAATATCTCGCGCGCAGCTTCTTTTTCCTGCTGTACCAGTTCGTTCGGACACGATACAGCAATGTCGAGGTGGTATTCGTCGCCCACGATACCCGCGCCCATGAAGTCAGCGAGGAGGAATTCTTCACCAAAGGCGAGTCCGGCGGCACCATGATTTCATCCGGCTACAACAAGGCCCTGGACATCATTCAGGAGCGTTACCACCCATCGTTGTGGAATATCTACGCATTTCACTGCTCGGACGGCGACAACTGGCCCCACGACAACCGCCCCGCCCTCGCCGCGGCCGAGGAGCTGTGCGGGATATGCAACCTGTTTGGTTACGGCGAGATCAAGCCCCTGAACTCCGGAATTTACGGTGATTCGCTGCTGGAGCTGTTCGACGAACTGAAGGCCTCGAACTTTCACGCCCTGCTTATCGAGAACAAAGAGGATATCTGGCCGAGCTTCAAGCGCTTTCTGTCCCGCGAGCGCGCCGCCGAGGCCATGGAAGGGGGCGGATAAACGCCATGGTCACCAAAAGCTGGACTGTAAAAGACCTGGAAAATTGGGACGCCAGGATTCGCGACAAAGTGGAGGAATACGGGCTGTCCTGTTTTCCCCAGGAGTTCGAGGTATGCGACCACGAGCAGATGCTGGGCTACATGGCCTATCACGGCATGCCCGGCCACTACCCCCACTGGTCCTTCGGCAAGTCCTTCGAAAAGCTCAAGACGCTCTACAGTTATGGCGTATCCGGCCTGCCCTACGAAATGGTCATCAACGCAAACCCCGCCCTGGCCTACCTGATGCGGGAAAATTCCCTGTGCCTGCAGGTCCTGACCATCGCCCACGTCTACGGGCATAATGACTTCTTCAAAAACAATTTCACGTTTCGGGACACACACCCGGAACTCACCATAGCGCGCGCCAAGCTGCGCGCCGATCGCGTCCGCAGTTACATAGAGGACTCCTCCATCGGCCTGCACCAGGTGGAGCAGACCCTGGACGCGGCCCACGCCCTGTCCATGCAGTGCCGACGCCATATGGCCATACGCAAACTCTCCCGGGAAGAACAAAAAGAACGCGCGTTGGAGAATGCCGTACCGCCCCAGGACCCGTTCGAGCGCATTCACAAACCCCACACACATACGCCGCCGGACCTTAACCGCCTTCCGCTTGAGCCCGAGGAAGACATTCTCCTGTTTCTTGCCGAGAACAACCCATATATGTCGGAGTGGCAGCGCGACCTGCTGCATATCGTGCACGAAGAGACCCAGTACTTCATCCCGCAGATCGAAACCAAGATCATGAACGAAGGCTGGGCCAGCTACTGGCACCATCGCATCATGAATAGCATCGGCCTGCCCGAGGACTTGTATATCGAGTTCCTGGTCCACCACAACCAGGTGATCCGCCCCCACCCGGGCAGCATCAACCCCTACCATCTGGGCTTCAAGGTATGGCAGGACATCCTGCGCCGCCACAGCGACATCCCGCCGGGTGAAGGACCCGAGGCCGATATCGCCCCGCCGTTCGATGACAGCGGGCTGAAAAAGCTTTTCGAAGTCCGTGAGACCGACCGCGACGTATCGTTTCTGCGGCGCTTCCTGACCATGGAACTGATGCGGGAGTTGGATCTGTTCGAGTATCAGCGCGAGGACGACAAGCTGGTGGTCTCCCAGGTATCGGACGATGATAACTGGGAAAACGTAAAGGCCACTCTGCTAAATAATGTGGGCATGGGCACCACCCCGGTCATCCGCATCACCGATGCGGATTACATGCACAACCGGGTGCTTTACATGACCCATGAGCACGACGGGCGCGACCTGCAGATGGAGTATCTTGAAAAGACCCTCGGCTTCGTCTACCAGCTATGGGGCAGGCAAGTCCTGATGATGACGGTCGTCAACGACAAACAGGTACTGTTCTCCTACGACAGCGACGGGCTGAGCCAGTTTAAGAAATAAGCCCGGGACGCCTGTCCCGGTAGTTTCGGGTTGACACTTCGGCACAGTGGGACGGGCTTCAGCGGTTATAATTGTGTACCATGCACACCTGCATCGACAGCGACCTCTCCGGCCTGCTTGACACTCACCAACCTCGATCGGTGCTGGTAGTCGGCCCCGAAATACCCGCTGCGGTAGGCGCTTATAAAAACAGCCACCCCGACTGCACTATCACCCACCTCAAGGTAACGGCATCCTGCAACGACCTGAATGACCTGGGGCATTATGATCTCGGCATCATCAGCGAAGCACTGGAGCGCATGGACAAGAGCGACGCGGGGCGGCTGATCGCCGGCCTGCGCGATCTCCACACTAGCCGCTTCTATGCCGTCGTCCCCATCGGCGGCCATTGGCCCGGCCAGCGATCTTCGTGGGAACCGTCGGACCTCATCGCCTACGGCATGGGACTGGCCGGGCAGTACTCGGACGGCGAAAAAGCGCTGCACCTGTACAAGTTCGATATCAATGATTACAAAAAGACCCCGGACTGGTTCAATGCCGACCACTGGGCCAATCCGGAGCTGTGGGACAAATACCGTTGGTGAGCCACCCATATGCCGCAAGCGGCATATGGGTGGGGTTTCGAGTTCCGGGTTGCGGGTTTCGCGTTGGGGATCAGGATCACAAGGGCGCTGCCTTATCATCTGACCGTGCACACTGACCCGGACAAACCAATCAGCCTTCAGCCGTTCGGCACGGAGATCTGGATCGCCGATGACTGGCTGCAGACGCTGGGCATGACCATCCCGGTGCGCATGACCGTCATCCGCCTGGAAGACAGGCGGCTGTTCATCCATTCCCCGTTGGCGCTGTCACCCCAGCTGCGCGCGCAGCTGGACGCCCTGGGCGACGTCCGTTATGTGATTGCGCCCAACAGATTTCATCACCTTTTCGCCGCTGACTACGGTGCCTATCCGGATGCGCGACTGTTCCTTGCGCCGGGCCTGGAGCGCAAACGCACGGACCTGCGCTATCAAGCACTGCTGGGTGATGTACCGCCGCCGCAGTGGTCCGGACAGATCGATCAGGCGCTGTTCCGCGGCGCACCCTTGCTCAACGAAGCGACCTTCTTCCACCGCGCCAGCCGCACACTGATCCTCACCGACCTGGCATTGAACATACACCATACGCCTTCACGCCTGGCGCGGTGGTATTTTCGTATCAATGGCGTTTACGGACATCTCGGCCAGAGCTGGGTCATCCGGCTGCTGACCCGCGACCAACACGCGGCACGGCGGGCGGTGGAAAAAATGCTGCAATGGGACATCGAATGCATCCTCATGGCGCATGGGCAGCCGGTCACCATCGCCGGCAAAACGGCGTTCAGGGGGCTGTTCGGGTGGTTGCTCAATTAAAAAAACAGTTGCGGGTTTCGGGTTGTTGAAACGGCCTATCGGCCGCAATAAATTTCAGGCTCACCCTTCCTATTTAACCCAAAACTCGAAACCCGTCACCCGGAACTGCTGGCGCGCCGATGCGCGCCAGCGGCTCAATGCCACTCCTCCGACCGGTCCAGGCATTGGCGCAGGTCATCGTCGCCAAGCTCGCTGAGTTCGTTTTCCGCATCCAGCGGCGAATTGGCATCCATGAGGATCTGACGGATCTCGTGACCCTCGCGCCGTGAAAAGATCAGTACCTGGGTACCGTAAGAGGCCCGGCCCACCGCCACATCCCAAAGCCGCCCTGTATCGTCGCTAAAGACTCGCATCGCATTCCCGTCTCGACTCATGTGAATGAGATTATTATGGCTCTAATAACGTACTGACTCAATTCGATCGCCCTCACGGGCCTATTTCAGCGCTCATGCCGCCTTCCGCGTGATTCTGGGCCGTTTACTGTCCAGTCATCGAGAACTTACGTGAACATTTTCATAAAGACCGCAGCACCAGAACATAGTTCATCGACATTCATCGCTCTGCGCCCGCATGATTCCCGCCTGGATACCCATGTGGCGGACTAAGACATCATCGATCACCTCGTCCGTCCTCCTGGCGGACCGAGGCCCGCCTATCCGCATCCGTGGCTGCGCAGACTACGGGTTGATTGCGGCAAACACATGCGACGCCCGCGCAGCGGCGCTTGACTTTTGTTTGAGACAGTTTACTTTTAGCGTTCACGGTGCTGCGACCATACAGCATTCATATGCATCGCGCGCTGACGGCGAAGCCCGACAGGGCCGAAGGCGCCCAGCAATCACTGACAGGAAGATGCCATGATTGAAGTCTTACCACAGAGCCATGGAAATACCATGGTACTCAAAGCCACAGGCAAGCTGACGGATCAGGATTACAAAGACACCTTGATCCCCAACCTGGAATCCATCATCCGCAAGCACGGCAAGGCGCGGCTCCTGCTGGATATCAGCGAGGATTTCCAGGGCTGGGAAGCGGCCGCCATGTGGGATGATGCACGCTTCGGTGTCGCGCACCGCAAAGATTTTGAAAAACTGGGCGTCATCGGCGGCCCGCGATGGATCGAGTGGGGTCTGAAGCTCGGGGGGCTGCTGATCAGCGCTGAGGTTAAGTGCTTCTCGTCCAGCGAACACGGCCAGGCGCTGAGCTGGATCAGCGCTTAGCAGCGAGTTGAAAAAGGCCAGGGAGGGACTTTTTCAACATCCTGTTAGCGCAGGCTCTCAGCGTCTACCTGAAGCGCAGCGGAAGATTCGCGGCGGCGGAGGGGCGGCTGCGCCTGACGGTCCGCTTCATGGCCTTCAGCACGACGACACCGACCTCGAACATGACACACAGCGTCACGGCCGTCAGCAAACCGCTGCCGATGGCATTGACATTCAACGGCAGGTTGGCGGAGTAGTTGCTATAGGTCTCGTTTATGATGGCCATGTCGCCCGCCGTCACGATATGCACGACCTTGCCGACGAATGACGTGTGCAGAGCCTCTATCTCTTTCTCAAATCTGACCTTTCTATCGTAAATCTTCTTTATGGGCAGGGCCTCGGCCTTGAACGTGGGGTCGCGACTCTGGTCGTGTTTCTCTATCAACGCCTGGATGTCGCCGTTGTGAAACAGGTCGGCAATTTTCTGGAAGCCGCTGAGATCCTCGCTGGCCTCCACGAAGTGGGCATCGACACGCTTCTCATATTGATCCACGAAATTGGGAAGCTGTATCCCCGCCAGCAGACCGGCGGCGAACACGATCAATGTGATGTAGTGACGGAAGATGCTCATCTGCCTGTACCACCCGGGCCGGCGTCGGGCCCGGTATTGACTGTTACAACCACTCTCTAGTTAACCACAAATCTATAATTATCAATAGATTTATGCATTTTTAATGCCGCTGCGCGACAACCCCCCGCCTCAGCGACGTCCGGTAAAATCCATTTTTCCGATCTCCACGCCGCTGTGGCGCAGGATGCAGTACGCAGTGGTGACGTGGAAGTAGAAGTTGGGTATTACAAAGTTAAGCAGATACGGCAATCCCTCAAAGTCGACCTGATGGTCCCCGAACTTCAAGGTGATGGGTTTTTGCTCCGAGCCGTCGATCTGCTCCGGCTTGAACGTACCGAGGAATGAAACCGTCTTGTTTACGCGGTCCAGGAGTTCGGGAAAGGTTGACTCGTTGTCCTCATATTTCGGCGGGTCCTGACCCGCCAGGCGTGCCGCGCATCCCTTGGCGTTGTCGGTGGCGATCTGAACCTGTCGCGCGAGGGGAAACATATCGGGATAGAGGCGGCTGTTAACCAGCACGGCAGGGTCTATCTTCCTGGCCTCGGCATGCGCCGCGGACTTGTCCAGAATCGCGGCCAGATTATTCAACATGCGGATAAACGTCGGCACCGACGCCTGGTACATTGATATGGTCATGGGATTTACTCCGTCACGCTGCCCGCTCCGTAAATGTCGGCGTGATCAACCGGCGGGCCGATGGGTGTCACGCGGGGCTTCCATGGCGGCGGGTTATATACATATCACCCCGCCGGAAGGAACGCTATTATAAGATAATATACTGCGGTATTGTTGACAGACTGCTCACAACACCAAGCCCATGGAAGACCTGAAAACCGCATTGGCACTGTTATGTGCCGTCGCCACACTGGGTGCGGTGTCCAAACGCGTGCGTCTCCCACTGCCCATCCTGCAGGTCGCCGGCGGGGCGCTGCTGTCCCTTGCCCCCGGCTTCAGCAACATTCATGTTAAGCCCGAGGTGTTCTTTGCCCTGTTTATTCCGCCGCTGCTGTTTTCCGACGGCTGGTTCATCCCGAAACGGGAATTCGCCCGGGCCATGCGCCCGGTGCTTCTGCTCGCCCTGGGGCTGGTGACCTTGACGGTGGTGGTGGTGGGCTATCTCATCCATGCCATCATCCCCACCATCCCCCTGGCCGCCGGCTTCGCCCTGGGTGCGGTCATCTCGCCCACGGACGCCGTAGCGGTCTCCGCCGTGACCAAAAGGCTCAGCCTGCACCCCCGTGTCACCAACGTGGTCAACGGCGAGAGCCTGGTGAACGACGCCTCTGGCCTGCTGGCATTCAAGTTCGCCGTGGCGGCGGTCTCCACCGGGGTGTTTTCGGCGAAGGTTGCGGCGGTGAATTTCTTTGCCCTGTCCATAGGAGGGATTTTGATCGGCCTCGCGGTGGCGTGGGTGATCGGCATGGTGCGGGTATGGCTGGTGCGCGGCGATATCTCTGAACCCAGTATCCAGACAACCCTGTCCCTGCTGACACCTTTCGCCGCCTATTTCCCCGCCGTTCAGATGCATGTCTCGGGCATCCTGGCGGTGGTGGCCGCCGGTATCTATGCCGGTATTCACGACACCCGCAACCTGACCACCGCGGATCGCCTGCAGACCTCGGAGGTATGGACGGTGATATTGTTTGCCTTCAACGGCATGGCGTTTATCCTGCTCGGGCTGCAGCTGCCCAATGTCATCGCAGGCATCAAGGGACATCAATGGAACGAGCTGGCGGCCTATGCACTGATTCTGTCGACCTGCGTCATCCTGCTGCGGCTCGCCTGGGTCTACCCGGGCGCATATATCCCGCGCTGGATGTTCCGCAGCATTCGCGAACAGGAGGCCAAGCCCACCCCGGGGCAGATCTTCATCGTTGGCTGGTCGGGCATTCGCGGATCGGTCAACCTCGCCGCCGCGCTGTCGCTGCCTTTAACCACCGCCATGGGCGAGGCCTTTCCGGAACGGAACCTGCTGATCTTCCTCGCCGGCAGCGTCATTGTCATTACCCTGCTGGTGCACGGCCTGACACTGCCGCCGCTCATTCGCTGGTTCGGGGTGGCGGGTGACGGCGCCGCCGAGCGCGAGGAGCAAATGGCGCGCATCGCCGTCGCCCGGGCCGCCATCAACCGTATCAAACAGCACGTCATCCCTGAGAGCGACCCCCACGAACAGGCCTTCGCCGGCCAGCTCATCGCCTGGTACGAGCGTAAGATAGAGCACCTGGAGACCGATGAAAGCGACCGCGAGGACATCGACACGCAGCTCAAGGTGGAACGCAACCTGCGCCTGAACGCCATCTCGGCGGAGAGAGAAGAGTTGCTGAGGATGCACGCCGACCGCTCTATCAACGAGGAGACACTGCGCATCATCCAGCGCGAGATCGACCACCTGGAATCCGCCTTGCTGCCATTGACCAGGGTCGTCTAGGAGGATTGCGCTCAATTCCCCTGATGTCACTCTGATGCAGGCCGCAATCCGTCAATGCGCACTTAATATGCCGGGGCCGTACCCGAGATGACAAACTGTTCAGATACCCGTCCGGCGGGACGGTCAATCCATGCGTAAGAAAATACGCCTGATCATTTTTGTCTTCAGCAGCTCGAAAACCGCGATGCTGAACCCACCGGCCGCCACGCTCACCGCAATATCAGAAAGCCCCACATAAGAAAACTTGAACAATCGGTTCATAAAGGGCGTGTACAGCACCAATGCCAGCAGTAAAACCGCGCCGCCGGTCACCCAGCGCAGCGGCACGTTGGGTGACCGCAGGATGGACATCAACGACCGTGACCATGAACGGTTCGTCAGGATCAACCCGAGGCTGCACAGCACCAGGGTCGAGAATCCCATGGTCCTGGCGACCGCCTCGCCGTCCATCTTCAAAAACCATCCATAGACCGACAAGGTGATGAGCAGCACCACCACACCCTCAACAAGGCTTGGCAGGACGGCCTGCAGACCGAACAGCGGCTCATGCAGCCTGCGCGGGGGACGGCGCATGGTATCCGGCCCTTCCGTCTCCGCCTCGAAGACGATGGAACACGCCGGGTCGATGATCAGCTGCAGAAACACGATGTGGGCAGGGAACAGTGCCAACGGCCACTTGAGCAGGACCGGGATCAGGGACATTCCGACGATGGGCACATGCACCGAGAAGATGAACATCATGGCCTTTCTCAGATTGGCATATACGCGGCGCCCCATGCGCACCGCCTCCACGATGGCGCCGAAATCGTCATTGACCAGGACCAGGGAGGCGGCCTCACGGGCCACGTCCGCACCACGCCCGCCCATGGCGATGCCGATGTGCGCGGCCCGCAGCGCCGGTGCGTCGTTGACGCCGTCGCCGGTCATGGCCACCACCTCCCCGTCCCGCTTCAAGGCATGGACGATACGCAGCTTGTGCTCGGGTACCATGCGGGCAAAGACATTCACGGTCCTGATACGCTCGGACAACCCGGCATCATCCATTACGTCCAGCTCGGCGCCGGTAATCACCTGCTCCGGATTCGTCAAGCCTATCTGTCGCGCCACGTTCTGCGCGGTACTGGGATAATCACCCGTCATCATGATGACCCGGATTCCGGCGCTGTAGCACTCCCGCAGCGCCGCCGGGACTTCCTCACGCACGGGGTCGGTAAGCCCCAGCAGTCCGAGGAATTCAAACGTAAAGTCATGCTGAATCTCCGGCAGTCCCGCCTCGGGAATACGCGCCCGCGCCACGCCCAGGACACGTTTGCCCTGTTGCGCCAGCGACTCCACCTCCTGCTCCAGCCGCGCGAGTTCCGCCGCACCCATATGGCACAGGTCGGCGATCGCCTCCGGCGCGCCCTTGGCTGCGATCAACATCTCGTTCCCCTCGGGCGAGCGCCACACACGGGACATGGCCATCAACGCCGCAGACAGGGGATACTCTCTTACCAGCGCCCAACCGGTATGCAGATGCTCGGTGCCGGCGAGGGTGCGCTCGCCCAACTCTTTCATGGCCTTCTCCATGGGATCGAAGGGATCGGCGGGGCTGGCCAGGAGACTGTATTCAACAATGGTGTGATAGGTCTCCGGGAGGTCTATCCCGCCGGGGGTGATCGACAGCACGTGACCCTCCACGAAGAGGTCACTTACCGACATGCGGTTCATTGTCAAGGTGCCGGTTTTGTCCACACACAGGGCCGTGGTCGCCCCCAGGGCCTCCACTGCGGGGATGCGGCGCGTCAATACGCGGTGATGAGAGATGCGCCAGGCACCCAGGGCCAGAAATACCGTCAGGATGAGCGGAAATTCTTCCGGCAGAACGGCCATGGCCAGGGTCAGGCCCGCCAGCAGGCCGTTGAGCCAATCCCCCTGGGTTATACCCAACACCGCCACCACCAGCGCGCAGATCAGGACGCCGAGGAACGCAAATATCTTCACCAGCTGCGCCGTCTGCCGCTGCAGCGGCGTGGCCTCCACCTCCAGGGTCTGAAGCGCCTTGCCGATCTTTCCGATCTCTGTCCCGAATCCGGTGTGCAATACTGTGACGATGCCCTGCCCCTGCACCACCAGGGAGCCGGCATAAACGAACGGCAGGTCGTCCCCGCCCGGTCTACCCATCTCCATGGCCTGTGCCGCCGCCGACTTTCGCACCGGGACGGGTTCGCCGGTGAGCAAGGACTCATCCACGGACAGATTGGCGCACGAGACCACCACCCCGTCGGCGGCGACACGGTCGCCTTCGGCAAGCAGCAGGATGTCTCCGGGCACCACCTCCCGGCCCGGGATGCGGATCTTCTCCCCGCCGCGTATCACCAGGGCGCGGGGACTGGACAAGTCGCGCAGCGCCTCCAACGCGCGCTCGGTCTTGCGCTCCTGAAAAAAGGTGATGCCGATGATGACGCACACAAACCCCAGCAACAATACCGCTTCTTCGGCGTCACCCAGTATCAGATAGAGGCCGCCGCAGGCAAGGAGCAGCAGAAACATGGGCTCGCGCACCACCTCCAGCGCAATATGAATCCACGTCCGCTGGCGACTCGAAGGCAGATCGTTATAGCCGTCCCGCGCCAGCCGCCGGGCGGCCTCGTGCGGCGACAAACCCCGCAATCTGTCGTAATCGTCGCCGCTCATCGTGAAGTTCCGCACATTCAACTCACCTGGACATGCCGCCGTGAAAAAGCTGTTTACTCATCGCCGTGATCGCCCGCACCATGTTCCGCCGCACTTTCAGGGCCGGCGATCTTAGTTTGAATAATCAACATGTTAACAGGAAACCGCGGCATTCTCTCCGATACCTCTTCGCGTCGGCGCGTGTTATCCGGCATGTGCCACGGGTGCGGTGAATTGGCGCGGTGCGCGCTTATAGATGTTTTCATCAAAGGTCGCGATAATAGGCTGCATATGGCCCCGTGAGCACCACCATGGATCAAGCACAAAAGCTGGCCGAGATCCACTTCCATGCAAAATCCGATCAGCTCCAGCGTGTGCGCAACACCGTGCGCGCCGTCGTCGGCGAACAGCACTGCTTCCCATCCACTATCGTCGACTGCGTCGTGCTGGCGGTCGATGAGGCATGCACTAATATCATACGCCATGCCTATGGGAGGGAATGCGAGATTGAGATCGTGCTGGAGATACTCACCGAGGGACAAGAACTGGTGTTCCGCCTCACGGACTTCGCCGCCCCCGTCGATGATCAGGCCGTCAAGCCGCGCGCCGTCGATCACATGAATCCCGGCGGTCTGGGCATGCATATCATTCATCAGGTGATGGATAAGGTGGCGTTCGTGGAGTGCACCAAGGGAGCGGGCAACGTGCTCGAGATGCGCAAAAAAACCATTCCAACGGGACAATGACATGCCTTATCCGATACACGTCGCGGGACGCTACACGGTGATCAGCTTGAGCGGCGAGGTGGATCTGCATTACTCACCCACGGCACGCAAACAGATCCTCGACCTGGTCGGGAACGGACATGACGTGCTGGTGGACCTGTCGCAGGTCAAATATATCGACAGTTCCGGTCTTGCCAGCCTGGTTGAGGGGTATCAGCTTGCGAAGCGGAACAAGGTCGCCTTCGCCCTGGCGGGTGTCAGTGACGCGGCGCTCCAGGTCCTGCAGTTGACCCGCCTGGACAAGGTCTTTCCTGTTTACGACTCCGTCGAAGCGGCGTTGCAAATCGCCGACGGCGGTTCGTCCGTCACAAGGGGATAGTGGCGATGCGCAATCTCATCGAAGGCATCGGGCGGCGCACGGTCAGCGGCATCGAGGAGCTGGGTTACGTGATGGCCCTGCTCATGGAGAGCCTGGCCTGGCTGCTGACAGGCAAGCTGCGCAAGCAACCGGTAAGCATGAAAGCCATCTTCCAGGAGGCGATGTGGATCGGCGTACAGGCGATACCCATCATCTCCATGTTGTGCATCGCCGTGGGGGTCATGCTGGCCATCCAGTCCATCGTCACCTTGCGCCCCTACGGAGCCGAATCCCAGGTAGTCCTGGGCATCGCCATCGTGGTCACGCGCGAGTTTGCACCGCTGATCGTCGGCGTGCTGGTGTGCGGCCGCTCCGGTTCCGCCATTACGGCGCGCATCGGGACCATGCAGGAAAACCAGGAACTCGATGCACTGCGCGTGATCGGTATCCACCCGGTTCGCTATCTCGCCGCGCCGATCCTGGTGGCCATGTGCGTAATGGTACCCGCCTTGACGATCCTGGGTGACTTCATGGGCATCCTGGGGGGCGCGCTGTACACATGCAGCGAACTCAATATCACACTGAGCGCATATTTCAACCGCAGTCTCGCCGCGCTGCACACCGGAGACGTGTCGCAGGGAATCATCAAGAGCATGATCTTCGCCGTGATCATCGTATTGATCGGCCTGAGCAACGGCTTTCAAGTCAGCGGCGGCGCCAAGGGGGTTGGCCTCGCAACAACGCGCTCGGTGGTACTGTCCATCAGCTTCATTGTGCTGGCGGACATGGTATTTACCTATTTCCTCAGCCGTTGAAGATTCCGTGAACGATATGAACGCACGCAAGGTGGTCATCGATATCGAGCACCTGTCCGCATATTACGGCAGCCGGCAGGTATTGAAGGATATCAACCTCACCGTCCATGAAGGCGAAATCATGGTCATCATGGGGGGCAGCGGATCAGGCAAGACCACCCTGCTGCGCCATATCCTGGGCCTGCTGCCGTCCAGCTCGTGCCATATCCGTCTTCTGGGAAAAGACATCACCACCATGAGTGATGCTGAGTTATACGAGCTGCGCACCATAATGGGGGTCGCCTTTCAGGCCGGGGCGCTGCTTGGATCCATGAGCGTCCTGGAAAACGTGGAGCTGCCGCTGCGTGAGCATACCAAACTGGACGAAAACACCATCCGCATCATGAGCCGCATAAAACTGGAACTGGTCAACCTGGCGGGCGCAGATGATCTCATGCCGGCCGAGCTGTCAGGCGGCATGCTCAAGCGCGCCGCCCTGGCACGGGCGGTGGTCATGGATCCCAAGCTGCTGTTCTTCGATGAACCCTCCTCCGGCCTGGACCCCGTGGTGGCGGCGGAGCTCGACGAGATGATTCTCAAGCTGCGCGATGCCATGAAGATGACCATCGTCATCGTCACTCACGACCTGGAGAGTGCATTCAAGATCGCCGACCGCATCGCCATCCTGGACAACGGGGAGATACTTACCACGGGCACGGTACCTGAAATACGCGCCTGCCCGATCAAGCGCGTCCAGGACCTGCTCAACCGCCGGCCGCGCAACGAGACGGTCGACGGTGAGGCGTACCTTCAGCGCCTGACCGGAGAGAATTCGTGAGTCACTTAGGCGCGACTAATTAATTATACTTAACTGGCGCGGCATAGCGCCGTCCGGATGCGACAAGCACGTTCAATGAAACAGGAAAACATCAACTACTTCTCGGTGGGCCTCTTCGTGCTGGTCATACTCGCCCTGCTGCTGGCCGCCCTGTATCGCATAACCGGAAATTACACCAAGACGGAACCTTACTACGTCGAGTATCCCGAGATCACCGATGTTCACGTCGGCACCACCGTCAGTTACGGCGGGTATCAAATCGGCCGCGTATCCGCCATCGTCCCGGTGCGCAAAAACGACAAGACCATCTACAAGCTGACCCTGGCCATCGAGGCCGGCTGGAAGATCCCCAGCGACAGCGTGGCCCGAATCGTGGTGCCGCGCCTGCTCTCAGAGAGCAATATCGACATCATCGAGGGAGACAGTCATGACCTGCTCACGCCGGGCGGGGTGCTACAGGGCCAGGAAGCCGTCACGGCCGCCACCCTGCTGCGCGAGTTGAACGAGACGCTCAGGCCGCTGATACGGAATCTCAACCATCGCATCGACACCATCGGCGGGGATTTGGAATCGAACATCCCGCAGATAAGCGCCGGCATCAATCAACTGCTCAAGCGCTTCAACGCCAGCGCGGATCGCCTGTCCGCGCTGTTAAGCGACGACAACCAACGGCACCTGAACCGCGTCTTCGAAAACGCCGATACCATATCCACCAATCTGAAAGATGCCTCCCGTGACTTCGACAAGGTGAATAAACAGCTCGATGCGGTATTGCGCGCCTCCAATAAGGTGTTGGATGACAACAACCCGGACCTGCGCCGCGCCGTGCTCGACTTGCGCATCACCATGGAAACCATTTCCCAGCATATCAACTCGATCGTCTATAATCTGGAGAGTTCCAGCCGCAACCTCAATGAATTCAGCCGCCAGATCCGTGACAACCCAGGCATACTGATCCGCGGCAAATCACCCCAGGACGAGGCCGGCCCATCAAAATGAGACCCGCGCGGGAAATCGGACGGTATATTGTAATGGCGCTGGCCGCCATCACCCTGGCGGCATGCAGCCTGACCACGCCCACCCCTGCCCCCGAGGATCACTTCTATCGTCTGCCGCAGCCCCACCCCGCCCAGACCCTTGCGGCGCCGCTCGTCCGGGGGACGCTCGGCGTGGCGCCGCTGCGCGCCGAGGGGCTTTATCAGGAACGGTCAATCCTGTATATCGACGCCGCCACCCCCCTGGAGATACACCGCTATCACTACCGGTATTGGTTTACCGCCCCCGGCAATCTGATCCAGGGGCATCTGGTCGACGCGCTGATGTCTACCGGCATCGCCGCCAAGGTCATTCGCTATGAACCCGGCGCCGCGGCCCAGGGCTATGTGGGCGGCACCATCGAGCGATTCGAACGCCTGACCGGCCACGGCTCGGATCAGGCCAGGGTGACATTGAACCTGACATACAGCGACACGGCCCACCCGAATCTGCCAATGCTTAACAAAACCTATAGCGCCACGGCGCCTATTACAGGCCATACGATGGAGGACGCGGCGGCCGCCTTCGGCGCGGCGCTCAACCAGATCTATAACGACTTTGTTCACGACCTGGCCGCCATGCTGAAAATGGATCACTCATGACAACCGCTACTCCACGTGCAAACGCCGCTGAGGCCGATATCGCCCTCGCCGCCAAGGTGCATTACAGCTTCCTGCCCCGGACCTACAGCGACGCGCACCTGGATATCGCGGTAAAGGCGCGGCCCCTGGGACTGCTGGGGGGCGATTATTGCGGTATCTTCCCCTTCGGCGACAACCTCATCGTATGCATGTGCGACGTGGTGGGACACGGCCTGGCGTCCGCCATGTTCGCCGCCCGGGTGAACGGCTTTGTGCTGTCCCACGCCGATCGCGACGACCCGTGCACCCTGGTGGGATCGCTGAATGAATTCCTTTGCCGGCACCTGTCCGGCACCGGCCTGTTTACGACCTTCTTTACGATATTTTTTGATTACCGGCGCGGCGAAATGCAGTACGCCGGGGCCGGCCATCCACCGGTGCTGCACTACATACAGCGCCGCGGGATAAGCGAATTTCTGCCGTCGAGCACCACCATCCTGGGCATTGAACATCCGCTCCCCACGCCATGCCATATCGACCGTCGCCCATTGGCGCACGGTGACAAACTGCTGATCTATACCGATGGACTCATGGAATCGCGCACGCCAAGCGGGGAACTCTTCGGCCAGCGGGGCATGGAGTCCTTCGCCAGGGCACACCATGGTCTCGACAGCGCAGCCTTCAATGAACAACTGTTCGACGCGGCAAACTGCTATAACTGTCAGATCAGGGATGACATACTGATCATGACCGTGAGCATCAAATAATCCGATGCAGCTTGATGATCCATATCTCCCGTGTCAGTTGAAAGCACTGAACAGATCATGGATAGTGGGAAAACGGCGTTATAGCAATCACAGCGAGACAATCCCATGGACACGGAAAAACCCATAGCCTCCCCTTCATCACCCGTCCTGGGCCTGCCAAAGGAACTGCGCGAACTGATGGGCGTCATGGCCCTGGTGTTGGTGATGATCGCATTCATCGCCGCCATTTTCGGCATCAGCTTATTCGGCGCCCACCTGTCATCCGGCATTATCGGACACTGCTGGCAGCTGCAGGACATCGGCGGCAAGACCTACAAGATCGATACCTGCACCGGCAAGACCATCCTGTTGAAACACGCTACGGGTGAGAAAAATTAGGACCCACCGACCTGTAAAGCAGGTTGTTGAAAAGCGTGATCAGGGGATGCAGCGCAAGGCGGAAAAGGGTGAAAAAGCGCAGTTTACCCAAGTAAATGAGCATTTTGAGTCCCTTCCCAACGCCGCGATGCGCCCCTCAGCGCGTTTTGCAATAACCTGCTAGCGGATAACCACCTTGCTGCCGATGCCCACCCATCGGGCCAGGCGGTCGATCTGCTCATTACTCAAGGCGATGCAACCCTGGGTCCAATCGGCCACGCGCTGCAGCCACCGGCTGCCCCTGCCAAGGCCGTGAATTCCGATATAGCCCCCCAGCTCCGTGTCCTGGGGCGGCAGGATGCCCTGGTAGGCGGCGGTGCGGATACTGTCGTAGGTATCCATATCGATCTTGTTGCGCTGCAGCGCAATCTCGGCCTGACCATCGCTGGGATAATCGAGACCGAAAAAGATATGAAAACGGCTATTGCGGTTAATCCACGCCACGCGGAAAGTCCCCAGCGGCGTGCGCCCGTCGCCCTTGTAGTGCACCCTGGCCACACCGCCCCGCCCCAAGGCGATGTGGCGGAAAACCACCCTCACCGTGCCGCCCTGAATCACCGAAACCGTATGGGCGCCGGTATCCACCAACACCCACGGCGAATCGTCGCCCCGCGCGGCCGGTGAAGCGGTGAGCAGAGCGGCGCATACGAGCAAAATCAATTTCAATAAACGCTGATGCATTGCTTCTCGCTATCGGCTGAAATTGACGACACACATTGAGCGCGGCGCGCTGCTTATCGATCTCCCGTATCCTTATAAAATAGCGGCGCCAGCGGCTTGAACTTAATCGCCCTCTATATCCTCTATATATAGCACAAGGCGGTGGAACGCTGCAGACCTCCTTTGTGGCCATCGCTTAACGCTCGGTTTATACTGCGCTTTCACTTCACATCCATGTCCCAGGGACAGCTGGACTTGCTGGTTAAGAGAGCAAACTCGGCGCGGCGGCGCATCAGCGCCACGGCCATCAGGCGGGCCTTGATGTGCGCCGCAATGTATTGGCTGCTGACGCCCGCGCAGGGCGCCACCCTGCCCCTGCCGCCGCCCGGTGAACAGGTGGTGGGCGAGAACCTCCACGTCGTCGTGGAACCCAACGACACCCTGCTGGACATCGCCCGGCGCTATGACGTGGGCCTGAACGAAATCACCGCCGCCAACCCCGACGTGGACCCATGGCTGCCGAAGCCGGGAGACTGGGTGGTGGTACCGGGCCGCTTTATCCTGCCGGACGCCCCGCGCAAGGGCATCGTGGTGAACCTGCCCGAAATGCGCCTTTATTATTATCCGCCGCCGCAGCCCGGCCACCAGGCGGTGGTCATCACCCATCCATTGAGCATCGGCGCAGAGGGCAAGACCCTGCCCCTGGGAGCCACCAGCATCATCGAAAAGATCAAGGACCCCACCTGGTATGCACCGAAATCCATCATCGAGGAACACGAGGCGGACGGGCGTCCGGCACCCAAAGTGGTGCCGCCGGGACCCGACAACCCCCTGGGTCAGTTCGCCATGCGCCTGGGGTGGAGTTCATATCTGATCCATGGAACGAATCACCCCTTCAGCATCGGCATGCGCGTCAGCCACGGCTGTCTGCGCATGTACCCGGAGGATATCGCCACACTCTTTCAAAAAGTCGCGGTGGGCACACCGGTGCGGGTCATCGACAAAGCGTACAAAGCCGGTTGGCGCGACGGCAAACTGTATCTGGAGGCACACCTGCCCCTCACTGACGTGGACAACGATGCGCCGTCCTCCGATCTCACCGGCGCCGTGTCATCCATTCTCGCCGTGACGAAAAAGCCCTTGGACGATCAGGCCTGGCGACGGATAAAGGAGATCGCCGGACAGCATCGCGGAATCCCCATGGCCATTCCAACGGCAAGCCAGCGCACCGCCCAGGCACCCGCAGCCGCGCCGACGCACACCAGCGATGCAGCCCCCCTGCCACCGCCGCAGGATAAAGGCTGGTTTGTTCAGGTAGGCGCCTTCATTCAGGAAACGACAACACGCCGCGTCACCAGCCAAGTGGCCGTACTGCACATGCACATGACCCGCAGCGCACCCAAAGACAGCCCCTTATGCAGGCTGCTGGTCGGTCCGTTCGAGAGCAGGGAGACAGCGGCAACACGCAGACAACAGCTCAAAACAGCCACCGGTATCGAGGGCATCGTCTACCCCGTGGACCGCTACAGCGACTATCAGCCCTGCGATTGAGCGCGGAACAGCGCCCTGCGCCGCAAGGGCGCAGGGGAAAGAATTAAGAAGCCTCAGCGTGGCGTAGCGAGGTTATTCAGCGGAATTATTTACTCATCGCCTTCTGGAACATGCGGTCGGCCTTCTGATTTGCCGACATCGCCGCGGAGTTGGCATCGGCGGCGGCCGATTCGGCCTTGCCCGCCATGTCCTTGGCCTCGTTGGCGGTACCCTGAGCATCCTGGGCCGCGCTCAACGCCTGATTCGCCGTATTCCTGGCGTCCTGAGCCGCCGCCTTGGCCTCGCTGGCGGACTTCATCGCCTCATCGACCTTGGCCTTCAGATCGGTATCCGTGGCGCAACCGTTGAGTAACATGGCGAATGCCGATGCCGTGGCAAGATACGCTGCACGTCTAAACATGTTTCAGTCTCCTTTTTCTGGTTGTTCGTCCTTAACAGTCAGTGCAACATCAAACCGACCATGCCTCACCGAACTGTTTAATATCAAGACGCATCAAGTATGGGTGTTTAGTATAAAAACTAATTGAGCAAGATCAAGGTCGTAGCACTTGGAAGCGGCTGGATGCCTCACACGGCGGGATCGGGCGAATTGTAGCACTTCCACTAAAGACTGCAATGACCGCAAGACCCGTACGCTTTGCCGTCGCCGGCACATACTGCACGCTTGTCCGACTGGCCGATGGCCCATGTTGACACCCTTACCGCGGCCATGCAAACGACCGTATGCCATCCCGGCATTTACAGCACCGCCCGCTTGCATAAGACTCTTTCATCGATCATAAGTTTCCTGCCGTACGAACACCCAACTCGAGCGCGGACTTAAGATCTGCGTATCCCGGCGGGAACTCAGGGCGGATGATGTTTACCAATACGGTAAGAGGTGAACTATGCAAGTGTATTTCACGCGCCATGGCGAGACGAATTACAATGCGCTCGGCCTGTGCAACGACGACCCTGCCACGGATGCGCACCTGACGGCACTGGGCGCCTCACAGGCCGAACAGGCCGCGCAGGCGTTGAAGAACGCGTCCCTGGAGTTGATCGTTGTATCCGAACTGCCGCGCACGCGTCAGACCGCGGAGATCATCAACCGGCACCACGGCGCGGAGATCCTCGTCCACCCGGCGATCAACGATATCGTCACCGGCTTCAACAACCGCCCGGCCGTGGAACATCGACGCGCCATCGCCCATGACCCCCTGCACGCCAAGCCGCCGGGGGGCGAGTCCATCCTCGAGCACAAACGGCGGGTGCTGCCTTTCATCGACTGGCTCGCGACCCGGGACCACAACACGGTGCTGGTGGTTTCCCACGAAGAACCGCTGCGGGTGTGCATCGCCCGTCTGCGCGGCCTCCCGGACCGCGAGATGCTCGATATCAAGGTGGAAAACTGCGAGATAGTCCCCTTTGACCTGTCGCCTGCGGTTTGAAACCCGCGCACTTCCCGTATTTCGCTTCTGCCCCCGGACAGCGGCGCCCACCGGAAACTGACCGCAATCATATGATTTAAAATCGATTTTTATTTTCTTGAAAGTTCTCACAAAGTTCCCTATGCTTTCCCAATGAGAACGACAGGAGAACCTTGAGATGTTGTCCCCCCGCCAGCAACAGGCCTACCGTTTTATTCAGAAGTACGCCCTGCGCCACGGCCATGCGCCGCTGCTCAGCGAAATCGCCGCCGGGCTGGGCATCCGCTCCAAGGGGGTGGTGCACCGCCACCTGCAGGCCCTGGCCCGGGAGGGCCTGATCGAGCTGCAGCCGGGCCGTCACCGGGGCATCCGATTGCTGACCACGGATCTGTCCGAGCTGCGCCTGCCGCTGCTCGGACGCATCGCCGCCGGACTGCCCATCGAAGCCATCCCGGATCTGGATGAAATCAACCTGGCGGATTTTTTCACCGGTCCCGACCGCTTCGTGCTGCGCGTCGACGGCGATTCCATGATCGAGGCCGGCATCCTCAGCGGCGACATGGTGATTGTGGAAAAACGCGACTGGGCCAAGGACCATGAGATCGTGGTGGCGCTCATCGACAATGAAGAGGCCACGCTGAAGCGGCTGCGCAACAACCACGACGGCTCCATCACCCTGATCCCGGCCAACAGCACCATGCCCCCGATGGTCTACAGCGCCGAGCGGGTGCGTATCCAGGGCGTGGTGGTGGGACAGATGCGGGCATATAAATAAAAACGGTCACAGGTTTCAGGTCGCAAGTCGCAGGTCAAAATCAAGATTGCTTCCACGACTTGAGACCTGAAACCTGTGACCTGCGACTCCTGGAACCATCCGAAAAGAACATCATTGGTCAGAAACAGACGTATGCCGAGTAATCACCTCAGAGACCACTCCCCTATTGTTTGGCCACGGGCGATCATCCACATGGACATGAACGCCTTTTTCGCCGCCATCGAACAGCGCGACTTCCCCGCGCTGCGCGACAGCCCGGTGGCCGTGACCAACGGCCTTACCGGCACCTGCATCATCACCTGCTCCTACGAAGCGCGCGCCTACGGCATCCGCACCGGCATGCGCCTCAAGGAGGCGCGCAAAAAGTGCCCCTCACTGATTCAGCGCCCGGCCCGACCCGAGGCCTATGCCGCCGTCTCCACCGCCGTCATGCGGGCACTGGAGGATATCACCCCGGATGTGGAGGTCTTTTCCGTGGATGAGGCGTTCCTCGACGTCACCGCCTGTCAGCGCCTGCACGGCACCCCACCGCGCATGGGGCGCATGGTCAGGGACAAGGTCTGGGAGGTCTGCGGGCTTCCGTGCTCGGTGGGCGTGGCCGGTGACAAGACCACGGCCAAATTCGCCGCCAATCTGAACAAACCCGACGGCTTCATGGTGATCCCGCCGTGGGAGGCCCGCGAACGCCTGCACGATGTCCCGGTCACCGCCCTGTGCGGCATCGCCGACGGCATCGGCAGTTTCCTCGCCCAGCACAACGCCTTCGTCTGCGGCGACGTGGCGCGCCTGCCGGTCAGCGTGCTGGCGCGGCGCTTCGGCAATCTCGGACGGCGCATCTGGCTCATGTGCCAGGGCAAGGACCCGGACGCCGTGCACCTGGACGTCGCACCGCCCAAGTCCATGGGCCACGGCAAGGTGGTGCCTCCGAACACCCGTGATCGGGAACTGCTGCTCACCTATCTGCTGCACATGAGTGAAAAACTCGGCGCGCGGCTGCGCCGCCATGGGTTCACGGCGCGGCACTTCTTCATCGGCCTGCGTGCCCGCGACGGCTGGGTCGGCGACAAGCTGCACCTGACCACACCCGATGACGACGGCGCAGCCATCTTCCAGCTGTGCCGCTTCGTTATCGAAAACCTGTGGCACGGCGAGGGCATCCACCAGGTGCAGGTCACCGCACTGGACCCCCAGCCGGGGCGCCGCCAACTGGAACTGTTCGAGGACAATGACGAATCCCAGAATCAGGTCAACGCGGTCATGGATCAGGTCAACGGACGCTACGGCGAACTGACCCTCGCCCCGGCAACCCTGTTAAGACGCTCAGACATGCCCAATGTGATCGCCCCGGCATGGAGGCCCCACGGACACCGGCAGACCCTATGACGAGGCGCCCCTGGCACCGCATGAGGACCGCGATGGAAGATGCCGGGCGGGAGACCCTCCTTGCCCCCCGGCCCCGGCGTTGGTGAAGATAGGCCAGACATACTTGTCCGGCCATGGCCTTTAGTCAGTACTAGTGAGCATATACGCCGATCTCGCGCAGCATGTCCATGCTGTTAACCGCCTTGAGATCGATGACAATTTCATCTCCGATCACCAGGATATCCGGCTGGAGCTGACACAGCCTGGTATACAACTCTTCGCCGCTCTGCGCCTGCACGGTCAATACGCCATAACCGTTGTCGCGCAGCGCCTGCGCCATAAGGGGAATGCGTTCGCTGGCATCATCAACAATCACCACCTGCTGGTACATGGGCTTTTATCCTCCGGGCTGGATACCCAATTTGCTTCAAGCAAAGACAATGCCAGCACTCATGGGTGGCCAAAAAATATGAAAAAGTCCCGAATAATCAATCCGACAGCGACTCACCCCAAGCAGCGGCGGGCGCCCGGAGCGCGCACCATGACGGTGAGATTCGGCGCCATTGAACCATGGCAGTGCGTCCATACCCCGCCGCGGACCGGGCCGGCGGGTGCAGCGCTTGATTGGACAGGAGGGAGAGATGCCGCCGCGGCACATAATCGGATACCATGTCACGCTCATGAACCGCACGACACAACTTGAATTGCCGCTTCCGGGATCACCGGCCTACACCGTGCGCGTCTCTCCCCGCGCCAGGCACGTGCGCCTGAAAATCTCGGCGATCGAGGGCGTCGTGGTCATCACCCCCAGAGGATTCGATCCGTACCGCATTCCGGAAATCCTGATCAGGCACAAAGACTGGCTGCACAAACACATCTCCCGGCTCAATGATCAGCACACGCACCATGCCCGAACCCTGCAGGGCACCTTGCCGGAATCAGTGGAATTGGAAGCGATCGGCGAGCGCTGGACGGTGGAATACACGCAGACATCGTCGCCTCAGGTATCCGTCAGCGAACGCAGCGCTAATTCGCTGCTGCTCAGGGGCAACGTGCAAAGTGAGGCGGCATGCCGCGCGGCGTTGAGGCGCTGGCTGACACGCAAGGCCTACCGGCATCTGGAGCCGTGGCTGCGGCAATTGAGCGAACAGACCGGTATGCCGTTCAGGCGCCTGACGGTGCGCGGACAGAGGACACGCTGGGGCAGCTGTTCACGCCAAAAGACCATCAACATCAACTACAAACTGCTGTTCCTGCCGGCGCACCTGGTGCGGCATGTGTTTCTCCACGAACTCTGCCACACGCGCGTGATGAATCACTCGCCCGAGTATTGGCATCTCCTGGCGGAATTCGAACCAGCGCACAAAAGTCACCGCAGGGAACTGCACGAAACCGGAAAGCGTATTCCCGCCTGGGCCAACAGATAGCGGATATCGATCAGCGCCCCGGGGGGGGTTAGTTGAAGTAGAAGCGCCCGCCGATGGACAAACTGAGCCGCACTGAAGTTGAAGGCGCCACGTCAAGCACCGGCACCAACTCCACGAACAGGTCGAAGGGCGCGTTGTTCCTCAGATAAGTGATGCCAATGGGAAAGCGTATACCGACCCGCGTATGCCTGCTGCCGTCATGCTGATCGTTAAACCCCACCCTGCCGCCGACGCCATAATACAGCGGCAGCCTGCCCTGGATGCCATTGGTCTTGAACACGTTATAGGCGTGAAAGAGATAATCGCCATGGATCTGAAAGAACTCGTTGTCCGATAGGGACCACGCCACTGCGCCATCGATGGCGTTGCTGTCGTTAAGCCATTTTTTCACGCTGATCCCGGTGGGTTCGCCCAGGATCACGCCGACGCCGAAATTGTGGGGCGCCGCAGCCATTGCCTGCGCAGTGCTGAAAAAGGCCGCAACGCCCATTACCAGCCATTTGATTGTGTTCATTGTTCCTCCTTTGCATCCATATGCATCAAGCAGAGCGCCGATCTAAAACCATGGCGACTCGGCACGAATAAACAACGAGAAATATCGGAGTGAGAAAATCATGAAGGCAGTGAAGATGACGGCATGATAATCACACACAGTGTGTGACGGACGCGCACCCGTTGACAAGTGTGACTTAATTGAGACACCCGACGGTAATCAACGTGCGGCGGCAACCCCATGATTATGGAGAGGTATGCAACGACGGTTTTTATTTCCCCGCGATCAATGCGGAAAATCCCGCTGATTCTACGGTCGCCGCGCGTAATCCAGGGCATGCTGCTGCAATACCTGGTATTGATCCCGCGCACGCCCGCTGACATGCGCGACCGGCCCTGCGGGGGAATACGGGGCCGGTGAAAAATGGCAGCGAGCAAGGTGGGAGAGCGAGGCAGGTTTTTCGATCGTTTGAGGGAAGAGCGAAGCGAAGGGTGGAGCCGTCGCTATTTGACGAAAAGGATCGCAATAATGGACCTCTCGCCCAGCATCTGAACCCTATCTGCACCGCCACACGCGACTCGCTGGCATTTCCCACCACTGACACATCCAAGTAAACCACAAACGGCAAGACACCCACGCCCATGGAAGCGATGCCCGTGGCATTGTCGGCAAGGTTAAACCAATATTCCATTCGCACCTGCGCGTAGCGCCCGGCGTTGAGCTCCGCACCCAGACCCAGGCACTGGGTCTTCGAATCGAACGCCACGGGCTTGTTCTTGGCAAGATCAAAATCCATGGCAACCGTACCCGGCTGTTATGGCGGGACGCGCCCATGCGTGCCCGGGGTTTCCCCTTCAGGGTGTTGCCCAGCACCGTGGTGAGGTTTGCGAAATCAGGTTCTTTACCGCGAATCCCGGGCGCCAACCTTTGCGGAGGGGTTGGCCAACCCAAAAGCAAGATTGATATCGGAGTCTGTCGATTTGCCTTGATTCAGATCGAGGTCCGCGTTATCCAGGCTGGACCCCGTAAATGTCTAATCATACGTCTGCGCCCTCATAAACTTCGACGTGACGAAGAACGCTGGGAAATTTATCCCATATGCAGAAAGTGCAGTGCTGCAAATTCAGAATGCAGAAATGCCCGGGCCCCGTCCCTTGTTTGTCAAGGGTTAACGGGGCTATGCTGACACTGATTGCGCTCTAAACGTAACGGCGTTTTGCGGTCCAGTTTTCAAGTCGAGCGACAACACCATGGCAACAGGGCAGCAGGAAATTGTCGTAAGCATATTGAGTCGAAGCCCGATGTTCGAGGGCCTGGACCCGGGGACACTGCGGGTCATGACTGAAAACTTGACGACGGAATCCTGGCCGGAGCGCAGCATTGTCATGGTCCCGCAAAAGACCACTTCGCGCTTCTACGTGGTGCTCCGCGGGCGCGTCAAAATCACCCGTCAAAATCACAAAAACGGCCGCGAGATAACGCTGTTTCTCCTCGGCCCGGGCGATGGCTTCAACGTGGTCAGTCTGTTGGATGGCCAGCCCCACGAGGTCTGCGCGCAGACCCTGGATACCGTCGAGGCCCTGTCCGCTCCCATAGTGCAGTGGAAAGACTGGCTGGAGGCCTATCCGGCCCTGCGCCTGGCGGTGCGCAAGTATATCTATTTACGTCTGTGCGACCTCAGCGAGCTGGCCTGTGACCTGGCCCTGCACGACACCATGACTCGTTTGTCTCACCTGATACTGCGCTATTGCAATGATCGGCTGACATGCTCCGATA
>CAYXAX010000011.1:19214-30122 GCA_964463055.1 uncultured Gammaproteobacteria bacterium | reverse complement strand
AACGCTACCGCGATCGCCTGCCGGTACATGACGACACCCGCATCATCAGCCTGGGTGAGGGCAACACCCCGCTGATACGCCTCAACAACATCCCGCGCCATCTGGCCCGGGAAGTGGATCTCTACGTCAAGTTCGAGGGGCTCAACCCCACCGGTTCGTTCAAGGACCGCGGCATGACCATGGCCGTCACCAAGGCGGTGGAAGAGGGCAGCCGCGCCATTATCTGCGCCTCCACCGGCAATACTTCGGCCTCGGCGGCGGCCTACGCCGCCCGCGCCGGCATCAAGGCGTTCGTGCTGATCCCCGACGGCAAGATCGCCCTGGGCAAGCTGGCTCAGGCCATCATGCACGGCGCCGAGGTGATCCAGATCAAGGGCAACTTCGACGAGGGCATGCGTCTTGTGAAAGAGGTGTCGCAGCAGGCGCCCATCACCCTGGTGAATTCGGTGAATCCGTTCCGCCTGCAGGGGCAGAAGACCGCCGCCTTCGAGATCATGGACGAACTGGGCAGCGCACCGGACTACCACTGCCTGCCGGTGGGCAACGCCGGTAACATCAGTGCCTACTGGATGGGCTACCGCGAGTACCATGAACACGGCCTGGTCAACGCGCTGCCGCGCGTGGGCGGCTTTCAGGCCAGCGGCGCCGCGCCGTTTCTGCGCGGACATATGATCGACAACCCCGAGACCGTGGCCACGGCCATCCGCATCGGCCACCCCCAGAGCTGGGACAAGGCATGGGCGGCGGTGAAGGAATCCGAGGGCTGGTTCGACGAGTGCAGCGATGAGGAGATCCTCGCCGCCCAGAAGCTGCTGGCCGAGCACGAGGGCATCTTCTGTGAACCCGCCTCGGCGGCGTCCGTGGCCGGCCTCATCAGGGCCGTTACGCAAAAACGCATCAACGAGGGCGCCAAGGTGGTGTGCACCCTCACCGGTCACGGTCTCAAGGACCCGGACATCGCCATCAGCCAGAGCAAGAAGGCCTTGTCCACGATCGATGCCCATATCGACGCAGTAAAAAAGGCCATCCTCGATCAGCTGGATTAGGTGACCTCCAATCACCGTGGCATCCGGCCTATCGTTCTGGTATCGGGTTCCCTCCCGGGTTAACCCGAAACTCGCAATCCGCAATCCGACAGGCCGTCGTCATGCCCGCCCACATAACCATCATCCTGCCGGGGCTCCCGGGGCCCGCTACCGATAGTCCACTGACGGCAACGGACGGACTGTCGCTGTCGGCCCTGGAAACGCTGCTGTCCCGCGCGGACCGCTGTACCGGTGTTGCAGGTCCGGTGGAAGTGCTCTTGTTCAGCGCATTTGGTCATGGGACCGCCGACGATGATCTGCCCGTGGCCGCCGTAAGCCGGGCCGCGGACATAGGGGGGGTGAATGACGGCTGGTGGCTGCGCGTGGATCCGATACACCTGCGTCCGGACCGCGACACCCTGGTGTTCATGGGCGACGCCGGGTTGGAATTGAGTGACGAGGAGGCCGCGCAGTTGGTCAGGGAACTGGATCAGGTATTTCTCCCGCGCGGCTGGCACCTGCATATGGGGGCCGCTCAGCGCTGGTATCTGCGCCTGCCCGAAGACCCCCACATTCATACCCATATGCCCAGCCTGATGTCGGGCAGGGATATTCGACCTTTCATGCCCAGCGGCGAACAAGCCGCGTTATGGCATATGGTGATGAATGAGGCGCAGATGCAGCTTCATATGAGTTCCGTCAATCACCGTCGGGAGGCGCTCGGGTTTCCCGTTGTCAACAGCGTGTGGATCTGGGGCGGAGGACGTACCCCGCGATTCCCGGCATCATGGGACCACGTGTGGTGTGATCACGTGTTGGGCCGCGGCCTGACCATGCTCAGCGAGGGCGATGTCGCGCTCCATGCGGTCCCGGGACGCGGGGATGCCTGGCTGACCCAGGCGGGCGACGGAGGGACGCACCTGGCGGTGCTGGATGGCGCCGACACCCAGGATCTGCGGCAGTGGCGTGCCGCCCTGCAGGGCGTCAATGACCACTGGATCGTCCCGCTGCTGGCAGCGCTGCGGGACGGTACGGTGGAGCGGATCACGCTGATCTGCGGAACGGGCGTCGACTTTACGCTTACCGCGTCCGCACGCAGGCGGTGGTGGCGAAGAACAAAGCCGCTGCACGTCAGTCTCTAGCCGGGAGACGGTGATGGGTCAAAGACGGTGCCGGGATCAGCGGTCTTGGCGCCGGTTTGAAAGACATGTCATGTCACCTGCGCCGTTGCAAAACAACCGGCATGCGCTGATAAGCACAACCTGATCATTCTTTCGGCGTTGCCCCGCCGCGGCGATGAGCACATAATAGGACGCCAAAGGATGATAAAAAACAATATACGATGAAGGCACGGATTGTCAGACGCGAAGCCGACGCTGAGTCTGTCACCACTCTCGGTCATCTCCATCCGCTGCTGGCACGGCTGTATGCGGCGCGCAACATCTCTTCCACCGAGCAACTGACGTGTACACTGGACCGGCTTCATGGCGTTGAGCTCCTCAAGGACATCGAGCGCGCCGCAGATCTGTTATATGCCTGCCTGACCGAGCAGCGTCGTATTCTGATAATCGCCGACTTCGACACCGACGGCGCCACCAGCTGCGCCGTGGGGGTGCGCGCACTGCGCCTGCTGGGGGCCCACCATGTGCACTATATCGTGCCCAACCGCTTCGAGTACGGTTACGGGCTCACGCCGGAGATCGTCGCCGTCGCCGCCGGGTGGCAACCCGACCTTATCGTCACCGTGGATAACGGCATATCCAGTATCGAGGGCGTCGCGGCGGCAAAGGCGCGCGGCATTCAGGTGCTGATCACCGATCACCACCTGCCCGGCAGGGAGCTGCCCGAGGCCGATGTCATCGTCAACCCGAATCAGAGCGGTGACGGATTCCCCAGCAAGAACCTTCCCGGCGTCGGCGTGATCTTTTACGTCATGCTGGCCCTGCGGGCACGGCTTCGGGCGCACGACTGGTTCGGGCGCTGCGCCATGCCGGAACCCAATCTGGCCCAGCTACTGGATTTGGTGGCCCTGGGCATCGTCGCCGACCTGGTGCCGCTGGACCACAACAACCGTGTCTTGGTCAGCCAGGGTCTGGCACGTATACGAAAAGGACAATGCTGCGCGGGGATCAAGGCCCTGGCGGCGGTCGCCGGCAGAAGCATCGAGCGCCTGTCGGCGGCCGACCTGGGGTATGCCCTGGCCCCGCGACTCAATGCCGCAGGGCGTTTGGAGGACATGGGGCTGGGGATCGCCTGCCTGCTGGCCGATGATCACGAAGCGGCCATGACCATGGCCGAGGCGCTCAATAGGCTTAACGTGGAGCGCCGCCAGATCGAATTGGAGATGCACACCAAGGCCCTGGAATCCCTGGACAAACTGCGCCTGGCAGCCAGCGTTGACGATATTCCAGCGGGGCTGTGCCTGTTCGACGAAAGCTGGCATCAGGGGGTCATCGGCATACTCGCGTCGCGCATCAAAGAGCGGGTCAACCGGCCGGTCATCGCCTTCGCGGCGGTTGCAGCCGATGAACTCAAGGGCTCGGCGCGCTCGGTGGCCGGCCTGCACATCCGCGATGTTCTGGAAGCCGTCAGCGCCGCGTATCCCACGCTGTTGACGCGTTTCGGCGGCCATGCCATGGCGGCCGGGCTGACCATACGCCGCGGCGATCTGGAGACATTCACCGCCGCTTTTGCTGAGGAAGTCGCACGGCGGGTATCACCGACAGATTTGCAGGGCATTGTCTACAGCGACGGCGTATTGGAACCCGAACACCACACGGTGGCGATTGCGGAGATGCTGCGCAAGGCCGGTCCGTGGGGACAGAATTTTCCGGAGCCGGTATTCGACAGTGTGTTCGAGGTCGTCAAGCGCCGCGTGGTCGGTGAGCGTCACCTCAAATTACTGCTCAAACTGCCCGGTCATGCGGGTCTGCTGGACGCCATTGCCTTCAACACGCCCTCCGACGACATACCCCAGCTGCGCCACATTCATCTGGCTTATAAACTCGATGTGAATGACTATCGCGGACAGCGCAGCGCGCAGCTTCTTGTGGAGCACATTCAGGCGCCCTAGCCAGGGGCACGCACGGACCACGGGCGCCGGTTCTGTTATCATGGCCGCATCCCCGGTTCGGGGCGCGAATCCCGCTACGCCCTAGCCGTGGTCCGTTCCTCGGCAGCTAGACATGAGGGAAGCAGTCATGGTGATCTCGAATCGATACCTACTCAAGTTACTCTTCATGACGACGGCGCTAATGATCGTGGCCGCCTGCGCCACTCAATACAAGGCGAAGCCCCTGCCGTTCCGCCTTCCCTCGTCATACCCCAATGCCACCCAGGTCGCCGGCGCCACCGTCGGCGCCGAGGCCTATATAGACCGTGCCAAGGCGCAGCAGCTTTTCGGATTCGATATACGCGGCGCGGGCATCACGCCGGTACAGGTGGCGTTCGACAACACCGGCAAGACGCCGCTGAAGATCAATCCGGGTCAGACCTTTCTCGAAGACAAGGACGGCCAGCTGTGGCCCATCCTGGACAACCGCTTCGCCTATGAGCGGGTGACCAAGTATGCCCAGACCCATGAGATATTCAAGGAGGGCGCCTACAAGGGGTTCCTCGGCGGCATCGCCGGCGCCCTGGTGGGTGCGGCGGTGGGTGTCATCTCGGGCAGGGACGTGGCCTCCAGTATCGGCAGAGGCGCTGCGGTGGGCGCCGCGGGGGGCGCGGTCCTCGGCGGGGTAAGCGGCGCCGAAAGCGCCGGGGCGGCACGACGCAGGGTCATGGACGACTTCCGTAACAAGTCATTGGAAAACAAAGCCGTCGCCCCGGGAGATCTGTCCTACGGATTTTTGTTCTTTCCAGGCGAGGCGCAGTCGGCGCAGCGCCTGCGTCTGCAGCTCATCGAGGAAGGCACGGGAAAAAAGGATACACTGGAGTTGGTACTTTAAGCGTGTAATGCAACAGTAAATCATGACATCAGGGGGCGGGGTGGGTGACGGCAATCACCCCGATAGATACAGACGACCATTACCGGATGGAACACTTCAGCCATGAAAGAAGAATCGCCATTAGTTGAGGCCCAGAAAAAGCTCATCGACGCCATTCCGTTCCGCCACATGAGCGCCGAGCCGTGTGCATTGTCCCAGGCCGTGGGCCGCGTGCTGTACGAGGACATGGTATGCACCATGGATTCGCCGCCGTACCACCGCGCCATCGCCGAGGGGTTTGCCGTCAATAGCGCGGATACCGAAAGCGCATCGGAGAACGCCCCGGTCTCTTTCACCATTGCCGGCGAGGTGAAACCCGGGGATAAGACCTGCCCGCCTATCCACAAAGGTCAGGGCCTGCGCGTCGCTACCGGCAGCCTGCTTCCCGACGGTCCGGTATCCGTGGTGCGGATGTGGGATTGCACGGTGGGCGAGGGGACTTTCACCATTACCCGGCCGTTTGCGCCGCGTTTCTTTATCGAGGACAAGGGCTGTGACAGTAAGGAAGGCGATGTCGCGTTGTCCGCCGGTCTGACCTTGACCCCCATGGACGTGGGGTTGGCGGCGGCGCAGGGCCTATCTGAACTGACCGTCGCCCGCCGTCCCAAGGTGGCGGTGTTTTCATCCGGTGACGAGGTTGTTCCTCATACCGAACCCCAGCGTCCCGGGATGATACGTGACAGCAATTCTGTGATGCTGGCTGCAGCGGTGCAGCAGGCCGGTGGCGTAGCGGAGTTCTACGGGATCATGCGCGACGACTTCGATCACTTTGTGGCGGAGGCCGGGCGGGCGGTGAAACATACCGACATGCTTCTGATCTCGGGCGGTACCGCTGTCGGCGGCGCGGACTTTATCGCCGACCTGGTGCGCGTCCTGGGCAGGCTGATAGTGGACGGCGTCCCCATGCGCTCGGGCAAGCCGCTAATCATGGGAATCGCCGGGGACAAGCCCATTGTCTGTGTCGCCGGGCATCCGCCCGAGGCGCTGCGTGGATTTCACCTGTTCGGCAGCGCGGCGCTGAACCAGCTGCTGGGCCGCCAGGCCGGGATACCGGAAGACACTCAGTAATAGGCCTGGCATGTGTCCCGGTCGGACAGGAAGTGACATGCCACTGTGTAAGGGGTAGTGGCGCCCGCAAATGCCGGCGCAACAGCTATAATAATCATTTTGACAACGCATCGGATGACTACATGCTCGAGATAAACGCCATAACCAGAAGAATCCGTGATATGCAGGAGCGCACCATGGCGCTGAGGGGGTATCTTTGACGTCGATACAAAGCTTGATCGGCTTGCCGAGGTACGCCGGGAGCTTGAGGCCTCCGATGTGTGGTCACAGCCGGAGCGTGCCCAGGCACTGGGGCGGGAGCGGGCACAATTAGAACAGGTTGTCGATTACTTCGAGGCCCTGGGACAGGGCTTGTCGGAATCCAATGAGTTGCTGGACATGGCTGGGGAAGAGGACGACAGTGGTGCCGTTGAGGAGATCGTCGCCGATCTCGATCGCCTGGAGAGCAAACTCAACAGCCTGGAGTTCCGCCGCATGTTCTCCGGGGAAATGGACGTCAAGAACGCCTTCCTTGATATCCAGGCGGGGTCCGGCGGCACCGAGGCCCAGGACTGGGCGGAGATGCTGCTGCGTATGTACCTGCGCTGGGGCGAGCGCCATGGGTTCCAGACCGAGATTATCGAGGCCTCCAGCGGTGAGGTGGCGGGCATCAAGAGTGCCACGGTGCACTTCGTGGGTGAGTATGCGTTCGGCTGGCTGCGCACCGAGACCGGCGTGCACCGCTTGGTGCGCAAGTCACCGTTCGATTCCGGTAATCGCCGCCACACCTCGTTTGCGGCGGTATTCGTCTCGCCGGAAGTGGACGAGGATATCGATATCGAGATCAATCCCGCTGACCTGAAGGTGGATACCTACCGTGCCAGCGGCGCGGGCGGTCAGCACGTCAACCGCACCGAATCGGCGATCCGCATCACCCATGTGCCATCGGGCATCGTGGTGCAGTGCCAAAGCGACCGCTCGCAGCATAAAAACCGGGCCACCGCCATGAAACAGCTAAAGGCCAAGTTATACGAGATGGAGATGCAGGCACGCAACAAGACCAAGCAGGAACTGGAAGACAGCAAATCAGACATCGGCTGGGGCAGTCAGATCCGCTCCTATGTCCTGGATCAGTCACGCATCAAAGATCTGCGCACCGGCATCGAAAAGGGCAATACCCAGGCGGTGCTCGACGGCGACCTGGATGACTTTATCGAGGCGAGCCTGAAGAGTGGGCTATAAGACAGCCCGTTTCAGGTCACAGCTCGCAAGTCCCAGGTCAAAGGACAGGGGAGTTCGGAGGGTAATGCTGGACAGCGGCTGCCACTGAGACACGCCATCTCCCTCTCAGGGAGAGGGCAGGGATGAGGGGATTAAATCATTGCATTTGACTTGCGACCTGCGACCTGCGACCTGCGTCTGATACCATAGAATCACCAAACGAAACATTCACTATAGAACCAGCTAATAATGATAGAAGAAGACGACAACGAACAAATTGCTCAGCGCCGTGCCAAGCTCACCGCGCTGCGCGAGGCCGGTCCCGCCTATCCCAACGACTTTCACCGTGACACCCTGGCCGAGGCCATTCACACGCAATACGGCGACGCGGACGCGCAAGCCCTGGAGCAGCACGGTATCCGGGTGAAGATCGCCGGTCGCATGATGACCCGGCGGCTCATGGGCAAGGCCGCCTTCGCCCATCTGCAGGACATGTCGGGCAAGATTCAGATTTATGTGCAGCGCGACGCACTGCCCGATAGCGTTTATGGCGACTTCAAAAAGTGGGATATCGGCGACATCCTCGGTGCCGAGGGGGTGGTGTTCAAGACCAAGACCGGGGAGCTGTCGGTACGCGTTGACCAGCTGCGACTGATCACCAAGTCCCTGCGTCCCCTGCCGGAGAAGTATCACGGCCTGGTGGACCAGGAGATGCGTTATCGCAAGCGCTACCTGGACCTTATCATGAACGAAGATGCGCGGCGCACCTTCGCCGCGCGCAGCATCATCATCAACGCCATGCGCCGCTTTCTGGTGGAACGGCAGTACCTGGAGGTGGAGACGCCCATGATGCAGGTCATCCCCGGCGGCGCAGCGGCCAAGCCGTTCATCACCCACCACAACGCCCTGGGCCTGGATCTGTATCTGCGCGTTTCTCCGGAGTTGTATCTGAAGCGACTGGTGGTGGGCGGCTATGAACGCGTCTTCGAGATCAATCGCAACTTCCGCAACGAGGGTCTGTCCACCCGGCATAACCCAGAGTTCACCATGGTGGAGTTCTATCAGGCCTACGCCGATTACCGCGATGCCATGGACCTTACCGAGGCGCTGCTGCGCTATGCCGCCGAGCAGACCCTCGGGGCCACGACTGTTACCTGCCAGGGGCGCGAGTACGATCTGAGCATGCCGTTCACCCGGGTCACCCTAAAGGAGGCCATACTCCAGGCCAATCCGGACCTGGCGCCGGACAGTCTAGACACCCGTGCCGGGGCCCATGAAGTGGCACGCTGCCTGGAGGTACCCGTGGACCATGACAGCCACGGTGAGATCATCTACCGGCTGTTCGAAAAGACTGCAGAGCACCGCCTGGATGCGCCCACGTTCGTCACCGCCTTTCCCATCGAGGTCTCGCCCCTGGCGCGGCGCAACGAGCAGGACCCCGCGGTTACCGACCGCTTCGAGCTGTTCATCGGCGGGCGGGAGATCGCCAACGGCTTTTCCGAGCTGAACGACCCGGATGATCAGGCGGCGCGGTTTCGCAAGCAGGTGGAGATGAAAGAGGCCGGGGACGAGGAGGCCATGTATTACGACAAGGACTACATCGAGGCCCTGGAGTATGGCATGCCCCCGGCGGCGGGTGTGGGTATCGGCATCGACCGGCTGGTAATGCTGCTTACCGACCAACCGTCCATCCGCGACGTGCTGCTGTTTCCCCACATGCGGCCGGTGTCGTGATTCAGCCGACAAGGCCAAAAGATGATAGGTCGAGAATTTTCTGATTTGTTCCTTGCTGACCCCTGAACCTTGCCGATGCGGTCAGCCGCACGAATTGCGTATAGCGCGGGTCTTTTCAAGCATCCGGTAGGTGGAGCGGCTGTTGTTGTGCTGCAGTACCTGATGCAGAGGTGACCACTCGACTGCGTTCGACTCGTGATTGCCTGGTATCACCAGCCGGTCATCTATCTCCACCACAAAACGGATATCGATGTGTTCGTGTTGCGGCATGTCCGCCATCGCCGGTATGGTGTGGATATCCACGTCGAAGATCTGTGAATCGATCAATTGAATATGTTCGTGATCAAGGCCGGTTTCCTCGGCGCATTCGCGTAATGCCACTCTCACAATATCCGAGTCGCCGTCGGCGTGACCGCCCGGCTGGAACCAGCGCCCGTGTTTGCGGTGGTGCAGCAGCAGCACCTGTTCCCTGTCGGGACTGACAACCCATGCGGAACCGGTCACGTGCGCCGGCAGCAGGTGCCGGGCGAATACCTCTTCGTGATGCTCGATAAACTCTATGGCACGGTGAACATAGGCCACTTCCTCCATGAAGCGGGTGCGGTATCCCGTCAACAACGTGAGCAGTTCCCGGCGGTGCATCGTACTCAGGTCTCCGACGGCCGCTCCACCGCGGCAATGGCGGCGGCGGCCGCTTCGTCGACATCGGCCTCGCGCCCGGACAAGGTCAGGCGTCCGAATGCACCGACGGCGCGCACGTCGATAAGTGTGATATTAGCGGCCTTTTCGGCCTGGTTGGCCGCATAGATGACATATCCGGCAGGCTCGGTTTCCAGGATAAACATGCTCTGATCCGGCAGAATCATGGATCCGCGCCGGTTCTGACGATTGATGAGCACGGTATGATCCGGAGTCATGCCGCGAATGATTTCCCTCCATGCAACCTGGCAGCGCTGGCGTTCCTCGATTCGCGCGCCGAGTCTTGACAGGATCACCTTACCGGCTTCGCGCACGTCGCTCTGATCGCGATGGTGTATCACCATGGAGCCGTATTCGCGTTCGATAACCTGCTGCGACAAGTGAACCCGCGTGGCCTTCAGGGCGGCGTCCGTCAGGCGATGTACTGCCATGCCCGGCGAGACCTCCACCCAAAGACAGGCGTCGCCCGGCACGGGGAGAAAGCCCTGGGACACCGTGGCCATGTATTCAGCGAGCTGCGGTTGCAGCGAGTCGATGTACACGTAAGTGCGGAGTCTGATTGTGGGTGTGTGCATCAATCGCTATCGATCGGAAAGTGTGGGGCGGAATTCTGCATTCGCCGATTCTACAGTGATGGAGGTCGCGCGGATAATTCGAAAAGCATTGTGCATTCATAGACTGTGATCTATCGAAAATTCATATCTCGCCATGACACATGATCGGAACACAACGATTTTTCGATTGTGAGAGTGCCGGCTGCAATTTCCGCATATTGTGGCCGGTTATTTGGAAATACGTGCATTTTATAGGCTCAGACAAGAGATGACCGAAATTGGTATAGACGATAGTCGATGAGAACTCGCAGAAACTTCGATTGGTTTCGAATTCCCGTCTCAAGGTAATCTTCACCCACGCGCATTTTGCTCAGCCAATGTTCATCCAGTAATTCAGAGTATCAGAGGAGAAGATATGTCAGCTACAACTTATCAAGCGGGTGTAAAAGAGTACCGCGATAAATACTGGACACCGGATTATGTTCCACTCGATACCGATCTGCTGGCCTGCTTCAAGTGCACGGGTCAGCCGGGTGTGCCGCGTGAGGAAGTTGCTGCTGCCGTGGCCGCGGAGTCGTCGACCGGTACCTGGAGTACCGTGTGGTCCGAACTGCTAACCGACCTCGAGTTTTACAAGGGCCG
>CAYXAX010000011.1:0-19204 GCA_964463055.1 uncultured Gammaproteobacteria bacterium | reverse complement strand
TTCTATGCATTTGTCGCCTATCCGATCGATCTGTTCGAAGAAGGCTCTGTTGTTAACGTACTGACGTCCCTCGTTGGTAACGTTTTCGGGTTTAAGGCGCTGAAACACCTGCGACTGGAGGATGTTCGATTCCCCATCGCCTATATCAAGACCTGCGGCGGTCCTCCCGCGGGGATACAGGTTGAGCGTGACCGCTTGAACAAGTACGGCCGCCCCTTGTTGGGTGCCACTATCAAGCCCAAGCTGGGTCTTTCGGCCAAGAACTACGGCCGCGCCGTCTATGAGTGTCTGCGCGGTGGTCTGGATCTGACCAAGGATGACGAGAACGTCAATTCCCAGCCGTTTATGCGCTGGCGTGATCGTTTCGAGTTCGTGGCCGAAGCCATCGTGAAGGCCGAGCAGGAGACCGGTGAGCGCAAGGGGCACTACCTCAACGTTACCGCGCCAACACCGGAAGACATGTATGAGCGAGCTCAATTCGCCAAAGAAGTCGGTTGCCCGATCATCATGCACGACTTCCTGACGGGTGGTTTCACCGCCAATACCGGCCTGGCGAACTGGTGCCGTAAGAACGGTATGTTATTGCATATTCACCGCGCCATGCATGCGGTAATCGACCGCCATCCCAAGCATGGCATTCACTTCCGCGTCCTGGCCAAGTGCCTGCGCCTGTCCGGCGGCGATCACCTGCACACCGGTACCGTGGTGGGCAAGCTCGAGGGCGACCGTGCCTCCACGCTCGGCTTCGTCGATCAGCTGCGCGAGTCCTTCGTTCCGGAAGATCGTTCACGCGGTGTGTTCTTCGATCAGGACTGGGGCTCCATGCCCGGCGTATTCGCCGTCGCATCGGGCGGCATCCATGTCTGGCACATGCCGGCGCTGGTGACCATTTTCGGCGATGACTCGGTGCTGCAGTTCGGTGGTGGTACGCAGGGTCACCCGTGGGGTAACGCAGCGGGTGCGGCGGCCAACCGTGTCGCGCTTGAGGCCTGCGTCAAGGCGCGTAACCAGGGTCGCGAGATCGAGAAGGAAGCGCGTGAGATCCTGACCGAGGCCGCCAAGTCCAGTCCGGAACTGGCCGTGGCGATGGAAACCTGGAAGGAAATCAAGTTCGAGTTCGAGACCGTGGACAAACTGGACGTGGCCTGAAGCGCGGACGGTGACGGACTGAATTTGTATCAGAGAATCAGATGAGGAAATGACTATGGCAGCCAATATGTACGAAATGGGTGATTACCAGACCATGCCTACCCTCGAAACCTTCGGCTTTTTGCCCAAGTTGACGCAGGAAGAGGTCTACGAACAGATCAACTATATCTTTGCTCAGGGCTGGACGCCGGCGATCGAGCATGAGCACCCCAGTCGGGCGATGAGTTACTACTGGACCATGTGGAAGCTGCCATTCTTCGGCGAGCAGAAGCTTGGCCGGGTGGTGGAAGAGCTCGAAGCCTGTCGTCGTGCATATCCAGACCATCATGTGCGGCTTATCGGTTACGACAATTACACCCAAAGCCAGGGTTCATCATTCGTCGTATATGAGGGCCGCTAAGGCGTGACGCGAGAGCGTGTTGCCAGAAACGGACAAGGCAACATGGAATAACTCATACAACGCAAACATTGCTGCAACGGGGTATTCGTTATATGGCTCAAATGGCAAACACTCACAGTGGCGACACGCGTAAAGTCGCGTTGGCGCGTCGTCGTGCGCAGTCGCAAACCGGCAAGGCAACAGCCGCTCCGGCGGGCACTGTCAGCAAGCAGCCGGGTAAGGCGGCGACGCCTGTGGTGTCGGGTACTCAGGGCGGTGCACGTGCCGCATCGCTGGCAAGGCGTCAGGCGATGTCGAGCAGCGGTAAAGCGGGCATCAGCAGCCAGGACCGCAGCCGTGCCGATGTCGCAACCACGCAAACTACCGTGAAGGCTGCCGCACAACCGGTCAAACGGGACTGCAGTTGTGGCTGTAAAGACAAGACTGAAGCCGGTGGGGAAGTGCGCAAGGCGCTGCAGGTCGGCGCGGGCATCCCGGTACGTCCCCTGAGCAGGTCAAAGATGGCAACCAGTACAGCACGTACTGCCTCGCTTGCACGCCGCCAGGCCACATCCGCTCGTGGCAAGGCGGGTTTGAACGGCAGTGGCATGAGCGCGGCCGCCAGTGCGCGTGCCGCCAATCCCAATGTGTCCGGCCGCGAACTGGCGCAGGCCTTGCGCGAGCGACGCAGCCAGAACGGAAAGGCGGGTGAAAAGAAGGGCGAGCCCTGCGGCCGCATGCGGCCCGATAAGAAAATCTCGGCCGCTGCAGCGCAGGATGCCTCGTGGAAAGTCGGTGCCAGCGTGACCAGTCACGGTCAAACCGTCACCGGTACCATGGTGGGCCGCAGTGAAAGCGTTACCGGCGATGAACCAAGCACGTGCCGGCCGATTACCGGTACGGAATACATGGGTGCCGATATCTTCCGCGCATTCTGCCAAACCGACGCCGGCAAGAACCCGCGCAAGGTGGGTCTCAGCCCGACATCACGGGGAAATCGCATAAGCGGCAGCGAGGTGGGGCGCAGCGCAAAAGTGACGGGAGACGAGCCCGGGACATGCAAGCGCGTGACCGGCAACGAATATGTCGGTGCCCAGCAGTCCGAGATCTTTTGCGGCGCCAAGGCCGATAAGACACCGGACAAGATTACCAGCAGCGGTACGCGCAAGGGCAAGACCGTGACCGGTAACAATGTCGGCCGGTCAGAGAAGGTTACCGGAGATGAAACAGGGGCTCAGCGCGAACCGACCGGTACCCAGTATATGCAGCGCGGCAACGGCAGCGCGCCGCCCAAGGTCGGCGGCAGTGCCACCCTGCGCGGCGGCGTCATCACCGGTACCATGGTTGGCCGCAGTGAGCGCGTCACAGGCGATGAGCCCGGTAGTTGCCGCAATGTGACCGGCGATGATTACATCGGTCAGGAACAATACAACGACTTTTGCAAGACAAAACCGACGCCAACGGACCGCAAGGTCGGGGCCTCGCAAACCCTGAAAGGCAAGGCGGTGACCGGCACTATGACCGGCCGCGGTGAAAGAGTAACCGGCGATGAACCCGGTACCTGCAAGGCAGTGACAGGCACGCCCTATGCTGGGGCGGAACAATATCAGGCATATTGCAAAAGCGACGAGGCAAATCATGCCGCCGCGCGTACGCGCCGTCAACGAGCAACGCCAGGCGCCGTCATGACAGGTCAACAGCCGGGCGTCGGCGGTAAGTTGACGGGGGCGGATAAGGGCGCATGTGAAGCCCTGACCGGCACACCTTATGTTGGGGCCGATCAGTACGCCCAGGCTTGCCCGGCGAGCCCGGCCGAGCCCGGCAGCCCTGATTACCCGCAATTCCTGGGCGGCATGCCATGGGGAAAGTTCAGCGTCGAGGCCCCCAGCCATGCGGCACAAACCGATCAAACGCGTTCGGCGGTGACCGGAACTCAATATGAGCAGGGTCATATCACCGGGCCGTTCGGTAAGGCCAGCGGTAAGGTAACGGGTACCGAAGAGGCGCGTTTCGGACAAGGCAACGGCGCAGTGGTACCCGCAATGCCGGCATCCGGCGAGATGGTCGATGGACGGGTAAAGTCCCGCGTTACCGGCGAAGGCATGGACGCGGTGCGTATCACCGGTGACGACTGGGATCGCGGCGATGTCGTCACGGGTACAGAAGGCAACTCGGCCATGCGGCGCAATCCGACCCGCCGCGGCCAGACGATGGACAAGGCCATGCAGCAGCAGGTGATCAAACGCAACGAAGAATTGCCGAGGCCCACCAGCAAGGTCACCGGCGGGAGTGGCAATACCGACAAAGGCGCTCTGATTACCTATTCCGGAGGGGCGCGCGGTTAACCCGGCGTATACACATATGTTGAGCGCGCGTCGTCAAAATCCACGTCTGCTCCGCGGGTCGCGGTCCGTGTCTGCCCCGCCTCCGCCGCCGCCAAGGCAGCCCGGGAGCGCGAGCGCCGCGAGTGTACTGTTTATGGGCGCCGACGCGCATCCGTTATCAAACAGTGAAGAAAATGCACGCCTGGCGGATTATGAACAGCGCGTAAAGTCGGCATTCGACGACATTGTTCCTACTCTGAAGCGTATTTCAGCCCTGCAGCACGAGACGGACTTTGAGGCGCGGGGTCAGGATATCGCGCGAGAACGGTTTGGTTTCGAATTACCGTCGCACGTCCTGGCCGATGCCTGGGTGGAGCAGTTGGACATGCGGCGCCTGTTTGCCTGGGCCGTCTTCGAGACTTATCGTGGGTTTTGCGATGAATTTTTTAATGCCGATCCCCTGGGTGTTGAAGAGGGCGATTTCCAGGAATTCCTATTGCAGTGCGGGTTTCATACGCTGGATATATCACCTTGCGCCGACGGCCGGTTGGCTCATGTAATTCGCTATGTCCTGCGCCTGCCCTATAAAGCAGTGAGGCGCAAATCCTATGCCGGTGCCATGTTCGATATCGAGAACAGCCTCGAGAAGTGGACGGAGACCGAAATGTTGCGGTATCGCGAAGGCCGGCCTAATACCGCCGATGCGCCGACGCGCTATCTGAAGGCAGTGGTTTATCACTTCAGTTCGGTGGACCCGGACCACGAAGGCTGTGCGGCTCATGGGTCGGTAACAGACCGTGCCGCTCAGGGCGGCTTGGATAGATTGTTGGCCTTCCAGCGGGCGGTGGAAGGCAGTTTCTGCTGCGGCGCATCGATCGACCTGCTGTTAATAGGTTTGGACACGGATACCGATGCCATTCGCGTTCATCTGCCGGATGCCGATGGCGTTATCAGGCTTGATGATTTTGTGGACAACCGCAAGCTGTACCGAGAGACAAAGGGCTTATCTGCCCAGCAGGCCGATGCTCGAATAGCACAACAGATTCAGGGCGGGCGAGGTCACCTTGATCCCGGCATGGCGCAATTGATTATGTATTTACTGCGCAACAACCTTTCCCAGATTGAGTATGTGCGCAATTTCCACGGTGATCACTACGAGGATATCGGACACGCCGAGCGGTTCATCGGCGCGGGCATCGGTTTCGAGGAAGTACAGCTGCGTAACCTGACATATTTTGCCTACCTGCACACGGTGGAGGAGGCGACAGCCGACCTTGACGTGGGCATAAAGATTTTCAAGCGCCTGAATGTGTCACACGGACTCCCCGTACCCGTTGTGGTGCGTTTCGACTATCACGGCCAGGTTCCCGGGGCGCGTGAACGCGCGATGGCGCACTGCCACCGTGTCGACAGCGCATTGCGTGCCCGCTACAGCGATCTGGTCGGGTCAGGGCTGTTACATACGTTATTGGTGGTGCGCGACTGCCATGCGAACGCTCAAATCGAGGTGCTGGGTTCGTCGGCACATGGACCAGTTACGGCGGAGGCCCACTGATGAAGATCTGTCAGGTGGAAAGACCCCTGGTCGCAACAAACCGTATACCCGGGATGGAGCATCGACATCTCCAGGTGGTGCGGGACGGCAGCATCATGCAGGTCGCCGTGGATGCCGTCGGCTGTATCCCGGGTGACTGGGTCATTTGTGTCGGCAGCTCCGCTGCGCGAGAAGCCGCCGGAAGCAAGGAATACCCCAGTGATCTCACCATTGTCGGGATTATCGATCACTGGCCGCCGGAACCGGAGGCCGGGTGATGGAAATATTGCAGGTGGAAGCGCCGTTGGTCTGCACACGCAGAGTTAAGGGGCTGCAGCATGTCAGCCTGCGTGTGCTGAAAAGCGCCGCTGGCAAACGCCAGGTCGCTGTCGACCCCGTGGGCGCAAGAATCGGTAATTGGGTATTTACCGTCAGTGGTTCCGCCGCGCGTTATGCGACTGGAGACTTCGATGTCCTGACCGACCTGACAATCGGTGGAATCATTGACTACTGGGAAAGTGCAAGTGACCCGGACAGGGCGCCAGACAATAACGGATAAAATTTTTTGTTCTACAACCAAGTAAGAAGGAGACACGCAATGGCAAGTGAAAACTACGGTATAGCACTGGGTATGATCGAGACGCGGGGATTGGTGCCTGCCATCGAGGCGGCAGACGCCATGACCAAGGCAGCGGAAGTTCGCCTGATCGGCCGCGAATTCGTCGGCGGCGGTTACGTCACGGTACTGGTTCGCGGTGAAACGGGTGCGGTCAACGCCGCCGTTCGTGCCGGCGCCGATGCCTGTGAGCGCGTTGGTGACGGTCTGGTTGCGGCACACATCATCGCCCGCCCGCATCGTGAGGTTGAGCCGGTCCTGCCTGCAGGTGATCTAAACACGAAGTCGGCTGCGGCTTGACGGCAAATAAACAGTTCAATTTACCAAACAGGAGATATACACCATGGCCATTGAAAGTTATGGCATCGCACTGGGCATGATCGAGACACGAGGACTGGTTCCCGCCATTGAAGCGGCGGATGCCATGACCAAGGCCGCCGAGGTACGTCTGATCGGGCGTGAGTTCGTCGGCGGCGGTTATGTCACGGTTCTGGTTCGCGGTGAGACCGGTGCGGTCAATGCCGCTGTGCGTGCGGGTGCGGACGCCTGTGAGCGAGTCGGTGATGGCCTGGTGGCGGCGCATATCATTGCCCGTCCGCATCGCGAAGTGGAACCGGTGCTCGGTGAATCAAGTAACGTTCGCCCGGCGCGCAGCTAACGGGCTTGTGCTTGCTCATCGACTGGATAATCCGTCGCTATGCTGCTGACTCCTGCAGATCCGCGTGTCCTTGGTTACCTCGGCAGGGCCCTGAGTCTGGAACTCTCGGCCGTGCAGCTTTACAGCACCCAGGCCCGTCTCGTCGGGACCTGGGGGCTGGCCGAGGCCTCGGAACGCCTGCGTAACGAGGCTATCGAGGAGTTGGGTCATGCCGACAGGATTATGGGCCGTATGCTGGCTCTCGGTGTGGCGCCGGGTGCGTCCCAGTTGCGACCGGTACGGTTGGGTAGCAACCTCCAGGAGCTGCTGGTATACAACCATGGCTTCGAAAACGAACTGATAAGCCTGTATGACAATGCCACCCGGCATTGTGTGCGAATGGGTGATCACGACAATCGGTTGTTTTTCGAAGCGCTGCTCAAAGAGGAAATGTCACATGCGCAAGAGCTGGTGCAATGGCAGACACAGATCGAGCACACGGCTGTCGCCAGGCGTACGTCGCATGTCATCCCGTAAAGGAGAGCTGTCATGAATAATCAGTGGCAAGAACGCATACGTCCGGTACGTCTCGAACGCCGCTATGAATTTCCAGATTATCCGAGCCTGCGCGAATTTCTGGACAGGGCCGCCGCCGTCTCCGAACGCGTAGGGATCTTTCCGGATATGGGGTTTGGCCGCGACTATGTAAACGTTACCATCCATTGCGATGACGGTAAGGATACGTTGGGCGAGACCCAGCGGCGCTTGGCGGAGCAGTATGACGCTCTGCTTGATTCCACTGAACAGGGCTGAGGAAATCCACAATGCCTGTCATCGCCCTGGTAGGTAACAAAGGCGGAGCAGGCAAAACCACGCTGACGGTAAACCTGGCCGTCGGCCTGGGGCGTTCCAGCAGCGTCGTCATCCTGGACACGGATCCACAGGGCTCCTCCGCGCAGTGGAGAACAATCGCTGATGATGAGGCGGTGCCGCCCGTGATATCCGCCGCCGATAATCTGGCGGCGCAGGTGAAGGATCTGGTCGACCAATATGATTATCTCATGGTCGATTGTCCCCCCTATGTACAGGCGACACAAACGCTTTCGATATTGCAGATTTCCGATGTGGCGCTGATCCCCGTGCAGCCCTCTCCCTTGGATTTGTGGGCATCGATACATATCGAGAAGGCGGTCGAGCGGGCCAGAATAAATAACCCCTCCTTGAGGACACTGCTGGTTATTAACCAATTAGAACCGCGTACGACCCTCTCGCAATTGATGCGCGAGGCGCTGGCGGAAATAAGGGTCCCGGTTGCAGATACGTCGATTCGACGCCGCGCCGTCTACAGAGCCAGTGCCGTGGAAGGTCGCAGTGTCTACACCATGGGTAAGCGCGGTGCTCTGGCGGCCGCCGAAATGGATAATTTAATTGCGGAGGTGACCTGGCATTGAGCAGTAGAGACAAAACGCGAGAGAAGCTGGTGGGCAGTATGAGAAAAACAAAGGCGGGGGCGGGGATCGATAGTGAGCGCGTCGATACTGAAGCGACTGTACCCGATAAGACTTCATCCAAACCGGCCAAGCCTGCGGTACGCAAGGGTGCTGACAGCGCCCTCTCCACGAAGTCGGACACCGTCAATGGCAATGCCTACCAGAGCGGCGGGAGGGTCTGGCCGGACTGACCTGTGGGTTTCAAGTATAGAAAGTAATCTATTAATGCCAGGGAAAATATCTATTAAATTTAATCATTTATGTAGAGTACCATGGGCAGGCTGATTTCTTTGAGGTCTGAATTGCCTGGGTCAGGAAACGCGGCGATGCCAAATAACGACTACAATCCGCCAATTTTGATGCCCGACTATCTCATACGGCATGCGACCCTGCGTCAGCTGCAGGTTTTCGAAGCCATCGTAAGACACGGGCATTTCACACGCGCATCCGAAGAGCTCTTTCTCACCCAGCCAACGGTCTCCATGCAGGTAAAGAAACTTGCAGATGCCATTGGGTTGCCATTGTTCGAACAAGCGGGACGTAACGTCAAACCCACCCAGGCCGCACAGGAACTGTATAAGGCGTGCCGGGACGTGTTTGAAACCCTGGCAAACCTGGAGATGAAAATCGCGGATATCAAGGGAATCAAGCGTGGACGACTGCGCCTGTGTGTGGTGACTACCGCCAAATACATCGCGCCGGAACTGCTCGGTGAGTTCAGGCAGATGCACCAGGGGATAGAGGTTTCTCTCAAGGTCACGAATCGTGATCGCGTGCTCGACCGCATGCAGGCCAACGAGGATGATCTGTATATCATGGGGCAGGCGCCGACAGATGAAATACAGGTGGATACATACGCCTTTGCCCCCAACCCGTTAGTGGTGATGGCGCCGAGAAATCATCCCTTATTAAAGAAGAAAAAGATTCCGCTCAGCAGGATCGCCGAAGAGCCTCTGATACTGCGTGAACCGGGCTCGGGTATACGGGATGTCACCCTGCGCGTCTTTGCCGCGGCCGGTCTGCGTCCGCGTGTGAGCATGGAGCTGGGCAGTAACGAGGCCATCAAGCATGCAATCGTGGGTGGTCTGGGACTGTCGATACTGTCACTGCATACCCTGACGCTGGAAGGCAGCGATGGGCCCGTGACGGTGCTTGATGTGGACGGTTTTCCGATTCAGCGCCAATGGTACATGGTGCATCCGAAGGGCAAGGAATTATCGGTAGTTGCCCGGGCGTTCCTTGAATATGCGATCTCCAGTGAACCCAAGATACGCAAGCGCCTGGAAGATGTCTGGCCAGGGCTTATGGCGGCCAGCCAACACGCCACCCTGGGTCAGATGAAGTCGCTGTCGCAGCAGAGGGCTTGAACTATGATGCGGGTGATGACACTCACGCAGTCTTGTAATGGGGAAAACCAATTTGCCAGTAGCCGGCTGGTAGCGATGACGCCAGGCGGCGATAGAGTGGCGTACACCTTGGACAGATATGGATGCGCGCGGACAACCTGATCTTCAGTGTTTGATGCCTCGTGCCGGCGAGTAACTGAGACGATTTGATGGCATGATTATGAAACAGTTAATCGCAATTGTGCCGGCAGTGCCCGTAATATCGGCTGTCATAATTCTAGCACTGTCGGGCCGACTGGAGAGAGGCATGGTGCGCCTGAGCGTATCGACGGCCATTATCACCTTTGCACTCACACTCGTCCTTTTGGGTCTGGAACTGGCGGGGCACCGGATCGACCACATCGGCAATGTTCACGCCTGGGGGGTGCTGCTGAGCGATCCATTAAGCGCAATCATGGGGGTGCTCATTGCCGGAATCAGCCTGATCGTCCATCTGTATTCGGTCCGGTACATGGCTGAGGAACCCGGCTACGGCCGATTTTTTGCGCTGCTCGATCTTATGACCGCCGCCCTGTTGGTGATGGTGGCGGCCGGCGATCTCGTGACATTGGTGGTGTCATGGCATGTAATCAGCGTGCTGCTGTATTTTATGCTGGGTCACGATATGCGCCGGCAAAATGCCTTCCGTTATGCATTCTGGACGTTTTTCACCTACCGCCTGGGAGATTTGGCGCTGGTGGCCGCCGCCGGAATCTTGTATTACGCCTATGGAACGTGGTCGTTGACCGAGATCTTTGATCGTATCCGTACGGGTGCGCAGGTGATGACTTTCTTCGGCATGCCGGCCACACAAGCTGCAGCGTGGTTTATTGCGCTTGCCGCCTTCGCGCGATCGGCCCAGTTGTTGCTGCACAATTGGCTGCCCTACACCATGGACGGCCCGACACCCGTCTCGGCGCTTATGCATGCCGGGATCGTCAACGCAGGCGGCTTTTTGGTGAATCGATTCGCCCCCCTGTTCATAGATGCGGGAGCTGTCCTGCACACCCTGTTTGTCGTTGGCCTGATTACGGCGGTGATCGGCTCCGTGCTGATGCTGACACAGAATGACATCAAGAAGTCGCTGGGATATTCCACCATGGGGCAAATGGGCTTCATGATCATGGAGTGCGGTACCGGGGCGTTTTCACTGGCCATCTATCACCTCATTGCCCATGGCCTGTTCAAGGGCACCCTGTTTCTTGGGTCAGGCAGCATCATCGGTGATGCCCGCCGCAACGATGGTGTCCCAAAGGATTATCTCTATACATTCGTTGTGGAACGAAGACCGGCGCGATTCAGACGACCCTGGCTGATGATGGCTGCGATCACGCTGGCGGTGCCCGCCGTAGTGCTTGTGCTAGCACATTGGCTGGTATCAGAGGACATTTTTCAGCAGCAGGGGGCGATTGTACTGCTGTTCTTTGGTTGGGTGACGGGTGCGCAGCTGATATTTGCAACCCATCGCATGCGAACGGAGCGCGCAAGCCGTCTGCTTACGCTGGTGCTATCTTCATTTACCGTAGTTGTCATCGGCTATACCCTCATCAGTCACATCTTCGAACTGTTCTTATATCCTGACGCGCGATTCCGCGGCCTCATTCATGCCGCCGCCAGTTTCAATCTGGTCTGGTTCGATATATTGATCGTGCTGACCGCTCTTGTGATCGTGCTGGGATGGCTGATTACCTACTATTCCGAAAGTAACGGTAGGGGTGGCAGAAAGCAGCCGGGGCGTGTGTGGCTGAGCTTTTATGCGTTGGTTACCCGCGAGTTCTATCTGGCGGATATCTACGCCTGGTTCACACGCATGCTGATGCGTAGCGCCGAATGTCTGAACGTATGGCTAAGGTGGGCATGATATGTCGCTTGCGGTCTATATATTTTCGGGTTTGTTCCTGCCTTTGTTTCCTCTCAGTATGCCGTTTAATGTGTTGTACACACGTTTGCGCAACCCACTTTTGAGGAGCCTGATACTGCTGGTATGGCCGCAGGCGGGTTTGGCCATTATCTCCGCGTTTGGCGATAGGATGCCGGCATGGATGCCGGCCTGGGGCCTGGCTACCTCGCTTTTGTATGCAGTGCGGGTGCTGGCGCTCAGGGAGGTCGGTCTATGGACGAGTTTTGTCGGCACGTCCGCATGGGCACTGTTATGGATCCTGCTTGGCAATGGAATAACGGTGCAGCAGTTGAAGTTATATGGTGTTGCTGTCAGTGTGCCGCTGGTGCTGATGACCTTGCTGGCGTCTGGGTTGGAACGACGCTTCGGTGCTGCATACCTTGGCCTGTATGGAGGACTGAGTGAATCAATCCCGCGTTTCACCGGAGTTCTGGTGGTTGTGGTATTGGCAATAGTCGCCACACCCCTCTTTCCGACGTTTTTCGCCATGCTGTCCATGATCCTCAGGGCGATCCCGAAATCGCCGTTTGTGGCCATCGGTGTTGCCGCCGTGTGGCTGCTGTGGAGCTGGGCCGGTGCAAGATTGCTGCAGGGGTTGCTGGTGGGAGATGCGAATACGGTGGCGCCCGACATCAGTCAGAGCGCAGTGTGGCTGTACGTGATCGTACTCGGCGGTTTGATGATTATCGGAGTGTACTGGTCGGAGTTGATGGTATGACCGTGATGTTAGGTCAACGATTGAAGATCCGCAGCATGATCTACGTGGCCGCAGAGCCGGTTCCGTATTTCTGGCCCATGCGTTCCTTCATTCACCACAATCCGCTTCACGGTCTGGAGCATATGCCGTTCGAGCAGGCCCTGGGGAAGGGCGCCCGCCTGTTTCGCGGGCATGGCTTTCTTACTCGGTCGATTTACCAACGATATTTGCGACAGGGAAAGGTTGATCTGGAGCAACTGCGGCAAGAAGTGGCTCACTTTGTCGAGAAAAGAACTGACTTCGCTGGGCTGAACATCGAAAAAATTCTCATGACCCTTCTTACCAGGATCGACACGCCCGTGATGCTGTCGACGACACTGCCCGGCGATGTCGATGTCCGTGCGGTCCCGCAGGGTGGCGCTGTTAATGATGACGCGGACATTTCGGCGGAGTTGATCGCCCGTCAGCTCCGCGATTCGCTGTTGGTAGACCGTCCGGTATACGAAGCGGTTGACGCCTTATATGGTACTGAAATCGGCAAAAGTCTGGATGAACTCGTGATCAAAAGTTGTCTGGACTTTTTCGACGAAGGTCAGTCTGTGTGGAAGATGCCAAACCGGGAGCTTGGCTTTTTCGCTGCATGGCGACAGGTGGCCAGGCGAAATATTCGCCTGTTCCTGCGTGGCATGAACATCAGTGAAATACTGGCCGTGGATGATACGCCGGAAGGCGTCATCGATTATGTGATGAAAACCCTGGGTATTCCGGAACAGCACTGGATAGGATATTTTTCCCGCGAACTTGCCCGCCTGCATGGATGGGCGGGATTTATTCGTTGGCGCGCCAATGCCAAAAGCTATCATTGGGCGCAGCGGTATCCCGGAGATCTGGTCGACTACATGGCAGTGCGACTGACATTGGCATTGGCGCTGTTGGGGGAGCGTGGACGACAGAGACTGCCTGACTCGGGTAGTGACATATGCAATCTGATTGAGAGCCGTACCCATGAGGCATATTTGCGGCATGAGTTGTACAGTGGCGAGATACTGCCGGAGATGGCCCATAGGGTCGAGACGGTCCTGCTGCGCGGGAGGGGGAAGGCTATCACTCAGGCTTTTGCGGAGTACACCAGGAAAAAGTATGTGTATGAATCTCAGCGGCAGGGAGCGCGTCTACGAGAGCTGATGGAGCGATCAGACATGGGGAATGGCATGGAGTCATTGCCCATAGCCGAGTTTTCCGGTCTGCTTGCCATGCTGCGGGACTTTGAAAGGCAGGAAGGCATGTTTTGGCTGCGGGCGATGGAGTCACGGGCCATGACCCATTTGCTGGATGGAATCAGCCATGGGGCCGCTGAGCCGCGCGACAAACGACCTTTCGCACAGGCCTTGTTCTGCATCGATACGCGTTCTGAAAGAATTCGCCGCCAATTGGAAGGGATTGGGGACTATCAGACCTATGGGATCGCCGGCTTTTTCGGCGTACCGGTCAGTTTTATGGAGCTCGGTAAGGGCAGTGAAGCCTACCTTTGTCCGGTATTGCTGACACCGAAAAATGTGGTGCTCGAGATGTCCATGTCGGGCGGTCAGGAAGAAGCGGCATTAGGAAGCCTGGAGAAGGTGCTGCATGCGCTCAAGGACTCCGTATTGACTCCGTTTGTAACGGTGGAGGCGATTGGGTTGTTGTTTGGTTTCGATCTCGCCGGGAAGACGATCGCACCTCGGACATACAACCGCTGGCGGCATAGTTTTCAGGCGAAGCGCACGGCCACACGCCTGCTGTTCGACAAGCTTACTCGTGAGCAGGCGGATTCCATTGTGCGCGCGGTACAGCGCGCGGTGATTGTCAAGGCAGTGGGGCTGGAGCTGCAGCAAACGACAGAGCGGCTGACCGACGAATTGATCCGTGATCTGCGTGAATCGGCAATGGGTCACGATGACAGTTACCGGCGGCACGCTCAGACCTTGGGTGTCAATGAAGACCGGTTGGCGAGGTTTGTTGAGCGTCTGCGGGATGAATATCGTATCAACCCCGCGTTTGTCCAAATGCAGATGGAGCGGCTCGGAAGAATCGGATTTAGTCTGGAAGAGCAAGTACATTTCGTATGGCAGGCACTCAAATCCATCGGCCTTACCGATGGATTCTCCCGTTTCATACTGCTGGTCGGGCATGGCAGCACCTCGGAGAATAACCCCTACGAATCAGCGCTGGATTGCGGGGCGTGCGGAGGTAACCACGGCCTGGTCAATGCCCGCGTATTGGCGCAGATGGCCAACAAAGCGGAGGTGCGGCAGCGGCTTAGAAACAGAGGTATATGCATCCCCGAGGATGCGTGGTTCATACCGGCACTGCATAACACCACGACCGATGAAATCGCACTGGACGATATGGACCTCCTGCCGTCATCTCACCTGGTTTACCTGGATCGGTTGCGCAAAGGGCTGACGGCTGCGGCACGGCTCTGCGCCCAGGAGAGATTGCCGAGCCTGCAGATTCTTCAAGGAGGGCGGGAGGAACCAGCCGCCGCACAGCGCTTGATGCAGCGCAATGCGCTGGACTGGTCCCAGGTGCGTCCCGAGTGGGGGCTGTCCGGCAACGCCTACTTCATTATCGGCAGCCGTAACCTGACCCGGCAGTTGCCTCTCTACGGGCGCGCATTTCTGCACTCCTATGATTATCGCGAGGATGCGAAGCGGCGTCTGCTGCAAAACATCCTCACCGGTCCGCTGGTGGTCGGACAATGGATCAATATGGAGCACTATTTTTCGGCGGTCGATAACGAACGTTATGGCAGCGGCAGCAAGGTATATCACAACGTCGCCTGCCGCTTTGGCGTTATGACGGGCAACCTCAGCGATTTGCGCACTGGACTGCCGGCACAAACGGTCCACGAGAGGGGGTTTCCTTACCATCAACCGCTACGTCTGATTACCGTTATCGAAGCGCCGTTCGACCACGCCCGCCGTGCAGTGGATGCCGTCCTCGCCGTGAAGTACCTTGTGCGCAACGCATGGATACGCCTTATGGTGCTGGACGCCGAGGCGGGAAGCGTATTTGTTTATGAAGAGTCGGGCTGGCAGAAACGCAGTCTTGAGCGGGGATCCGGCTCGGCATATCTAGAGGAGTTGTCCACAACATGAAGAATCTCAACTTCAGTCCGCTGAAAAAGCTCGAAATTATTCTAGAGGGAGAGCATCAGGGCTTTGCCACCGATCTCCTTGATCGGGTCGGAGTCAAGGGTTATACCATCTTTAACAATCTATCGGGCAAGGGCAGTCACGGCTTTCATGAAGGCCATCTCATGTTCAACGAGGACGATGTGTTGATCATGATCGTCGCGGCGGTGCCGGAAGACTATGTCAACCCCATTCTGGAAGGGCTGGCCCCTTTTTATAACGAGCATTCAGGGGTGGTGTTTATTTCGGATATCCAGGTGACGCGCCTGGTCAAGTTTCGTGGTTAATGTCCATGCGTAGCAAAGTCAGACCGCTTGGTTTCTTCGGATAGGGCAGTTGTTCGTCCCTGTAGGCATATCAGGTAACAGGAAAAAGGAGGGCAAGACCATGGCAGACGAGAGTACAGAGCCGCACAAGCCGCAGTTTGCCTCTGCCCCCGGCCAGGCGCGCAAGGCCGCTACCGTGGATGAGGCCCTGGCGGCCGCGGAGGAATTGAAGCACACGGTGGGCGTTGTGCGCCGGCAGGCGAAAAAGCGACGCGCAGAGCTCGCCCGGCTCGGCAAGATGGCGTTGCCGCCGGATCAGCGCTAATCACGGGATGCGGACAATGCCGCACATGAATTCACCCCGTATCGGAGTAGTGATGGGCAGCAGCAGTGACTGGCCGGTGATGCAGGCAGCGGCCAACATGCTGGATAGACTGGAAATTCCCTATGAGTGCAAAGTCGTCTCCGCCCACCGCACACCGGATCGGCTGTTCGACTATGCGCAAACCGCCCGCGAACGCGGACTGGCCGCGATTATCGCCGGCGCTGGTGGGGCGGCGCACCTCCCGGGGATGCTGGCGTCCAAGACGACATTACCGGTTCTGGGCGTGCCGGTTCCGTCCCGCCATCTCAATGGCATGGATTCGCTGTTGTCCATCGTGCAGATGCCCAAGGGTGTTCCGGTGGCGACCTTCGCCATCGGCGAGGCAGGGGCCAGCAATGCCGCGCTATTCGCTGCCGCAATGCTGGCGGAGTCGGATAGGGCACTGGCGGACCGGCTGGATGCGTTCCGCGCCGCACAGCACCAGGCCGTGCTGGATATGACCCTGCCTGCCAGACCGTGATCCTGCAGCAAGCGAGCCTCGGTGTGCTGGGCGGCGGTCAGTTGGCCCGCATGTTTGCCGCCGCAGCGCGAACCATGGGGTACGAGGTCATCGTTCTGGACCCGGATCCAATGTGCCCCGCGGCCCCAATTGCCAACAAACATCTGCAACATGACTATACCGACCGGGAGGCCTTGGCCTATCTTGCAGGCCATTGTGATGCAGTAACCACCGAATTCGAAAATGTACCCGTGGAGGCATTGCATAGCCTGGAGGCGCGCTGCCTGGTGCGTCCCGCCGCTGTAGCCGTGGAATATGCCCAGGATCGGATTCGGGAGAAGACATTTATCCGTGACTGCGGGCTGGCTACGGCACCGTTTCACCCGGTGCGTGACGACACGGAGCTGGCGGCAGCACTGTCGGTGGTAATGATGCCCGCTATCCTCAAGACGGCGGCGCTGGGCTACGACGGCAAGGGCCAGCGCCTGGTATATGATGAAGCACAGGCATACAGGGTGTTTGCCGAGCTGGGCAAGCCACCCTGCGTGCTGGAACAACGCATCGAACTGCAGATGGAATTGTCAGTGCTGTTGGCGAGAAGCAGCCGGGGTGAAGTGGCATGTTACCCGGTTGCGGAAAACGTCCATGTGAATGGCATTCTGGATACCTCGATTGTCCCGGCGCGGGTATCGCCTGATGTCATGGAGCGCGTCACAGGCATGGCGCGCACCCTGGCGGAGAGGCTTGATTATTGCGGCCTATTGGCTGTCGAGTTTTTCCTTACCGGGGATGACGAATTGTTGATCAACGAGATCGCGCCGCGGCCCCATAACAGCGGACACTACAGCCTCGATGGCTGTGTGACATCCCAGTTTGAGCAGCAGGTGCGCATGCTGTGCGGTTTGCCGCCGGGTGATACCCGCCTGTTATCGCCAGTGGTGATGATCAACCTGCTGGGTGATCTGTGGCAACCACAGGCACCGGACTGGGGGGGCGTCCTTGCCCATCCGAATGTCAAACTGCACCTGTACGGCAAACATGCGCCGCGCCCGGGACGCAAGATGGGGCACTGCAACGTGCTCGACCCGGATGTGGAGCGTGCCCTGGATACGGCCGGCCGCATACGCCGGGCATTGCGCGGCGGAGTGGACAGTCCCGTTACTTACGCCACTGGTGCGTGATGACGGATGCGTGTTTTGTTCCATCCGGCGGTTATGGCTATATTGGCATGACCAGCCACTTGAGGAGGGGGCTATACATGGCAGTCCTCACACTATTGCGAAAAATTTAAAAAGTAACAAATAGTTATATAATGGCCCGAGTGTGCGCGCATGACGGGAGAATGACAGTTCTGCTGTATCCTCATATCTATGTAACATGGCTATAGTGGTATGCCGCGCTATGTGAGCCAGCGGGGGTGATAAACGTGCCGACGGAAGATCACAGTCAACCCATCGCCATGCCGGACTATCTGATTCGGCATGCGACACTGCGCCAACTGCAGGTATTTGAGGCCATTGTTCGACATGGTAATTTTACCCGCGCATCCGAAGAACTGTTTCTCAGCCAGCCGACGGTTTCGGCGCAAGTCAAAAAACTCGCGGATGCCATGGGTCTGCCCCTGTTCGAACAGGCGGGACGCCGCGTCAAACCAACCGATGCGGCGCTGGAGCTGTACGAGGCGTGTCGTAAGATTTTCGACACGCTGGCGAATCTGGAGATAAAAATCGCAGAGATCAAAGGTATCAAGCGTGGCCGATTGCGTCTATGCGTTGTTACCACCGCAAAATACATTGCACCGGAACTGCTCGGCGAGTTCAGTCAGACGCATCAGGGTGTTGAAGTCTCCCTGAAAGTTACCAATCGTGACAGTGTTATCGACCGCATACAGGTCAATGAGGATGACCTTTATATGATGGGCCAGGCGCCGGGAGACGAACTGCAGGTGGAGGCCTACGGTTTTGCACCCAATCCGCTGGTGGTCATGGCGCCTCGCGATCATCCGTTGGTCGGCAGGAAAAAAATACCCCTCTCCACGATCGCCCAGGAACCCTTCATCCTGCGTGAGCCGGGGTCGGGTATCCGCGATGCAACCCTGCGCAAGTTTTCCGAAGCCGGATTGCAACTGCATATACGCATGGTGTTGGGAAGTAATGAGGCCATCAAGCATGCGGTAGTCGGGGGACTCGGCTTATCCGCGCTGTCTTTGCATACGCTGGCGCTGGAAGGCAGCGATGGGCCGGTTGCCGTACTGGATGTGGAGGGATTTCCGATTCAGCGAGAGTGGTACCTGGTGCACCCGAAAGGCAAGGATCTATCGCCGATTGCGCGTGCATTTCTCGAATACGCGATTACAAGCGAGCCGGTTATACGCGAACGCCTGGAACGCGAGTGGCCGGGTTTAATCGCGGCGAAGCCGCCTGCCGCCAAAGCCAAAGGTCGGCGGCCAAAATCGGCGGTTCGCCGCAAGGCATGAATCAAGCGAAAGAGAACTGCTCGAACCTGATACTCAGTGCCGCAAGTGGCGGCAATGCATTAGAAGCCACGGCCGGTTTCCGGCACGGCGAACCTATTCGCCGCTGCCGGTGAGTAGCTGCTGGATCTCCATGATCTCTTCTCTGGCCTCTTTCAGGGCGTTGAGGCTCTCGTCCGGTCCCAGTCCGAGTTTGACGAACGCGGGTATCTTGGTCCAGTCCATGTGGGCCAGATTGTGGTCGGTACCCACGTAACTGTGCAGGTTCGCCACCATCACCACGTCCACATAATCGATTTCCGGCCCGGAGTCCCGGTACAGGTCTTCGTGTTCCGCCGCCACCGCCACCAGCGT
>CAYXAX010000010.1:0-30201 GCA_964463055.1 uncultured Gammaproteobacteria bacterium | reverse complement strand
GTGACTCTGCGCGATACCTGGGGAAAGATTGAGCACCAAGGGCGAACGTCGAGAAGTGTGTTTATTTGTCTTTGACCTTCACCGCAGTCCATATGCAATAAATGGGGACGGGGGGATTAAACAATAAACATCTGTTCAAAATATTGGCCCTCACCCCCCTTCTAAATACCCAGTGAAAGGCTCGTGGCATAGAAAAGAGATGGTAATTATCATCCGGCGCCCCACAAACTAACCGCATTCGGCCATGCAGGATCGGTTTTTAGCAACCAACTGAATTTATAACAAATAAACAGCGCAAAATAAGCTTTCCCGGGCTATTTTAGTACTGAAATTACAGCTTTTATCACGCCGAGCATTGGTCCGCCAGCCTTGCCGCCCTACGGACTGACTGTCATACTGGCCTTGAACGCAGTATATGATCCGCACTCATGGGGGGTGGGGATGGAAAACCGGCTGGTTTCTGTCTTACAGACACTATACACCGCGGCGCTGGATACGGCGGCGTGGCCGGCTGCGCTTACCGAACTGGCCGACACCATGGGCGGTGTGGACACCACCGTCGAGGTGCATACCGGCCCCGGCACGGTTCCCTTGTTCTTCTCCTGCGGGCACCGGCTTCCCGACGATGGCGTCGACGCCTATCTCACCCACTATTCAAAGGTCTGCCCGCGCATTGCCATGATCGATGCTCAAAGGGCCGGCAGCGTCGGCGTCGATTATGACTTCACCAGCGAAGCCGAGATGGATCGCGATGAGTTCTACAGCGACTTCCTGGCGCCGGACGGGCTGCGGTATTTCATGTCCGCCTGTCTCGCCAACCGGCCGGGATCGACGGTCAGCTTCGCGGCGATCCATCGTTCACCGCAGCAGGGCCATGCATCGGGACGCGAAGTCGAGCGACTGACAACCTTGATCCCGCATCTGCAGCAGGCGCTGGATACCCACCTCAGGCTCCAAGGGCGGGCGCAGCGCGAAGGCGCGTTGCTGGACAGTTTTGAGCAGTTGAGCGAGGGGGTGATCCTGCTCGGCGATGCCGGATCTGTCATCCACGTCAATGGTAAAGCCGAAAGCATACTGCGCACCGGAGACGGCCTCAGCCTGAATGCCAACGGTCTATTAATCGCCGAGCCGTCCGCGCGGCAGGCCTTTCAGACCATCGTTGCCGGTTTCCTCGACAGGTCCATGGCGGCGGATCTGCAGCCCGGCGGTGACGTACTGGTGCCGCGGCTGTCTGGGTTGCCGCCATACATTCTGCATGTGCGCCGCCTGCCGCCGCGCAACGTCTACGACCTGGACGGTTCGGTGCCCGCCGCAATCGTCTTCCTCAGCGATCCGATGCAAGAGGCGACAATCGATGCGGCGCGCATCGCCGCCGCCTTCGGACTGACACAGAGCGAAGCTGAGCTGGCCGCGGCGCTGTATGCCGGCCGCAGCTTGCGGGAACATGCTGCCGCACGGGGCATCCGCATCTCGACGGCGCGCTTCCACCTTTACCAGGCTATGGAAAAAATGGGTGTTCGTCGTCAGACCGATATGATCCGCCTGTTAAGCCGGCTCTCCCACCCCTCATCGTAAAAGACTGACGTATCCCACGATGATAAAACTTAAAACTTGGACACCCATAAATTGATTGACACAAACCCAACGGCGCGCTAGTTTTTAACTGTATATCGCTGGAAAGGAATTCCAGTTCTTCAACGGAGTCACACGGAGGTGGCAACGATGACGCTCGCCCGAAAGTCTATAATTTCTCTAGATGATACTCCCTACTATCACTGCATCAGCCGCTGTGTGCGGAGGGCTTTTCTATGGGGCCGTGATGAGTTCAGCGGCAGGGACTATTCCCATCGAAAGCAATGGGTCCTCAATCGCCTGGCGGCATTGCAGCGGATTTTCGCCATCAATTTGTGCGCTTATGCGGTGATGAGCAATCACTATCACGTGGTGCTGCGTGTCGATCGTGATGCCGCGAAACAGTGGTCTGAGGTCGAGATCATCGAGCGATGGGCGCAGCTATTCGGTATCCCACCTGTGGTTGCAAAGATCGAATCTCCTGACGCGCAAATCAGTAAAGCTGAACAGGCCAAGGCCCTTGAGACTGTGGAAATGTGGCGTGAGCGACTACATGATGTGAGCTGGTTCATGCGCTGTCTGAATGAGCACCTCGCGCGCCGATCCAACGCCGAGGATAAGTGCAAGGGCAGATTCTGGGAAGGACGCTTCAAAAGCCAGGCGTTGCTGGATGAGGCAGGCCTGCTCACCTGCATGAGTTATGTTGATTTGAATCCCATACGCGCGGGTATCGCGTCAATGCCGGAGGACAGCGAATACACCTCTATTTATGCCAGGATTTCTTTGATGTCCATCACCATGAGCGGCGCAAATGAAGAAGGCGCTGCGGGTGATAAAGATTCAAATAGACCCATACTACTGCCCTTTCGATCCCCACCAACAGCCAACTCAACAGCTCTCCCATTCTATTTGACAGACTACTTTGCCTTGGTGGATTGGACCGGGCGTGCCATTAGAGATGACAAGCGAGGATATATTCCTGATAACTTGCCGCCCATTCTCCACCGATTAGGCATCGACCCTGATCACTGGCTTAAACAGATGCATCGCAAAAATCGTCGCTTTGGCCGCGCTATAGGACGGATACATACACTTACCGCCCATGCACGAGGCATTGGTCAACAATGGATCAAGGGAATGCAAGTGAGTCGACGACTGTATCCCGATATACCCGGCTAAAATAACTGGCGACAGATCACAAATTTTCCCGATATTCGCTACAATTATGATCCAACCCCAACTTTTCAGCGGTGCAAGCAATGGGCGATGTGATTCAGTTCAAAAAACCTTCTCTGCAAGACAAGCACAAGGGCAAGACCCTGTGCAAAAGCAATTTTCATAAATGGGAAATCGTGCAGGAAAAACAGTTTGACGTAAAGCAGGGCAAACTGGTGACTTATGAAAAGTGCAGGCGTTGCGGCAAGACGCGAGTCAGCTCAAGTTGAGCGGGGCAATAATTACAGAATTATCTGGGCTGGGCCACGGTTTTTGCTACTATTGCTGGGCGATATTAACCTCGATTTGATGTCGAGGTGCTCGAATTTATAAAAGCCAGGGCATAGAGATTAAAAAGCAATGAGCGAAAAAACCAACACCCCGACGAATTTCATTCGTCAAATTATTGATGAAGACCTGAAGTCGGGTAGGCAAACCAAGGTCGCCACCCGCTTTCCACCGGAGCCCAACGGCTATTTGCATATTGGTCATGCCAAATCAATCGTGCTGAATTTCGGTGTCGCCGAGGATTACAACGGCACATGCAACCTGCGCTTTGATGACACCAATCCACACAAAGAGGATATCGAGTTTGTCCAGTCCATCCAGGACGATGTCAAGTGGTTGGGATATCACTGGCATGACAAACCTTATTACGCGTCCAATTACTTCGACGAGCTTTACGAGTTTGCCGTTGAATTGATTAAAAATGGTAAAGCCTATGTTTGTGAATTGAGCGCCGAAGAGACACGCGAGTATCGCGGTACCTTGACAGAGCCGGGCCGCGACAGTCCTTTCCGCGACCGTTCCGTGGAAGAAAATCTCGATCAGTTTACACGCATGAAAAATGGCGAGTTCGAGGACGGCGCCAAAGTGCTGCGCGCCAAAATCGATATGGCCTCACCCAATATCAATATGCGCGATCCGACGCTGTACCGGGTTCGTCACGGCGTGATTCATCACCAGACGGGTGAGGCCTGGTGCATTTATCCCATGTATGACTTCACCCATCCCATCAGCGATGCGCTGGAAGGCATTACATATTCTCTCTGCACCCTGGAGTTTGAAGATCACCGCCCGCTATATGACTGGGTATTGGACAATATCACCATTGGCTGCCACCCGCGACAAATCGAATTTTCGCGCATGAACCTGGAATACACGGTGCTGAGCAAACGCAAACTGACTCAATTGGTTTCTGAGGGGCTTGTCGAAGGCTGGGACGACCCGCGCATGCCGACCATTGCCGGCATACGGCGCCGCGGTTATCCGCCTGTGGCGATTCGGGAGTTTTGTCATCGCATCGGCGTGACCAAGAGTGAAGGTACGGTCGAACTGGAGCTGCTGGAAAATACTGTTCGAGAAGTTCTTAATGAAGCCGCGCCGCGCCGCATGGGCGTGCTGGAACCGCTCAAAGTCGTAATCACCAACTATCCGGAAGACAAGACTGAAGAGGTGGATTCGCCCAACCATCCCCAGGATGAGTCCATGGGGACGCACAAAACACCATTCTGCAATGAGATCTACATCGAGCGGGAAGATTTTCGTGAAGAGGCCAACAAGAAGTATAAACGCCTGGTCAAGGGCGGTCTGGTGCGCCTGCGCAACGCCTACATCATTCGGTGTGATGAAGTGATAAAAGATACACAGGGTGGGATTATTGAGCTGCACTGCAGTCATGTACCGAACTCAATTGGCACTAACCCGGAAGGTATGGGCAAGCCACGCGGGGTTATCCATTGGGTTTCCGCACGTCATGGGATTCGGGCTGAAGTACGGATGTATGACCGGCTATTTACTCACCCATCGCCCGATGCAGCAGCGGGCAAGGAAGGCAGGGAATTTACTGATTATCTCAATCCGGATTCGCTCCGAACACTGACTCAGTGCGTGCTCGAACCGGCCCTGGGCGAGGCCGGGCCGGGTGAAGTATTTCAGTTTGAGCGCCAGGGTTACTTCTGCGCCGATGCCGATCATGTCCATGACCGACCGGTGTTTAATCGCACCGTGACTCTGCGTGATACCTGGGAAAAAATTGAGAACAAAGGGTGAAGGTCATCGGCCATTTTTGTAGCTTTTGCAGGCCGCAGTAAACCAACCGAGGTCAGATCAGTTTTCGCTAATATTGCTGCCATTCAGGACATTCTTGGGCTTATTGGAATCATTTTGTCTGATCAGAATTAGAAGCCTCACTTCTTTTCTTCTCCTCGCTTTCCTCTGCATCACCCGATTGATTCTTTCTTGTCTTCATAAAGAAATAGATCATCCCTAAGAAGACAACGCCGTAGCCGGCACCTATGAGCAGCCCCCAATCCAACCAGGGGCGTTCATATCCCTTTCTTATGCCCAACCATGGAAGTGTCAGAAGAATACCGCCCAGTATTAATGCGCCAACCGCGATTGGGAACCAGTAGGGGACTTTTAAGGGCGTCTCTTCTCTTTCCTCGGCAAATTCCCAGTCTTCCATGCCTTTATTTGGCCTTTCCTCTGACTCATCTTCATTTTGTTTAGCGTCAGCCTCAGCCTGGCTCTCTTCATTACTCTTCATATGTCTACCCTGATTCCTACAAAACAAGCCTACCTGATGATGCATATCAACCAAGTTTAAAGGGCTTCCTGGAATACAGTCTAGGACAGCAACAAACCAGAGACAATGACAAACCAGCATGATACCAGGCGCCTATTACCTTACCTCCTATGAAACAGGCATATAGCAGACATTACATTTCCGTAAGATATCATTGGCACATGCCCGATGATTCATATGCGTGGCATTCGGGTCCGATCATAAGGGCACGCATACTAAACCGATTTGACAAGGAAATCGAGGGGCCAGAGTACTAGAATTTTTGAAGAGCTTACCCCAGACTTTCGACATACCCATGAACAAAGACCCCACAACGATTGCAAACACTCTGACACTTGATTAAGAAGGAGGAGAAATGGTGCAGCGCACCACTAAGTCAGCCGTCAGTCCCGGCGTCATGAGCGTCACGAGTCCGTATCATTTCGCTGACACCGTGCAACGCTTGCTTTCAGCCTTCGCAGACCACGGCATCAAGGTATTTGCGACAATCGATCAGAAAGCGGAGGCCATGGCCACCGGCCTATCGATGCCGCCCACGACACTGATCATCTTCGGCAACCCAAAGGCGGGAACGCCGCTCATGGTGGCGCAACCGCTGTCCGGGCTCGATTTGCCCCTTAAGGTGCTGGTCTCAGAGGCCACGCCCGGGGAAGTCACGGTCAGCTTCAATACCGCAAGGTATATCCTGGCGCGCCACGCCCTTTCCGCCGATCTGCTGAACAACCTTGCAGGCGCGGAACGTCTTATCGTGGAAGCGATCGCGGAATAAGCATCAAAATACCCAACAATGGACTGCCGTGGGGTAACCCAGCCGCTGGCTTTCGCGGCCGGCGCTTCCCCACCTGCAACCCACACCTGCGCTCAAAAGTTATAGCCCACGCTCGTCCCGAAGTACTGGACGTATGTCTCGTATCGTCCGGAGAGGATGGCATTGGTCACCCGGCGATTTCTGAAAATACCCAGATTATAGTAGCCGTCGATCGTCCACCGTCCCTCGCGCCAGCCGAGACCTACGCTGACGTTGTGCTGGTCGGCATCGGGATCGGAAGCGGTCAGCGTCGCCGCCGGTACCGCGGTATTGAAATAGGCGTACCCGGCGCGAAGGGAAAGATGATCGCTGACCTTGAAATCCGCGCCGATTTTATAGCCCCAGGTATCATGCCAATCCTGCGGTACCGAGATATCCGTCAGGCCGGCCGCAGGCACTTCGGTAGCAAGGTCGAGCTGTGCTCGCTGAAAGCTCGACCACCCGGTCCACTCGGCATCGACGTCGATGACCCAGCGCTCCGTCGGTCGATAGGCGATGCCGATGTCCGCCATCTCCGGAAAATCGACCTTGCCGCTCACAGCGGTTTGAAAGCTTGATCCGCCGAACAGTGGCTGCGCAGCCGCTGCGATGTTGTTCATATCGAGCGTACCCTTCTGATCCACGCTGATACCGCTGCGGTAGGCAAGCCCGGCACTCCATGCGCTATTCGGCCGGTAAAACAGCCCCAGGTTGTAGCCCCAGCCGTCACCGTGGGTCTTGATCTTCGTTCGTGCATCTGCCGCGCCTAGCGCGGATTGGTCGACGGCGGTGTCCGTGTCGTTTTGTGCCAGCATGTAGTCGAATCCGGCGGCCACGGACAAGTCCGGCCGCAGCTTGACGGCGAGGGTGGGATTTATCGTCACGGTACCAAGGGTGCTCTCGATGGAACTGTAGCGTGTCAGCCCGTCCGCCGGCCACTTGCGGCCGCCGATGCCGAACGGGGCATAGACGCCCAGACCCGCAGTCATGCCGTAATGGCTCAGACCATGGATGATATAGAAATTGGGCGGGAAGAAGGCCTGGAATTGCGTATCCACCGAGTCACCGCCGGGACTCTCATAGGTGGACTTGGGAATCACCACCGACCCCCCTGCGTAGATGCGCGTTCCGTCCAGCTGCGTGATGCCGGCGGGATTATGCAGGACGGCGCTGGGGTCGTCCGCCACGCCGGTGAAAGCGGTATTCATACCGGCCGCCTTGGCGCCATGGATCGGCGCACTGGCATGAGCGGCTGCCATATCAAATATACATCCTGCCAGCACAAGGAAATAATACGGATAATGCCGGATCTTCACACCCCCTCCCCACAATATTTTTGTATTTTTTGATTATAGTTGCGGGCATCCTGCCACAGATCAGGCACGCAGATCATCCCGCGTCCATTCATTCAACGCTGCGGGAGATGGCTGGCATCCGCCCCCACGCAGCGGTTCAAACGATTTCCATGCTGCGATCGGCAAAAGTGATTTGGCGCCGAACAGATTAATATTTGTTATTAATGAATGCCATCATCGATGCAATAAAATTGCATACGGCAAGAATAACGTGATAATTGAGCCACCGACAACCATTATTGTACGAGCAGCAATAGCCGCCATATCGGTCAGTACCCGCCCGTAAAGTGGAAATATACGGCGTGAGGAATGATCACTCTCCCAGTGGATGCGGCGTATCGATGACGTAGCCCCGTGCGCAGTCTTGCCTTGATCGTAAAACCCTATTTGCCGCGCCAAAAGGCGGGGCAGATTAAAACCTCATCAAAACATCAATAATAATGACGCTCTGAACAGACCTCCGCATACCGCTAACATTTTCTATTCGACCCTGTCTTTATATTTTTCATAGGCCTCCTTTCCGTCAGGATCGCCCAGATCGGCCGCAATCTTCGCATTATGCACCGCCGACCTCATATCGCCCTTGTGGAAGTAGGCGCCGCCGCGCTCAACATAGGCGCGACCATCATCAGGATTTAACTTTATATACCGAGTCCAATATTGAATTATCTGATCCCAGCGCGCGCGCTTTGACAGCAGCCAATCGATAAGCTGGTAATAGCCAAACTCCCCGGGCTTCAGATTAATGGCCATTTTTAAATCACCAAGCGCCATATCCCGTTTGTTTTGGCCGATTAATGCCCGCGCCCTATAGTAATAGGCATCAGCATTTTTCGGTTCGACATGCAAGGCTGCATTAAAGTATTCAAGGGCCTGTTTATAGCTTCTTCTATCAGAAGATGTGTAGCCAATATATACCAATTTGCTTACAACCCACCCTTTTTGATTATTAATATCAGCATCATAAGGCACTAGCATATTTGCCATTTTGATATCAAATGCCGCCTTTATATAGTCCTTTTGCTTGCTATAAACCAGGGAACGCCAGTAGTAGTAGTTTCCATTCTCCGAATACAGCTCGATGGCACGGTTGATATCTCTGAGCGCTTTTGAATAACTTTTCTGTCGATAACTGTTTTTCCCTCTATCCAGTAGAGTTGATGGGTTCTCACCGTAGACAAGCGCCTTGTCATACAACTTTTCCGCCACGCTGTATTTATCATCCAGCGCCTGCATCTCACCGGCTTCAGCGTATACAAACCCTTTCAGTAATTTCAGCCTTGGATTCAGAGAAACATAGCTCATTGAGCTATTTATAAAAGACTGCATATTTCTAAAGGAACCACCCCATCTTGGGGTAATCGCCTGGAGATATTTTTCCCGCAGATGATACGAGCCAGGACTGATTTTAAGTCCCGACCTTAAGGCTTCCTCATCTTCGTCCACCTGCGCGGTGACGCCGGCCGCCCCCAGCAGCTCATACAGCCATTGGTAATCATTTTCCGCCGCCGAATCTGAGTAGCGCGCATGCCCGCCACGGGCCTTGCCCATATCAATCAGCATGTAATAAGGCAAGATCGTCCTGTTATTCATACTGAGAACTTTCTCTATATCGCGCCTTGCCTTATCGAAGTAAGCATCCATCAGTTCAAATTGTTCTTTTTTCGTCTCACTCGCCCACTTGGTCCCTCGCGAAAACCATCCCATACGCGAATAATATTTCGCCCTTGCCAGATAGGATTGATATTTTGATGGCGTGAATTTGACCCATGAATCAAACAATGCCTCATCTGACTTGCTGTTGATTTCGAAGGCGTCATATGCCGCGAACAGGTCGTCTTCGGCATTGATATTGGACTCGAATGCCGCTTGATAGCCAGCCAGCTTCCTATTTAACTCGTCAAAATTTCCGCGTTCCAGTAATCCACGCAGTTCAAGAATGATGCTTTTCGGATAGCCCAGTCTGTCTGTCCGGCTGAATTGAGACGATGCACTCCCTGCCTGCTTGATTAAGTAATGTTCTGATGCAGCCGAGCGGTCACCGAAGAACGCGGTGCCATTACCGCCAATGCGCTGGTATACCCCGGCATGGGCACTTAGCACACAGAAAATAGAAATGCTGGCTAGAACTATCCGCATTTTCACCATTGCCAATAGCCACCTTGACGGGCATGAGAGGTGTGAGCGTACCCACTCAGATTAGGGGACTTACCCCTCCAAAGGCTGCGGTGTATCGATAACGTACCCCTGGGCATAATCGACACCGATCTCTCGCAGTTGATTCAGGACGGTCTTGTTTTCCACGTACTCGGCGATGATCTTCTTGCCCATGAAGTGACCAATTTCACTGATGGACTTGACCACTGCGAAGTCGCTGGGATTCTTGTCCATTTCCTTCACGAAGGCGCCGTCGATCTTCAGAAAATCCACCGGCAGGTTTTTCAGGTAGGTGTATGAAGAGAACCCACTGCCGAAGTCATCCAGGGAAAACTGACAGCCGGTCTTTTTCATCTGCAGGATGAATTCAGTGGCGTCCGAGAGGTTGGAGATTCCCGCTGTCTCGGTCACCTCAAAGCATACCTTGTCCATGGGCACCCCCGTCGACTCGGCCGCCTTGAGGATGAAGTCCAGAAAGGTTTCGTCACTCAGGCTGCGCCCGGACAGGTTGATGGCGAATCCGCCGATAGTAGCCATTTCGTCGCGATGATTGACCATCCACCGGAAAACACTCTGGACCACCAGACGGTCGACCGCGGATATACGATGGTAGTGTTCGGCGGCGACGATGAACTCCTGGGGCGATATGTGATCACCATGTTCGTCCACGATGCTGATGAATATTTCGGCGTGGAGGGGGTGGGTGTGGGCTTCATCTTGCAGGGGCATGATGCGCTGATAGCGCAGGTCCAGCGTGCCGTCGTCCAGCGCCTTGTCGATGCGCGACAGCCACTGGGCGATATTGTTGCGATCGGACAACTGGGCATCGTCCGAACGATATATATGAATATTATTCACGCCGCGATCCCTGGCCGCCCGGCAGCTTGATTCCGCCGCCTGCAGCAACAGGGCGGCATCCCCCTCTGGCTCGTCCACCTGCACCATGCCGATGCTGAAAGACACTGAAAAGCGCTTGTCCTGCCATGTGAAGCGATAGCTACGCGCCGCATGGATGAGCTCTTCGATGACCTTTATCGCCTCCCGAACAGGCAGCTTTTCCAATAGAACGGCGAACTCGTCACTGCCGAGGCGGGCCATCACGGCGTGTTCGCCCAAGCTGTTTCTGATCAGCTCGCTGATCTCCACCAGCAGCCGGTCTCCCGCGTCGTAACCGCAGGTGGTATTTATCACGCTGAACTGATCGATATCCAGGTAGCACAGGCTGTATTCATCTCCGCTCTCCGCGATGGCGGTGACAGCCTCGCGAAAACGGCGCTCGAACTCGCGCCTGTTGATCAGCCCGGTGAGCTGATCGTGGGTACTCTCGTGCAGCAGCTTGCGATGCAGTGTCTGCAGCATCGTATACTGCGCCCGGTCGATGGCAGGCTCATCGGCGTTATCCAGGATGATTGCGGTGCCATCGTGTAACTGCTTCGCCAGATTCGCAACGGTCAGTGAGGCCTCGCGCAGTCCGCGCAGGTTGACAAAGACATAGTGCTCCTCGTTTTTCGATACCCAGGCCAGTCTCAGGCGCTGCTGTTCTCTCAAATCGGTCTCCAGCAGCAACCAGCTGCCGACTCTCAGCCGGCGCGCCCGCTTGATCCAGTCATCGCGCCGCTCCCAGACCGGTTCACTTTCCCCGGACGACGCGTCTTCACCGGCCCCGGCGTCAACATGCTGTTCGTTCTCGCACTGCGTGATGACTTCGTGGAGATTGTCCGAATACGCCTCGTTCTGGATCTGGATCAACATGTCGAGTTCCTTCAGCACGCTGGAGAACACGCCGGGATCCGTATCGACCTCATTGACAATGCGGTCGATGAGACTGCCAACCTTGCGCTGTACCGCGCTCTGTGAGCGATCCTTGCCATCGCCGTACAGTTCCAGCTGCGAGATCCTGTTCACGACCTGCCGCGCCACGTGTGACCGGTCGAGGAACAAGGTGTCGTCGACAATGGCCAGCTTCAGTATCGGGATCTCCAAGCGCTGCAGCCAAGTGCGCACACTCTTGGCCACCAGCATATCCTGCAGCATGGAGTCGAACAGACTGCCGGCGACATCCACGATGCCACTTTCGCGCTCACCCAGGTGTTTCACGCTGCCGTGGGACCGCGTCTCCAGGACGGACATGACGCGAGACTGGAAATCCAGTCCCTGCGGCAGACTGTCGGTGATGCCGCCCGCGGCGGACTGCATGTGCGACAACGCCGCGAGAATCTCCTTCTTGTCATACACCGCATACGGTGCTTGTCCGGCCTGCAGCATGTGCCCGCCGGATTGCTCGGACACCGGCCCAGCGGGGACAGCGCCGGAACCGAATTTCTGCTGCAGCTCGCGTAGGTCACGTACGATCTGATAGAGATCGTGGCCTTGGTGAGTATCCCGGCCCGTGTGCCCATGAGCAGGTGTTGGCCCGCCCGGCGCCCCTCTTGGCGAGGCGGCTTCACCACCTTGCGCCGGCGTGTCCGAACCGAGACTGCCGGCATTCACAGACGGGGTTTCCTGCCCGAGGTCCGCGGTGTCCGTTGTATCCACGGCATCCGGATCGGGCCTGGTGACGGCACCGGGTTGGCGCACGATCTCAGGCTTGAGATACGGCAGCACGCCGGATTCGACCAGCAGCTCATTCAGCCTGTCGTAGAGCAGCGGCAGATAATCGTTAAGTACGCCCTTGAACACGGTATAGCAGACCTGTTTCACCGCGTGTTCCAGGCTGAGCGGCGTGATTGCTTCCTGGAATGCCTGAGCGAAGACGGTGGGTCCCACCGGATTGTTTTCACGATGCACCAACGCCTGGTGCAGATATGCAAGTCGCCGCTCTAACTCCGACAACACTATCTGATGTCGCGATTCCACGTGATTGACGACATCCGATATCGCCAGCCAATCCTCCAACGTGTCATGCTCCATGAGCGTGAGCGTCATGCCCGACGCACCCCGGCTTTGCTTAACATCCGGTTTACCGCCGCGAAAAGCGGTGTCTTGCATACGCTGAGTGATCGCGCGCCGGAAGCGTTCCGTGATATCCCCAGCGGTGCGCTTTATCATCCCCTGCGCGGAGAAGTAGCTGTTCTGGGCCGACATGTTGGTGGCGTTTTTCGCCAATTCGAAACACCGCTCATCGGCGGCGCTGACAAACGCCTGGATGATGGGCGCGAGTTCATCGATGCAGACGCGCCGGTATGCCTCGATAATCCCCTGGGCGGATTTGCTGCTGATCGGTTTTACATCGGTGGCGTAGGCCTGGCGTGACGCGTCGCTTTCGTGCTGGTCTCTGACGAGGGCCGCCATGGACTGCAGCGCCGCGGCACTCGGGCTGAGTAAGGCCACACCGGCGCTGTGACCGTCGGTACGAACGACGCGCGCCGTAAAGGCCGCACCGTCTGCCCCCTTCCGCGCGCGCGGTGAAACCCGCAGATCGATCACGTCTCCGACCACGGGCAGGCAGCCGGGGTCGTCCATCGGGCCGTAGACCAGGAGCATGCCGCCGGGACAGAAATCGCGGATCTCGCAGTGACGTTCGACACCCCCGCGGGTCAAGGTGAAGACAGCGGGCAGGCGAACGGGTTGACGCGGGTAGGCACGCTGTTCCGCGGCTTTTCCAGCAGATCGTACAACATCTTGATCTTTAAGAGTCATTTGTCACTTCGCCAGGGGTGGATCTCCTTTCAATCTATCGGCGAATCGGGCGCAATTTTGAGACACGCGGACGTGAAGATTGTGGGCCTGCGCCATCCCCGGCCACAGCGCGGCCCGGATTACGCATGCGATACCGGACTTTATTCCGGATATACCGAATTTATTCAATATTAACAATGGACTAGAAGCACTGCCCAGCGTTCGGAATCATTAAGGTATGGGCGTCTGCGCGCAGAGTGTTTTGTGAGCCATAGCCAGGACAAATGACCACTGGCGTCAACATCACCGGCCGATTATGGAACTGTTCACGGCGGTCTGGATAGAAATTCAGCGGCAAGGGCCCGCAGAACCAGGACTTCATCACATCGTGGGGGAGTAGGTGTCGGCCGCGATGGGACAGCACGTGCCCGTGTGAGATCGCCGTGTTGCCGTCGATGCGGCATTACTGACCGGCCTCACGCGCTTGATGCGGTTGAGGTCTATCTCTGTCCCTCCATCGGGCGCGAGCACCGCCGGAAAGGCACCCCGTGGAGATAGGGTGGGATAAGCATGTTGTAATTGAACGATCCAGTGATCGGACTGCCGATTGCTCAGCCCGTGAAAACCCGTCAACAGCCCCTTATCGAAACATGGATTGTTTATTCACCTTTCTGTGGTGCGGAAATTTCAGAAAATCGCCGGTTATGGTTTTTAAGACGATTCATGTTTAGTATCATCAAGTCAGCCTGACAGATGTATAAGCAATTGCTTTTAAACGCTATGCCTGGAATGCAGGCAGGCGATTCGATCCAATAAAAATATTCAGGAGTCCAATATGACCAGTCAAGAAATTTCACAACTCATATACGGCCTGTTCATCGGCGTTCTTTGGATATGTGTCGGTACGGCCATCTATACGGTGGCCACTTCGGGATAAACACGCGACATCCCGGAATCACTTGGGACAAATCTCAATCGGTCCCCTGTGGCAAATGACTCACAGGACACTCTTGTGCGTTGACAATCTGCACTGACATTTAGAATTTGCGGCGGGCGTCGCATGGCGGACCTCCTTGTCCACACGCATTTGCGACTCACATGTTATTCGAGAAATGCAAACCGGTCAGGCACCGGTAGTTCAGGTATGCAGCGGGACCCACACAAGAATAGTGGCCGCCAAGAAAAACGTCGTCCCTGTGTTAATGCTGATCATAGCCTCGTTTGTCTGGCTTCCGTCCACGGCATGCCATTTCAAAAGACCAACTGCAATGTCCGTCATCCCATAACTGAGACATACAGTGGCGATGAACGCCACCATCGGCTCTCCGAATATTATCTGGAGTAGTCCCATACTGCGGCCCTCCAACTTCTTTGGTATATATCGTTATAGTAATCCGTACCCGTTTTCATTGTACCCTATCCTCCTTTTTTGACAACGCCAACGCCTTCCTTGCAGAGCGGGCTTTGCAACTCCTGTATATCAGGTAATGCGCGTTGTGACGCATCCAGGGAGGCGCGGCCATGAAGAAAGCGCGGCGGCCCGGTAATGCACTGTTCATGGGCATCCAAAACAACAATACCGGGACGCTTTCTAATTAACGTCTGGGGGCAATAAATATTTAGCGCACGACGGTTCATGCTCAAACGGTTAAGCGCGGTAGGCGGGAACCGTCGACGGCGCGCACACAAATGGGGCAGGAATGCTGTTTTATCGATTTCCCAAGCGAAGGTGAATACGCGTCATACTTAATGGTTATTCCCGGGTATCGTATTCGGCGGGTAAGCCGGCCTCCACGGGGCGAGGCCGGTGCTCTGCGCCTAATTGGACGCCATGATGTTGTCCAGGCGCTCAAGGTCGTTGACCACGCGCCATTGGCCACCGCCGGCTTCCACACGCTTACGCCACGCTTCCAGACGATCCATATACTCGCGCGGGTCGACGTTGTCGCTGTGCAGCTTGGTGACATTCATGGCCACCACCTCGTCGCCGTTGAGCTGCAGCGGGATATTGCGCACGTAACCCTTTTTCAATTCCTCCTTGAGATCGGAGAACACCAGGATAGTCTTGTGTCCGGGATTCTTCTCGTCCAGGTACTCGGTGGCCTGGAGGATGCCGCCGGTCACGTCGGTGTACGCACTGGGGTGCACGCTCCTGACGAACTTGTCGATGGTCTCGCGGAACTTGCGCTTCTGGGCGTTGGCCATGCTGGGCCGGTCATCGAAGGTGACCTTATCGATGATGTCCTTCTCGGTGAAGCTGCCGGTGTTGATGCTCGCCACCGCAAAGGAGTCCCCGGGGTTGAGCTTGGCCAGTACGAAGTTGATGATGCTCTGGGCCTTCTTCAACTCATCGGTGTACGTGCCCGATGTGTCGATGAGCATATACACGCCCCGTGTCGGGGCTACCTGCGGCCCCCTGTCGCAACCGCCGGTGACGGCGGTGGCGCAGAGACCCAACGTGAGCACCGTGATCTTCAGCGGCTTCATGACTGCCCACCCATCACGACCGTGTCCATGTGGCCGGTATCTTTTTCAGCGTCGCGCCGGCGGGTCTCGACTTTGCCCTTGACCTGACGCTCGACCCACAGCGGCGCGAAAATCAGCAGGTCATAGATGTGAACCAGCGCGGTGCCGGTATAACGGGAGACGTTGCCAAGCAGGTTCAACATGAACTCCACGGCGCGCAGCATGCCCACACCGGTAATACCGAGCACGGTACGCGATGATTGCACGAAGGACTCCAGGGCGATGGCGACGAAGGTCAGCGCGAACGGCAGTATGAAACCCATGCCCATCTGCGCCGCCGTGGTGATCCAGCGGCTCTGAGACGCTGCGGTGTTAGTCTGGTTGTTCTGCATCAGGTAGGCCACCAGTGCGGCATCGCTCTGGGACAGAATCTCGCGCATGTACGCCAGTCCCGCCTCGATGCTGGCCAGAGAGAACAACATGGCGAAGGTAATGTACACCATGCGGATACGGATCTTGTCGTCCAGGGCAGCGATGATCGGAAACAGGCGCGTGATGCGTAGCGACTCCATGAGGAACAGGCCCATGGCGATTTCCACCAGGATGATGACCAGGGCCGCGATGTTGGCCGTCTTGTAGCCCATGATCTGGCTCGTACCGCCAACCATCTCCGACATGGGCCGGGCGATGAGGTGGAAGTTGATCACCGCGCCGCCGATGGCGATGGCCAGCACGAAGGCGGCGATGAAGAACTGTGTGATGGACGACGACGACAGCATGCGTGCCGCGTGATCCGTGCCGCGGTTGATATGCTCGTATTCGTCCATGTGACGGTCGATGGTTCTGGCGCGCTCGATGAGGCTGTTAACGCTCTTGTCTACCCTGCCCAATACCTGCAGCAGTTTGCGCCAGTGGGGCATCATGCCCTTAAGCAGGTTGTGACGGTCATGGCTGCTCTTGCGGTACTGATCGATGGCGGTGTTCTGCGCCTTGACCAGCGACTGGTGGATGTCGCCCAGGATGTTGGCCACCATGGGGTCGCCGGCGGAGGGGATCTTCGCCACTGTCTCTACGGCCTTGAGCCAACCCGGCGGAGCCGGCGGGACCTCAGTGCTGCGCTTGTAGTCCTCGTCGATGCTCAGTATTTGTTCCGTGAGCTGGCGGTGCAGCGTCGGATACTCGGCCAGGTCGCGGCGCAGAGTGGCGTCGACACGCTCGAACTCGCGCTCGATGATGCGCTCGGAGGCCTCGCGCCCGGCGGCCAGCAGGACCTCGCGGTTACGTTCGATCAGCTTGTCCTCGGCCACGCGCGTGGATTGGGCGGCGATACGAAATGCGTAATGCAGGACCTCGCTCATGGATGTAATGGCGCGGTGGGCCGGGGTGCGGGCGAGATACAGCGCCACAGCCAGCATGACGATCCAGAAGATCACGGAGATCGACGGATGACCTGGAAGGATCAACAGTACGTCGGAGAATTTCATAACGCCTCCTGAACGAGAATCAGCCGGAGGCCGCGGCCTGGCTGTGTAGTGGGATGAGGCGAGAGGATACCGGCGGCGGGGGCATAAAAACACCAAGCCCATCACATTTCAATTTGCGCCGGACCTGTTTGAATGCGTAGTGAGTGATGCATCGCAAAACGCCCTCACCTGAATGACGCACCCTCCCGCGCACAGGTGCGCTATTCGCGGGACGGGATGAAATATGGAATGATTCAAGCCTCGCGCCACAAGGTGATGCACACCACAGATGAACCGCGCCGGCAACCCGCCAAGGGGGGGCATGGGGCGAGAGTTTGATGCCGATCACGGTTATAGCGCGGTTAAAGGACTACATATAACCATGCCGCGTGATCCGGCTGCGGCCGTCGGCCCTATTACCGCCGAAATTCCTTGCGCCACCGGAGGTAACAGCATGCAGACAATACTGGTATTGAATTCGAAGGGGGGCTGCGGCAAGTCCACCCTCGCCACCAACCTCGCCGGCTACTACGCGGCGATCGGGATGAAAACCACCCTGATGGACTATGATCCGCAGGGTTCCAGCCTGCAATGGCTGTCCGTGCGCGCCGCTGGCCTGCCCACCATTCACGGCATCGATGCGAGCCGAACAAAAATGGGATTGACGCGCACCTGGCAGACGGCGGTGCCCCTGGGCACGGAGCGTCTTGTCATCGACGCGCCCGCCGGCGTCTGCGGTCAGACGCTGCAGGAGATGGTCCGGCGCACGGATGTGATCGTCGTTCCGGTCGCGCCCTCATCCATCGATATACATGCCACTTCAGAGTTCATGTGCGACCTGCTTCTGATCGGCAAGATCAGAAAATTCGGCATTCAGGCCTGCGTGGTGGCGAATCGCGTGCGCCGCGAATCACCGCACTATGAACCGCTGAAGCGCTTTCTCTACAGCCTGAAAATCCCGTTCGTGACCTCCATCTCGGACTCCGAAAACTACCTTATCGCCTCTGAGAGCGGGGTGAGCATTCACGAAATGAACGAGGAGGAGATACGGCTTGAGCGTGACCAGTGGATGCCGCTGATCGACTGGCTGGCGGCGCCGGCACAGGCGTCACAGCGGCAGCGGCGAAATGCCGGCCTGAGCATGGCAAGCGCCGCCGGGGCATAGTCACACGGGCACGTCAGGGTAGTCGCGGTGGGTGAAATCCGCACTACCCGGATACGGAGATCAGTCCTGGCGGGCCTCGGACAGGCGCAGGGCGCGCCGTTCGTTTTTCAGCAGCCAGTTGCGGATACGCACCGAATCACCGTATTTACTGAGCTTGCCCCAGGAATTCAGCAATACAATGATCACCGGCCGCGCGGCGATTACCGCCTGCATCACCAGGCAGTTGCCCGCATCGTCCGTGTAACCTGTCTTGCTCAGGTTGATGTCCCAGCTCGAGCGGCGTACCAGCCGATTGGTGTTGATGAAATCAATGTGCCGCCCGTTGCGCCTGTCCGTCACGGAGAACTCGCCGGTGGTGGTAAATTGATGGATCAAACGATATTTCGCCGCGGCCGCCACCATTTCGGCGACATCACTGGCGGTGGACATACTGTCGTTGTCGAGGCCGGCGGGATCTGCGAAATGGGTATCATGCATGCCCAGTCTGCGCGCCTTGTCGTTCATGGCACGCAGCATCGCCGCACGCCCGCCGGGATAGGTGCGCGCCAGGGCATCGGCCGCGCGATTGTCCGAGGCGGCAAGGGCGGCCAACAGGGTGTCACGGCGCGACAATTTAACACCGATGCGCAGCCGCGAGGCCGAGCCGCGCAGACGGTCTCTGTCCGCGGGAGAGATGGTGATGGTCTCATCCAGCGGTAGCTTTTTATCCAGGGTAACCATGGCGGTCATGAGCTTGGTGAGCGAGGCGATGGGGTGTTGCTCATCGACATTACGACCCAGCAGCGTCACCCCTGCCTGCTCGTCCACCAGCAGCGCCGAGGAAGAGCGCAGAAACGGCGCCTTGGTCTTTACCCGCAGGATGTCCGTGGCACTGACCTGCTGGAGATCCCTCTCGCCGTGGTCGCCGTCTGCCAACGACGGGGCCGGCGCGGCCAAGAACAGCCACAGACCCGCCAGCAGTGCAAAAACCCCGGCATTGTAGTTAGTATTTCGCATCGTCTCCCTGCGTCACAATTTGCCCCTCCAAGATCATAACCTACTATTTGAATTAACAATAGTTATTGTTACGCCCTTATATCGGCAAATGGGGGTACGCCGTGAAGGATTGGTGCCGGCTGTCCCCCCGCCTTGAAGTACGGCTGCTCCTAAAACCCTTTCCAGGCCTGCACGGGCATGTCCATCAGTGATTGACGGTAAACATTGCGGTGGGAAAGCGCTAACATAGCTCAACACCGCGTGACAGGAGACTGCTATGAAAAGACGCCTGGTTATTGGATTACTGTCGGCGCTGGCCGCACTGCCGGCCCACGCCGCGCTGGACATCGGCGAAAAGGCCCCGGATTTTACCGCACAGGCCTCCCTGGGCGGCAAGGTATTCACCTTCTCCCTGGCGGATGCACTCAAGAAAGGACCGGTGGTCCTGTACTTTTATCCGGCGGCATTCACCAAGGGCTGTACCATCGAAGCCCATGACTTCGCCAGCGCCATGGGCAAATACCGCGCCCTCGGCGCCACCGTCATCGGCGTGTCCCACGACAATATCGAAAAGCTGCAGAGATTCTCGGTCAGCGAATGCCGCAGCAAGTTTCCCGTGGCCGCCGATACCGACCAACACATCATGAAGGCCTACGACGCGGTCCTGGCGTCAAAACCCGCCTACGCGAACCGCACGTCCTATGTCATCACCCCCGGCGGGAAAGTCATGTACACCTACACCAACCTGAACCCTGGCAGGCACGTGGGAAATACACTCCACGCACTGCGGGAATGGGAATCGACACACAAAGTCGACTGACACCCCGGAACAAGGGGGGCCGGCGGGAAATAAACACCTCTCACCGCGGACCCTTGTGAAGATCAAAGACAAGACTTCATATCGCGCCGGTACCCCGATCGGTGCGCGCGTGGTACGAGCGTTAGTTTTTCATCATCCCGTCACCGGACGACATCTTCTTGTCCGTATCCATTTTGTTCATGTGATCGCCATCTATGTTGCGCGTGCTGCCGGTGTCGCTCATCATGCTGCCGTCGCCCGTCATCTTGTCCTTGGTGCACGCGGCACCGGCGAGGGCGATGGCGCCGACGATCAGTGCGGCTAAAACCTTGTTGCGAATAACGGTCATGGTCTGGTCTCCAATAAATAGGTTATCGCAGACCAGTATCTAACCGTGGCATCACCCCGGCGTCACGGAAATATAACGAATTTATCACGCTGGTGCCGGCAGTGTCCGCGTGCGCCGGGCCTCCCCCGGACAGACCAATCCGGCCTCTCAAGAAACGCCCCCGCAGACCGTTATATTAGAGACAAGTAACGTTCAAACCTGTGGACGCCTTCCCCGGCTATGTTCCCAGGCGTGTAATCAGAAGCATATGGAATCTCGCCTGCGGCCATGGAGTCAAAACGTCCGATATTCCGGCTCGGTATCCGGCAAAAGGTGGTGCTGATCCTCGTCACGGTATTGCTGAGTGCCTTGACCGTCAGCGGCTGGCTGGCCCTGGAACAGGAACAAAGAGACGCTATCAAGGAAGTCCACCAGCGGGGCTCGGACATCACCCAGTTCGTGGCCAAGTCGCTGGCCTACAGTGTCGTGGGTTATGACTACCACACCATCCAGCTGCTGCTGGATCAAATCACCAGTTCCGATATCGTCGCCTACGCAAAAGTGGTCAACGCCAAGGGCAAAATCATGGCCGAGGCCGGGGCGCACGATCAGGTAAAATCCCCCAGTCTGCTGATTTTTACCAAGAACATCGTTCTCGACAACGACGTGGTAGGCTACCTGACCACCGGCATCAGCATGGGCAACACTATAAAGCGCCTGGCATCGCAAAAATTCCATTTGGTCGAAAGTCAGGCGCTGATCATCTTCATGATTGCCATATGTGAATTTTTGGCCTTGTCGTATCTGATTATCAGGCCGGTGCGTGTCATGTCGAATGCGCTGGGAAAGGGCTTCAAGGAAAACGGCGATACCGTGGGCCGGTTGCCGGTGATCTCCAATGATGAGTTCGGAGACCTGGCGCGTCAGTTTAACGCCCTCAGCAGCCAATTGAACGAGGCCAACACCCGCTTGCGCGGCAAGGTCATCAGCGCGGACAGGCAGCTTCAGTCAACAAACAAAATGCTGCAGCAGCAGTCAAATGAACTGCAGCAGCTTAACGAAGAACTCAAGCTGTTATCGATCACCGATCCGCTCACCGGCCTTTACAACCGGCGCTACTTCGAATCAATGATAGAAACGGAAGTGGCCATGTCGGCCCGGCACGGCATCCCAAACAGCCTGCTGCTCATCGACATCGATCACTTCAAGAAGATCAACGATACCCATGGCCATCATGCCGGCGACGCGGTGCTGGAAGAAGTGGCGCTGCGCCTGAAGGGCAGGATGCGCATGTCCGACACGTTATGCCGGATGGGCGGAGAGGAATTCGTGGTATTCTGCAAAAATGCCGATTCCGGCGACGCCGTCAACATCGCAGAAAAGCTGCGCCTGACCATTCTGGAGCGTAAGTTCGACATCGGCGGCGCGCTGCTCAAGGTATCCATCAGCATCGGCGCGGCGACCATTCCCGACGGTTATGCCACAGACACAGTGAAGGATTTTTACCGCTATGCGGACATCGCCTTGTATCAGAGCAAGGGCGAGGGACGCAACCGCGTTACCCATTACGCGAACTGTGCGGATGCCAGCAGCCTTGCGAATTAGCCCACCGGCCGTCCGGGAGAAGCGATGAGGTTATCAATTTCGTTCACCCGGATCGCATTGGCGCTGCTCATGCTGCATGCATCTCTTTGTGCGGCGGGGGAACACGGGGAATTGTACTTCGGCTCTGTCGCCATGGACATTCCCGCCGTGATGTACCAGCGACTGCGGCCATTGATCAAATACCTGAGCACGGGCATCGGCCGGCCGGTCACACTCAAGCTGGCCCCTGACATGGACAAGGCCATCCAGGATATTTCCGACGGCGCCGTTGATCTGGCCTATCTGACCCCCGTGGCCTATATAAAGGCCCACGCAAAAGGAAATGCCAGGCTGCTGGTAAAGACCGTAACGGAGCACAGGGGTTCATTCCAATTAATGATCGTCGTCAGAGACGACAGCGCCATCAAGTCCATCGCGGATTTGAGGGGTAAAACCTTCGCATTCGGGGACAAGGCGGCGCTGCTGCAGCGCGCCACCGTGGTCAACGCCGGCATCAGTCTGGACGAGCTCAGGGATTACAAGTTTATAGGCCACTACGACAACATCGTGCGCGCCGTCATCCATGGCGACTTCGACGCCGGCATACTCAAGGACACCATGGCCTATAAGTGGAAGGGCAAAGGCATACGGGTTCTATACGCCTCCCCTGCGTTGCCGCCCTACAACATATCCGTCGGCGCAAACATCAGCGACGACGTATATAACAAACTCAAAAAGCTGTTTCTGGATCTAAACAGCGAAAACCCGCGGCACATGGCAATCACCCATGCGTTGGACGCCAATTACAGCGGCTTTGCCGCCACCAGCGACGGGGAGTACAACATCGTTCGCAATCTGATCAAGCCGTTCAACCCACCGCAGATGAGCGCTCGGCGCGGTGGCGGCGAATGATCCCCGGCACGGCACTACCCGCTCATACGGCACGTTATCGGACGGCTACTGCGCCTGATTGCCGAGCTGTTGGCGCTCCCGCGCAGCGGAGTTCATCAGGGTCTGCTGCACGCCCTTGGCCTTGTCGATTTCCTTAAACTGCGTACTGAAAACACTATCTTTGGGCTTCACCTTCTGGGCCTGTTCCTGCATGCCACCGCCCTTGGAGCACCCGGCGATGAAGGCGAGCAGTACAACCAGCATCACGGTATACCTGGCCATCTTTTATCCTCCGTCTGTTTGATCGTTCAGGCGAGGCGGGCACCCGCAATGTAAAGCCCCGCCATACATGGCCTGTATCGGCTGACGGCGCGGCGGCGAAAGGCGCGGAGTATGACCGGGATCACCGTTCACGGGAATCGGGCCGTCCGTGGCCCGTCATATTGCATCAGTTACTGAACAGCACCGTACGGCCATTGAGCGGTTCCACCGGCCGCGCGTTGTGGGCGAACAAGGCGGTGAATTTGTCCAGCTGTGCCTGGGAGACCGTGACCGGGGCCGACAGCACCACCCATTTCACACCTTCGGTGCACGGCGGCGTGGTCAGCGAACCGGTATAGGTGAAATACGTTCCGTCCTTGGGCAGCAGATCGGCGACGTTGATGGATTGCTCATCCGCGACCTTTATCTGTCCCGCCGCGGACGGCAGTTGCTGCCAGATTCGATCGATCACCCGATTACTCTCGCCCGTCTGCATGAGCACCGCGATCACCAGCAGCTCACCGTCCGCGGCCTTGTGCACCAGGTGCGCCGCCATGGGATACGCCTTACCGCCCATGGTATGTTCACTGGGCGTATGGAAGTGAACCTGCAGCAGATCGTAGCGCTTGCCGTCCACGACGATGAAACTGCCCCGCTGATAATTGACCTGGATTGAATGGCCGTTGTTCACCACCCGCAGCGGGGTATCGTGATAATCGAATTGTATCTTGGGCAGAGCGGTGATCGTCGCCGTGGAGATATCGATGGGCGACTGGTGTTTGCCGTTGCCGCAGGTGGCGAATTCCGGTTTCAGATCACCCCAGAATTGCGCGGCGCCGGCGCCGTTGTATGACCACTGCACCGCTTTGTGCGGCATGGCAGCAGAAGGTGACTCACTCTGCTCTTGGGTCTGGTTCTGAATCGAGGACTCAGGAGCCTCTGTTGCGACCCCCTCCCCGCCCGCCTGGCTGGCTGCGGTGGCCGGCTGATCCGTCCCGGCGGTGGTGGTCTCCGCCGGCGGCTGGGCTTCACTCGCAGCGGCCGGGGCCGACTGTCCCAAGTCATGTGTTGATGCATCAGGGACGGGGGCGGCCTGGTCCGCCGCGGCGGGCTGCACATCATCACCAGAGGCCGGCGCCGGCTGTGCGGCAGGCGTCTTATCGCCGGCACTGTCAGGGGGGGATGCCGGCTGCGGTGTGCGCCGCGGCATGAAGCCGAACAACTTCAAACGTTCTTCATCCGCGGCGGCGTTCTGCGCCGTCGTCACGGCCGCAGCCGCCTGGGACGAAACGGATTCAGCAGTGCTGTGTTTGTCGCCTGAGTCCTGACCACCAGCCCCGAGGACTGTCTCGTCGGCCCATGCCGCCGGTACCGCCATCAGACACCAGGCGATGGCGATGAACATATAAATACGTCTTGTCACGGATTCCCCCTCCTATGAACAAAATACTGCCGTCGATTATTTAATCCGGCTTGCTATTTGAGCCGGTTGCGCCGCGGGTAACTCGAGCAGGCTAACATGTTAGCGCAATTCCGCAATTTCGTGGCGCGGATATATCCCGCTCAGCGGCGCTGTGCCACGGCACATAACATCCAATCAATGACTTGCAGTGCCGGCGGACGGATGCAAGATAAGGCACTCCTGTCATACAATGGCTCAAGACGTGATCGATGACCAATCACACCGGAGCTGCACGCCCACCACTGTTGATGGGACAGATGCTCAGGCACGGGTCCGCGGAACTGGCATGGTTTCACATATACTGGCCGCCACCGTTTTATCGCTTCACTTCGCGTTCGTGGTGTTCGCGATCTTCGGTGGCTTTGCAATTCTGTGCCGGCGCTGGGTGGCGTGGTTTCACCTGCCGGCGGTGCTGTGGTCCTCGGTGGTCAACCTGGAGGGCTTTGTCTGCCCCCTCACGCCACTGGAGAACTATTTCCGCGCGGCGGCCGGTGAGGCGGGTTATCCGGACGGATTCATCGAACACTACATCGGCGCCCTGGTCTATCCCGCGGGCATGACCCGGACGGTGGCGCTGACGGCGGGAATTTCCGTGTTGGTATGGAATGTGGCGGTCTACGCCCTGGTGTTCGTCAGGCTCAAGGGGCATAGGCGGCGACGCGCCGGGCATGAATAGTCGTCACCTCATTGACGTCCCGTGCAGCCCCGATTTCTGCGCCGAACCGCGCAAGATTCGGGTGGCGCCCCGTCGGCGCCGCGTGATCTAATGGCTTTCTCCATACGGCGGGGAACCGAGCATGCATACAGACTACGCCCGGATTGAACGGGCCATCCGTTTTATTCAGCAGGGCGTGGACCGCCAACCCGGCCTGGCCGAGATCGCCGCTCACGTGGACCTCAGCCCATACCACTTCCAGCGCCTGTTCCGCCGCTGGGCGGGCATCAGCCCCAAGCGCTACCTGGAGTTCCTCACCGTCGACCGGGCAAAGATACTGCTGCAGCAATCCCGCAGCGTGCTGGAGACCGCCCACGCAGTGGGACTGACGGGCCCGGCGCGTCTTCACGACCAGTTCGTGTCTGTGGAGGCCGTCAGCCCCGGGGAGTACAAGACCCGCGGCCAAGGCCTGAGTATCGACTACGGCATCGTGCCGGGCCTGTTCGGCGACATGCTCATCGCCCGTACCGGGCGCGGCCTGTGCCTGCTGACGTTCGTGGATGCCGCTACGCGGGACAGGGAGCTGATCCGGCTGCGCCGGCTGTACCCGCGGGCCGCCGTGCGGGAGAACCCAGCGGCAGCGGAGGCGACAGCCGGCGGGTTGTTCACAAGGCCGGGCCCGATCCAGGGCAACATTCCTCTCCGGGTGTGCGGCACCAATTTCCAGGTCAATGTGTGGCGGGCGCTGTTGCGTATCCCAGCGGGCTCGGTGGCCTCCTACAGCCAGGTGGCCGAGTACGTTGGGCGCCCCGATGCCGTACGTGCCGTGGCCAACGCGGTGGCGGCCAACCCCGTCCACTACCTGATCCCGTGCCATCGCGTGCTGCGCTCGAGCGGCGATATCGGCGGATATCGCGGCGGACCGCCCCGCAAAAAAATCATTTTGGCCTGGGAGGCCGCGGCATTAGAATCTGATGCCGACCGGTAATTCAAACCGGGTTTCTGGCCAGGAGTGCGACAATGCTATACAAGGGTGCGTGCCACTGTGGAAACATCGCCTTCGAAGTGGAGGGCGAGCTGGAGCAGGTGGTGCAGTGCAACTGCTCCATCTGCAGCAAACGCGGTTCACTGCACTGGTTCGTGCCGCGCGAACAGCTGCGGCTGCTAACGCCGACAGCGGCCATGGCCACGTATACCTTCAACGCCCATCGGATCAAACACCGCTTCTGCCCCCAGTGCGGCTGCGCGCCGTTTGGTGAAGGTACCGACAAATCCGGCGCCGCCATGGCCGCCATCAACACGCGATGCCTAGAGGGCGTCGACCTGGGCAAGTTAAAGGTGATGCACTTCGACGGACGCAGCCTTTAGGCCTCCTGGTTCTGTTCACTTACCTGTATGCCCGCGGGAAACGGATCCGTCGTGGGTGACGAAATGACGCGCCATCGTAAACCCACCAAACAGCTCGAATTCACACGATCCGCGCTGACTTGCGGCGGGTCGTGTGTTAGGCAGTGAAAATTTAAGTACAATTCACCGTATCCACCGGACACGCAGGTTACCCCATGCAGATCGACTGGAATCACACACATGCGGCCATCTGGCGTCAACGCAGGGAGGCGCTGCGTGCGGTGAAAAACGTCGACCCCATCACGCTGAACGACCTGCTGGGCGTGGACGAGCAGAAGGCGCAACTGATCGCCAACACGCAACGCTTTCTGGACAGGCTGCCGGCCAATAACGTCCTGCTGTGGGGCGCGCGCGGCACCGGCAAATCCTCCCTGGTGAAGGCGGTGCTCAACGCCAACACCCGGCGCGGGCTGAGGCTTATCGAGGTGGGCAAGGACGATCTGGTCTATCTGCCGGAGATCGTGGATGACATTCGGGAGTTGCCACAGCGCTTTATCATCTTCTGCGATGATCTGTCCTTCGCGGAAAATGAGAATACCTATAAACACCTGAAGAGTGTCCTTGAAGGCTCGGTGGAACAGCCGCCGGACAATGTACTGATCCATGCCACCTCCAACCGCCGCCATCTGCTGCCCGAGGCCATGAAGGACAACCTGGACACAAAAATCGTCGACGGCGAGCTTCACTATTCCGATGCCGTGGAGGAAAAGATCTCCCTGTCGGACCGCTTTGGCCTGTGGCTGTCTTTTTATCCCATCAATACTGAGAAGTACCTGGCCATTGTCGATCAGCTCTTCGCCGGTTATAACGGCGACAGGGGGGCGCTGCACGAAGCGGCGCGTTCCTTTGCCCAGTCGCGGGCCTCCAACAGCGGGCGTACCGCCAGGCAATTCTACAATCACTATTCGCCCCAAAACACCGGTTGAAGCTTGCGGGCATACCACGCATACTGATATCCGGCAGCCACACCACAGGCGACCCGCCATGAACACCAGGCCCGTGTCACACCTTCACATTGCTACAACGCTGCTGGCCCTGACCGCCGGATGCATCTGGCCGTCAATGGGCGCGGCCCGCGACGCCTACGAATTCGGCGCGTTCGCCGGCTACCGCTTCAGCGGGCATCTCAGGGACGAGGTCACTGATGAAACCCTCAAGCTCGGGACATCCGGCAGTTACGGCGCGGTACTGGACATACCCTACAACGCCAACGGCCAACTTGAGCTGATATGGAGCCACAGCCGCGAGCCCCTCGGGCCCGAGACACTGTTTGCCGGCGCGCCGCGTTTCGATGTGGATGTGGACTATTTTCATATCGGCGGCATACACAACCTGGACGGCGGCAGGGTCAAGCCGTTCGTGGCGGGCGGATTCGGCGTCACCCGTTTGGTCCCCAAACAGAGCGGTCTGAGCGCCGCCACGGAGTTCTCCGTGGCGCTTGGCGGCGGCGCCAAGGTGTGGCTGACCCGACACCTGGGCCTGCGCCTGGAGGGGCGCGGCTTTCTCAGCCTCACGGATACCAGCGGCAGCCTGTTCTGCGGCAACAACGGCTGCGTGGCGCGCATCAACGGCAGCGGCTTCGGTCAGTTCGAGGTGTCCGGCGGGGTGTTTGCGGCGTTTTAGCCTGATCTGTCCCTCTCTCAAAAAATTGAATCCTACCCATGCTGAGCTACCGCCATGCGTTCCATGCCGGGAACCACGCCGACGTATTGAAACACGTGGTGCTGATGCGCATCCTCGATTACCTGGCAAAGAAGGACAAACCGTTTTGCTGTGTCGACACCCACGCCGGCGCCGGCGTTTATCAGCTCACCGGCGAGTACGCCCAGAAGACCCGCGAGTTCGACACCGGCATCGGCAAGCTGTGGGAGCGGGATGACCTGCCCGACGCCGTGCAGCGCTATGTGTCCGTGGTGAGGGAGATCAACGCATCCGGCGCGTTGCGCAGCTATCCCGGTTCACCGTTTTTTGAACGGCATGCCCTGCGAGATCGCGACCGGCTGTTTCTGTTTGAGCTGCACTCCACCGAGATTGAACTGCTCAGGGCCTTCACCCAAAAAGACAAACGCATCAAAGTCGTTCACGGCGACGGCCTGGGCGAGTGCATCGGGTTGTTTCCACCCGATGAGCGTCGCGGTCTGGCGCTGCTCGACCCCTCCTACGAGATCAAGACCGACTACCGTCAGGTGGCGGAGACCCTGGGCAAACTCTACCGGCGCTTCGCCACGGGAACCTATGCATTGTGGTATCCGGTGATCGAACGCCACCGCGTCCATCAATTGGAACGCGCCGTCAAGCGCGGCGGGGTGCGAAACATACACCGCTACGAGTTGGGCATTCGTCCGGACGCCCAGGGCCACGGTATGACCGCCAGCGGCGTAATCGTGGTCAACCCGCCATGGACCCTTGACAGCGAAATGAACAACATACTGCCCTATCTGGCCCGCACGCTGGGGGAAGACGGCCAGGGCTTTTACCGCGCCGATGTCCTGGCGGGAGAGTGAATGCGTATAATGTCCCGATCCATCACGAAACGCTCTAATACGGCAAAGATAACAAGATTCGAGGACGCGAGACATGACGGCACCCGACAGCACGGCGGTGAGAAACTATCTGGTCCGGCTCCAGCAGCGCATCTGCGACGAGATGGAGCGCCTGGACGGCCGGCAGGCGTTCATCCGTGATGCCTGGGACCGCCCCGGCGGCGGCGGGGGCGACAGCCGGGTGCTCACAGAAGGCGCGGTGTTCGAACAGGCGGGTGTCAATTTCTCCCACGTACTGGGCGACAAGCTGCCGCCCTCGGCCACGGCACACCGCCCCGAGCTGGCGGGCCGCCATTGGCTAGCCATGGGCGTGTCCCTGGTGATCCACCCGCGCAATCCCTATGCACCCACGTCCCACGCCAACGTGCGCTTCTTCATGGCGGAGAAGGACGGCGCCGAGCCGGTGTGGTGGTTCGGCGGCGGCTTTGACCTGACCCCCTACTACGGTTTTGAAGAGGACGCCCGTCACTGGCACCGCACGGCCAGGAACGCCTGTGAACCCTTCGGCCCGGACGTCTACCCACGCTACAAAAAGTGGTGCGACGAGTATTTCTTCCTCAAGCACCGCGACGAGCCCCGCGGCATCGGCGGCCTGTTCTACGATGACCTGAACGAGGGCGGCTTCGGACGCTGCTTCGATTTCATGAAGAGCGTGGGCGATCACTACATCCCGGCCTACGCCCCCATCATTGAACGACGCAGGGATACGCCCTACGCCGAGCGTGAACGGGACTTCCAACTGTATCGCCGCGGCCGCTACGTGGAATTCAACCTGGTCTATGACCGCGGCACCCTGTTCGGCCTGCAGTCCGGCGGGCGCACCGAATCCATTCTCATGTCGCTGCCGCCGCTGGTAAAGTGGCGCTACAACTGGCGCCCGGAACCGGGCACACCGGAGGCGAAGCTGTACG
>CAYXAX010000009.1:17705-30301 GCA_964463055.1 uncultured Gammaproteobacteria bacterium | reverse complement strand
CGCCTCGGCCTTCTACGGACCGTTCCGCGACGCGGTTGGCTCCGCCGCGAATCTGGGCGGCGGCAATAAATATACCTATCAAATGGACCCGGCGAACGGCGATGAGGCTCTGTGGGAAGTGGGTATGGATCTGGACGAGGGTGCTGACATGATCATGGTCAAGCCCGGCCTGCCCTATCTCGACATCGTGCGGCGGGTCAAGGATCAATTCGGCGTCCCCACATTCGTCTATCACGTCAGCGGTGAGTACGCCATGCTGAAGGCGGCGTGTGAAAACGGCTGGCTGGACGAGTCGTCCGTAGTGCTGGAATCGCTGCTCAGCTGCAAACGCGCCGGGGCCGACGGAATCCTTACCTACTACGCCAAGCAGGCGGCGGTGTGGCTCAAACAAGAGTGAAAGATTAAAAGATTGAAGGATTAAAAGGCCTCCAGCAGTTAGGCCGGGGTATTTCTTTCAATCTTTTAATCTCCCCCATTCATCTCCACGGCGGGAAGGACGTGCTGGTGTATGGTGCGCTGCAGCATGGCCAGCTCAGGGTAACGCCTGCATACTTCAATGACATAATTCAGCGTACGCGGGATATCCCGCAGATAGCCGGGCTTGGCGTCGCGCTGATTGAGACGGGCGAAGATACCCACGGCCTTGAGATGGCGCTGGACGCCCATGAGGTCGAACCAGCGCCGAAACTGATTGAGGTCGGTCCTGCCGGGCAGCAGGCCGGATTCGCCGAGGCGCTGGTAGTGGCCGGCCAGCCAGGCCTCCACCTGCTGGGCCGGCCAGTTGACATAGCAGTCCCGCAGCAGGGACACCAGGTCGTAGGTGACCGGTCCGATGACGGCGTCCTGGAAGTCCAGCACCCCGGGATTGCGGGCCTCGGTCACCATCAGGTTGCGCGAGTGATAATCGCGGTGCACCCATACACGCGGTTGGGCCAGCGCCTCGCGGGTGAGAAATTCAAAGGTATCCTCCAGGTCCCGGGCAGCTGCACTGTTGATCTCGATGCCCAGTTGACGGTTCATGAACCAGTCACGGAACAAGGTCATCTCCCTCATGAACAGCTCATACCCGTATTCGGGCAGCACGCTGCTGTCTTTTCCATGTGCCTGGAGTGCAAACAGCGTATCCAGCGCGTCCCGGTAGAGGCGGGCGTAGTTGGACTGATCTAATACATCCAGATAGGTCTGGTGTCCCAGATCGGTAAGGAGCAGGAAACCTTGCGCAAGATCAGATTCCAACACGCGTGGGACGTTCAGCCCCGCCTTGGCAAAGGCCGCCGCCACGGTGATGAACGGTGCGCAGTCCTCTTTGTCGGGAGGGGCGTCCATGGCGACGTAGCTGACGTCACTGAGGCGGACTCTGTAATAGCGCCGAAAGCTGGCGTCCCACGAGACCGGTGTGATGGTGTAGTCGCAAAGGCCCAGGGTCTCATTGAGCCAGGTATTCAATCTCCCCAGTCTATCTCCGTGGTTCATCGCTGTTTTTCCAGTGTTACTCGGGTACCATCGATCGCCGCGGGCGCGTCTTGTCGCGGCGGTGAAGCCAAATGCCTTGTCTTAAGCACGAACCGCACCATAAGTGTGTATACTTGCAGGGTATTTCTTAATCTGCGGGTCCTGGTCCAAGCGAGGCGTTGAGATAAAATACCCGTTTTTATGGTGTTTCGATACCGGTTGACCGACGATTGCCGCTCTTGAACTTCCAGACTCTAACCGCTTCCAGCCTGTTGTCCCTTGTTGCCGTGGTGTCAGTGTCGCCGGGCCAAGCGTGGTCCGCCACCACCGGGCAATCCATGCCCATGTGTGAGGCACACATGTCGTACGCCACCGCACCGAGAATTCCACAGACCCATGATCCCGAGCAGACGACCAATATCTGGGCGGATAGGGTCGACGTGGAGGGCCAGCAGCTGTTCAGATTTAACGGCAATGTGCAGGTTGCCCGGGATGATCAGACATTGTCCGCCGATGCGGCTACCTATGATAAGGGCAGCGGTGAGGTGAATGCGGTGGGCAATGTGCATTTCGGTCAGGGCGCATTCGCGGCCCAGGGGACTCGGGGGCGGTTCAATCTGGAAAAACACAACGGCAACCTGGACAGCGCCAAATATCAATACGATACCAGCCATGCCCATGGACGCGCGCATAAGATCATTATCGAAGACGACGATGTGACGCGCCTGAAAAAGGCCACCCTGACCACGTGTGACCCGGATGATGTGGTGTGGGATTTTCAATCCAGCGATGTCACGTTGAATAAAGGCACGGGCTGGGGGCATGCGTTCAATGTCATCTTTCGCATCAGGGATATACCGGTCTTTTATTTTCCCTATATATCGTTTCCCATCTCGGATAAACGCAAGACGGGTTTTCTGATCCCCAGCTTCCGCTCCTCCAATCGGTCCGGTCTGACCTTCGATATCCCCTATTATTTGAATATCGCCCCCAACCTGGACGCCACGTTGACGCCTCACGTCATGACCAAGCGCGGCGTCCAGCTGGAGAGTGAAGTGCGATATCTCACCGCCGCCAGCCGCGGTGTGGTGAATGTTCAGTACCTGCCGAGGGATCGCGTCTACGGTGGGGACCGGGCTCAGTTGGCCTATCAGGACAACACCCGGATATTGAATGATCTCAATGCCGACGTGCTGGTTAACTATGTTACCGACAAAGAGTATATACATGATTTCAGCAACAGCCTGAGCGCTTCCAGCCTCTATTATCTGGAGAACCGGTTCGACCTGTTCTATCACCACAGCGATTTCACCGCCTCCGGTCTTATCCATGCCTACCAGACGGTGGACAATACGGTTCCGGCGGCTGCGCGGCCTTACCAGCAGCTGCCGCAGCTGACCTTCAGATATAATCCCGTGATCACGGGGCGGCTCTTCGATCAGGAGTACGATCTTGCCTCCGAGATGGTGCGCTTTGAGCGTCAGTCCAGCGTCACCGGTGACCGCATAGATCTCAAACCATCATTGAGTCTGCCTATGCGGGGGGAGGCCGGGTTCCTGGTACCCAAGGTAACGTTGCACTCCACCTACTACAAGTTGCATAACCAGGGTGCCGGTATCCCCTCGGACCTGGTCCGTACCCTGCCGGTGGCCAGTGTTGACAGCGGTATCTTTCTCGAGCGGAATGTGGATTGGGGATCGCGGCACTGGCTGCAGACCTTGGAGCCGCGGGCCTTTTACCTCTATATCCCTTACCGTGACCAATCGCAGATACCGATATTCGACAGTGGTCAGCCGGACCTCAATATGTCGCAGCTGTTCAGCGATAACCGCTTCAGCGGCGCTGACCGTATCGGCGACGCCAATCAGGTCAGCCTGGGGATCACTACCCGCTTTCTGCAACGCAATACCGGGCAGGAACTCTTCCGGGTGGGAATCGGTCAAATATTTTTCTTCCGCGACAGGAAGGTGACTCTGCCGGGCCAGGCCGTGGAGCAGGGCGGCACCTCGGATGTGGTGGCGGAGACGGGCATCACCCTGAGGAACGACCTGACAGCCAATGGTGATCTGGTCTGGGACAGGGATACCCACGATATCAACACGGGCAATGTCGAGCTTCGTTACAATCGGGATAGTTCACACATCCTCAATGTGGGCTATCGATTTATCCGGCAACAGCTGGTGAGACAGACGGATATCTCCCTGGTGTGGCCCATTTACGGATACTGGCGTTTTGTCGGGCGCTGGAACTATTCCCTCCACGACAAGCGCTCCCTGGAGACCCTGGCCGGTGTGGAATACAGCAGCTGCTGTTGGGGACTGCGCGTTCTGTGGCGGCAGTTCGTCACGAACGTCAACGGGGTGTCGAACAGTTCTTTGATGCTGCAATTCATTCTCAAGGGAATGACCAGTATCGGCAGCTCCGCGGAGACGGAACTGCAGCGTGCTATTCTTGGCTATACGCCATTGCCATAATCAGCGGGTAGGTATGATGATTCGATTGTTTTCTTTTTTGTTTGTTATCGCATGCGGTTTGTGCGCCGTCAGCTATGAGGCTGCCGCCAGCACGGCGGCGGCAACAACGCCCCAGGCGGCAACACCCATTGACCGCGTCGTCGCGGTGGTCAACGATGAAGTGGTGACGGAAACGGAGCTCGACAGGGAGGTCAAGACGGTCGAAAAGCGTCTCAGTGAGCAGAACATTCCCGTCCCCGCCACGGATCTGCTGCGCAGCCAAGTACTCAACCGGCTGATCACCAAGCACCTGCAGCTGCAGCTTGCCAAGAAAACAGGCATTCGGGTGGATGACGACACCCTGAATAAGACCATTGAGCGCATCGCCGCTCAGAACAAAATGACATTACCGGAACTGCGTGACGTCATCCAGCGTGACGGCTTTGATTTTGCGGCGTTTCGTGAAGATATTCGCGATGAGGTAACCATCAGCCGCTTGAAGCAACGCCAGGTTGAAAGCAACATCGTTGTGACGGATCAGGAAATCGACCAGTTCATCGCCAATCAGCTGGTTGGCGATAGCGCCGATGACGAGTTCCGCTTGGCGCACATACTGGTCGCCGTACCCGAGGCGGCGGGGCCGGACAAGGTTGAGACGTTTCGTGACAAGGCCGAGAAGCTCAGAAAGATGCTGGCCGGCGGTGCCGACTTTTCCAAGGTCGCCATTGAATATTCCGACGGTCGCCAGGCATTGGATGGCGGTGACCTGGGATGGCGCAAGGCCAAGGAGCTGCCCAGCATCTTCGCGCGTATCGTGCCCAATATGAAAATCGGTGAGATCAGTGACATTATCCGCAGTCCCAGCGGTTTTCACATCATCAAGCTGATAGATCGCCACCGCAGCGAGCGGCATATGATCACCGAGCATCAGGTACGCCATATCCTCATCGGCACCAATGATGTGGTGGATGATAAGGCGGCAAAGGAAAAGCTGCTTAAACTCCGCGAGCGCATCCGTAACGGAGCGGACTTCGGCGAGCTGGCCCGCGCCAACTCACAGGACAAGGGTTCGGCGGCAAAAGGTGGTGATCTGGGGTGGGTCAAGCCAGGCGAAGTGGACCCTGATTTCGAACAGGTCGTCGAGTCCCTCAAGCCCGGTGAGATCAGCATGCCGTTCAAGACCCAGTTTGGCTGGCACATCGTTCAGCTGGAGGGAACGCGCAAAGTCGATGATACGGAGGATTACAACCGCAGCAAGGCCCGCGAGGCGATTCGCAAGCGCAAGGTGGACGAGCAGTATCAGCAGTGGCTGCGTCGCCTGCGCGACGAGGCGTATGTGGTCAATAGGCTGAAGGATTGACTGAATGAGACCGCTGCGTCTCCCGACCGCCGCGTCATTTCGGTCTTGAGACTGACAACATGACATACCGTATTGCATTGACCCCGGGGGAGCCCGCGGGCATCGGTCCTGAGCTTTGCGTGCAAGTCGCGCAACGTCCTTTTGCGGCGGAGCTGGTAGCGGTGGCCGATCCCGCGCTGTTGGCAGAGCGTGCCGACATGCTCAAGCTGCCTTTACGACTGGAGCCCGTGGACCCCGGTCGGCCGCCAGTTCCCCACCGGCCGGGTGAGCTCAAGTACCTGCCGGTTTCCCTTGCCGCGGCGGTAGTGTGCGGTACAGCGGATGTGCGCAATGCCGCTTATGTCCTTGAGACCCTGCGCACGGCCGTCAGCGGGTGCATGAGCGGTGTGTTCAGCGCCATGGTGACCGGCCCGGTGCACAAGGCGGTGATCAATGCGGCGGGCCACCACTTCATCGGCCATACGGAATATCTCGCGCAGCAGACCCATACACCCCAAGTGGTGATGATGCTCACCACCGCTGACCTGAGGGTGGCACTGGCCACGACACACTTGCCCCTGGCCACCGTACCAGGGGCCATCACGAAAGCGCATCTGACCGCGGTGATTCGGGTGCTGAACGATGCCCTGCGCGCATGGTGGGGGATTGCGCGGCCGCGTATCCTGGTATGCGGGCTCAATCCGCATGCCGGCGAGCAAGGCCACCTGGGCCGCGAAGAGCTGGATGTAATCATCCCGGTGTTGGAGGCACTGCGCGCTGAGGGCATGGATTTGCAGGGACCGCTTCCCGCCGACACGTTGTTCATCCCCAAGTACCTCAAGGTGGCCGACGCGGTGCTGGCCATGTACCACGACCAGGGGTTGCCGGTCCTGAAGCACGCGGGTTTCGGCAAGGCGGTGAACATTACCCTGGGCCTGCCGTTTCTGCGCACCTCCGTGGATCACGGCACGGCGTTTGAACTGGCGGGCACCGGCACGGCGGACAGCAGCAGCCTGGAAGCGGCGCTGCACACGGTACTGACGCTGATGGCGGCGCGTAACCATGCCGCTCAAGCGGCCCATGGCGGGTGATGCCGAGGCGCCGGTGACAATGCCCGCGGCGCGTAAGCGTTTTGGCCAGCACTTTCTTCATGATCCCCAGGTCATCGCCCGCATCATGGCGGCGCTGCAGGCACGCCCCGGGGAAGCCATGGTGGAGATCGGTCCGGGACGCGGGGCGCTGACTCGCGCCCTGTTGCCGGCGATCAAGCAGCTGGATGCGGTGGAGTTGGACCGCGATCTGATACCGTTGTTGGAGGGGGAAATGGCGGCGTTGGGCGAGCTGCATATACACCAGGGAGACGCCCTCAAGTTTGATTTCTGCACCCTGGTCAGGGATGAACACAAGGTGCGCGTGGTCGGCAATCTTCCTTACAACATCTCCACACCCCTGCTGTTCCACCTGATCGACCAAGCGGCATGCATACGCGATATGCACTTTATGGTGCAGAAGGAGGTGGCGCAGCGACTCGCCGCGGGACCCGGCGGTCGCGACTACGGGCGGCTCGGTATCATGGTGCAATACCGCTGCATGGTTGAAATTCTTTTCGATGTGGGCGCCGGTGCGTTTTCACCGCCGCCAAAAGTCACCTCGTCTTTCATTCGATTGATTCCCCGTGCGGTGCCGGCCGCCAAGGTGAATAGTGAAGTCAATTTTAAACAGTTGGTGAATCAGGCATTCTCGCGGCGGCGCAAGACACTGCGCAATGCGCTGAAGGGATTGTTGACCCAGGAACAGATTATCGCCCAGGGCATAGACGCGTCCGTGCGGCCCGAGACTCTGCCATTGGAGGCGTTCGCCCGCCTGAGCAACGTCATGGAGTGAGCCGGCAGCCGCGTTACCGTTGGCGCCAAAGTCGGCGAACAGTGTGGCGCGCAGCGCCGGGCTGCTTGCCAAACCAGCCCAACGGCGCTAAGTTTCCCACATGATGCAACGCTCTAACAGCGCGGTGACGCGGCCGGACCCAAGCATGTCACGCATATGAAAATCTCAATATATGAGGCAATGATCGCCTGCGGCTGCGCATTGCTGCCATGGGTATTGGCGGGGTGTAAGAACAACCCGGGTACGGGATACAACGGCGTCATCGATGCCAACAGTGTCTTTTCCGTTACATCCACTGCCTATTTCTCCAGCGTCCGGGTGCTGCCGTTCGGCAGCCTGGGGAATACCGTCATTACCGGGGTGGACCTGCAACAAGCCCCGCCGTATAGCCTCACAGATTTCGCCAAGGCCCAGATCGAGGCGCTGGGGCAGCGCACGGGGCAGTATCTCTCCCCGGCGCTGACCGGTGTCGTCACCACCATGCCCTATACCTGTGCCACCGGCAGCGGTACCATCGATTGGGACGACGCGGACGCGGATAACGCCTTTTCCACCGGCGACACCTTCACCTTCACGTTCAACAACTGCGCCGTCCAGGACCTGTCCAGCGTGTTTACCTACAACGGTCAGATGACCATGACCCAGTTCAATCTGGCGGGTGACCCCCAGGGCAACCCCTCTGGGGGGTGGCAGATGAGCGCGGCGTTCGGCTTCACAGACCTGAGCGTGACGGATGGAAGTAAGGCCCGGGTATACAACGGTGGCTTTGATTTCTCTTCCACGTCGCCACAGGGCGCGATCGAGACCATCACCATCACCGGCCAGTCCCTGGCCGGCGTGGCGAATAACGCGACAGATACCTTGAAGGATTTTTCGGTATCGGAGATCTATGACCGCGCAAAGACTTTTTCGTATACGAATCTACAGGTCAACGCCACGCTGGACAGCGCGGCATACGGGGCGTTGACGATCAAGACGGTTTCGCCATTTTCAGGTGCGGCATCATTCAATCCCAGCACGGGTGCGATGCTGATCACCGCCTCGGACAAATCCAGCGTCAACATGACCGTAGACAGCGCGGTGAATATCACCCTGACGGTGGACGCAAACGGGGATGGGATCACCGACTCCACCCATGACACGGTGTGGAGTGTCCTCCAGGGCAGCTGAAGCGGAGCGCCGGGTTAGTCCGGCGCTCTTTTTTTGCCGCTTATCCGAACAACGGTGGTCTCGATCCAATCCTCCGCGTCGGCGGTGATCTGTTCCGGGCTGCGGCCACGTGTATCGATGGGTGGCCCGATGATCAACTGGACAGTCCCCGGATATTTCAAAAAGCCCCGTCGCGGCCAATATTCGCCGGCGTTGTGAGCCACCGGCACCACCGGGAAGCCGCTTTGCTCCGCCAGCACGCCGCCGCCGATGCCGTAGCGCCTTTTATGCCCCGGCGCAACCCGCGTCCCCTCCGGAAAGACCACCACCCAGCGTCCCTGCTGGAGTCGTTGGCGACCCTGTTCCACCAGCTGGCGTACCGCCTTGCGTCCCGACTTGCGATCGATGGCGATGGGCTCGAGCATGGCCAGGCCCCAGCCGAAGAAGGGGATCCACAGCAATTCCCTTTTGATCACCCACACCTGGGGCGGGAAGATGCGGGTCAGGGCCAGGGTCTCCCACGCCGATTGGTGCTTGCACAGGATGATGGCGTTGCCGTCGGGGATGTGTTCGCGTCCGGAAACGGCGCTGTGTATGCCGCAGGTCACCTTCAGCCACCACAGATTGAAGCGTGACCACTGGGTGATGAAGTGGTAGCGCATATGATAGGGCAGCGCAAAGGTAAGCAGGGACAGAGGCGCGAACACCAATGTGGAAGTGATCTGACCGGCGAGGAATAGCAGGGAGCGGATAACGATCATTGATGATCGGTCGCCAGGAGGTCATCCACCGCGGCAGCCAGATCATCGTAGACCGGCACGTCCATGCCTAGAACCAGCGTCTCAGTCTCTCGTCCATTACCGGTTCGTACCAGGATGGGCCGCGCGCCCGCTGCGACGGCCGCTTGGACGTCCCGCAGGGAGTCTCCGATGGACGGGATATTGTGCAGGTCAGTACCGAGCTGATTGGCGATGGCGTGATACAGCCCCGGCCTGGGTTTGCGGCATGCGCATTGGTCCTCGGGTGCGTGAGGGCAGAAAAATATTTCATCGATGCTGCCGCCATTTTGCGCCGTCATGCGCTTCATCTTGTCATGTATGGCGTCCAGTGTGGGCTGTTCAAACAAGCCGCGTCCGATACCCGCCTGGTTGGTGACCACCAGGACACGGTAGCCGGCGCGGGTCAGGCGGGCGATGGCCTCCAGGCTGCCGGGGATGGGTATCCATTCGTCCGCCGACTTGATGTACGCATCACTGTCGAAGTTGATGACGCCGTCACGGTCGAGAATGATAATGCGCTCATTCATCTCGATTCGCGGACCTCAGTTGACGGGCTCGCCCGGCCCCGGTCGCGGCGATGGTCACTGCAGCGCCGATACATCGGCGATCTTGGTGAACAACGCCATCAGGGCCTGGAGCAGGGCCAGGCGGTTGGTGCGCACCTTGTCATCGTCCACCATGACCATGACGCGGTCGAAGAACGCGTCCACCGGTTCGCGCAGCCGTGCCAGCCGCATCAGGGCCTGTTCGTAGTCCCGGGCCTGGAGCAGCGGCGCCACCTCGGCCGACAGGGCGTCGATGCCCTCGGCCAGGGCCCGTTCCTCAGTCTCGCCGAACAACGCCGGGTCGATATGATCCGGCACCGACACGCCGGCCTGGCGCAGGATGTTTTTGATGCGCTTGTTGGCGGCGGCCAAGGCCTGCGCCTCGGGCAGCTTGCGGAACGCCGCCAGGGCGCGCAGGCGCTTGTCGATGTCGGTGAGTTGCGACAGGCCCAGGTTCAACACGGCGTTGATCTCATCGTGGCCGAAGCCCTGGCTGGTGTAGTACACGCGCAGGCGGCCGAGAATGAATTCCATCACCTGGGCGGGGATGTCCGCGTTCACCAGGCCGCTGGTCTGTTCGTTATAGATGCGGGCGGCATGTTGGACGAGTTCGCCGGCATCGGCGTCGATGCGCTGTTCAACTAGGATGCGTATGACACCCAGGGCGGCGCGGCGCAGGGCGAATGGGTCCTTGTCACCGGTGGGCGCCTGACCGATGGCGAACACGCCCACCAGGGTGTCGAGCTTGTCCACCAGCGCCAGGGTCATGCCGGCGGCGCTGGCAGGCAGGCCGTCGCCGGCGAAGCGCGGCAGGTAGTGCTCCTCGATGGCGTGCGCCGCCTCCAGCGGCTCACCGTCATTGAGCGCATAGTAACGGCCCATGGTGCCCTGCAGCTCGGGGAACTCCTCTACCATGCGGGTCATCAGGTCGCACTTGCATAGCTGCGCGGCGCGCCGCGTCACGGCAGCATCGGCGCCGGTCATCCCGGCGGCCGCCTCGATCAGCCTGCCCAAGCGCCGGGACTTATCCAGCAGGCTGCCCAGTTTATCCTGGAAGACCACGCCGGCGAGTCGTTCCTGGTGACTGGCCAGGGGTTGACGGCGATCCTGGTTCCAGAAAAAATCGGCGTCCGACAGGCGCGGGCGGATGACCCGTTCAAAGCCATGTCTTACCGCATTCGCATCGCGGCTCTCGATATTGCTTACGGCGATGAAGTGGGGCATCAGCTTGCCGTCACCGTCCACCACGGGGAAGCACTTCTGGTGCACCTGCATGGCGGTGATCACCGCCTCCTGGGCGACGTCGAGAAAGCGCGCATCAAAGCCGCCCGCCAGCGCCACCGGCCACTCCACCAACCCGGCGACCTCATCGAGCAGCGCCCCGTCGATGACCGCGCGGCCGCCCACGGACTCGGCCGTCGCCGTTACCTGGGCGTGAATCGATGTGCGGCGTTGGTCGAAGTCCGCGATCACGAAGCCGTCACTCGCCAGCAGCGGCGCATAGGCCGCCGGTGAATTCACGGTCAGGGGATCGGGGTGGTGAAAACGGTGGCCAAGGGTCTGCCGGCCGGTGGTGACGCCGAGGATGTCACACTCGATCAGGCGCTCGCCCAGCAGCAGCATCGCCCAGTGCACCGGGCGTACGAATTCAATGGACAGCGCGCCCCAGCGCATGCGCTTGGGAATGGGCAGGGTGTCCAAGGCCTGGCGCAGGATATCCGGGAGCAGTTCTTCGCTGGGCCGTCCGGGTTGGTGTTGACTGAAGGCCAGCCATGCGCCGCGATCCGTTTCCAGACGTTCCAACTGGGCCACGTCGACGCCGCAGGTCTGGGCAAATCCCACGGCCGCCCGGGTGGGTTTGCCGTGATCGTCGAAGGCCTTGTTCAGCGGCGGCCCGCGGCGTTCCACCACGGTATCGGGCTGTTGCAGGGACAGATTCCTGATCAGTACGCCCAGGCGCCGCGGCGTGGCATAGCCCTGGATATCGGGATCGAAGTCCAGGCCGTGGTCGGCAAGGCCTTTGGCAATGCCGCTGTCCAGCGCACGGCTCAGGTTGGCCAGCGCCTTGGGCGGCAGCTCCTCGGTGCCGATCTCAAACAGCAGGTCGGCGCTGCCTGTTGATGATGGGGTCATGGCGGTTGTCTATCCGGCGCTGCCGAGCATTGGGAAACCCAGAGACTCGCGGCGCTCAAAGTAGGCCTGGGCCACCTCCCGGGCCAGGGCGCGCACCCGGCCGATGAAGCGCGCCCGCTCGGTGACGCTGATGGCGTGACGGGCATCCAGCAGATTGAAGGTGTGCGAGGCCTTGAGCATCATCTCGTACGCCGGCAACGGCAGGTTGGCGGCGATCAGGCGCTGGCTCTCCGATTCGCAGGTATCGAACCAGCCGAACAGTGATGGGACGTCTGCCTGCTCGAAGTTGTACTGGGACATCTCCACTTCGTTTTGGTGAAAAACGTCGCCGTAGGTGATGCGGCCCAAGGGGCCATCGGTCCACACCAGGTCGTAGACGCTTTCAACGCCCTGCAGATACATGGCGATGCGTTCCAGTCCGTAGGTCAGTTCGCCGGTGACGGGGTGGCAGTTCAGGCCGCCCACCTGCTGAAAATAGGTGAACTGGGTGACTTCCATGCCGTTCAACCACACCTCCCAGCCCAGGCCCCACGCCCCCAGGGTCGGCGACTCCCAGTTGTCTTCCACAAAACGGATGTCGTGTACCAATGGATCGAAGCCCAGGGTCCGCAGGGAGTTCAGGTACAAGTCTTGCAAGTCCGGTGGTGACGGTTTGATCACCACCTGAAACTGGTAGTAGTGCTGCAGGCGGTTGGGGTTCTCGCCGTAGCGTCCGTCGGTGGGGCGCCGCGAGGGCTGCACGTAGGCGGCGCTCCACGGCTCCGGCCCGATGGCGCGCAGGAACGTGGCGGGGTGAAAGGTCCCGGCGCCGACCTCCATGTCGTAGGGTTGCAGGATCACGCATCCCCGGCTCGACCAGTAG
>CAYXAX010000009.1:0-17695 GCA_964463055.1 uncultured Gammaproteobacteria bacterium | reverse complement strand
GGCCTTGAAACGTCGACACATTACGCGTCGTCGTGGGCATGTCGGATGGGGAGTGTGATGACAAGCTGAAATACCCGTGATTCATACAATTTGCGGTAAAGTATAACTTGTCCCTTGTGTTCTGTGCATGTTTGTCTAGGGCGGGCAAGGGCCGGCGAGCCGCGCTGTGAGGTTGGACGTGTTGCGGTGGATGCCGGCGATGGAGACGCCGCGACACGGGAGTATGCCGGTCAAGTGGCCGTTGGCGACGGCCGATAATGTAGTAGAGAGCCCCGGGAGTCTCCAGGAGGTTGGTCAATGCAGTCGTTACTCTTGCATCCCACGCCCACAGCGCAGTGGCGCGCCATCGTACATGAGGCGCAAGCCGCCGCCGACCGCCATCTGGATGAGGACCTGGAGAGCTATCTGGTGTTTCTCCTAATGCGATTTACCGACCGTCCCGAGATGGTCAACGCGGTGCTTGCCCTGGAATTTCTCAGTGGGGTGGCATCCCTGGGGAGCCTGCGCCAGGAGCGCCTGCGCGATGTGGGCGATCAGTGCCTTATCTATTCCGGCTTGTTTCCGCGCCAGGCGGAGCGGCGCTGCGTCAACATTGGCTATTTTGTGGGCATGGGCCGTACCGCCTATCAGCAGTTGTCGGATGTCATGCGGCATCAGCACAGCGAGTTGTTCGGCCAGCTGGCCCAGGCCTTCGTCGCGCTCATGGATGTGCTGCAGATGATACGCGAGCTGGGCGAAGGCCGGCCCAGTCTGGATCTGCTGCGGGCGATGGAAAGCTGGTCGGCGACCGGCAGCCGCTACGCCCTGCATGTACTGCAGGGCGCCACCGATGCAACCCCCGTGCTGACGCCGCAGGACCCGAAGCGCGGTCCCTACTCCCACTGAGCGCCCTGCTGAACGTCCCCCGCACACCGGCGGCGCTGTTGTGACCTGAAATTCCCCTGTTTCCAGGCAGATTGCCTTGCCCGGCGCGCGACGCTCTTAGCGCGCGAGGTATTCTTTGCTATTATTTGATCCCCCAGATCATGTGAATACATAGCCATGTCTAATCTCAGCGTGGATAAACCACGCAAAGCCGTTGCGCTCATCTCCGGCGGTTTGGATTCCATGCTCGCCGCCAGGGTGGTGATGGAGCAGGGTGTGCACGTGGAGGGATTGAATTTTTACACCGGTTTCTGTGTCGAGGGGCATACCCACGCCATCCGCAAAAAGGACCGCACACGCCCGCGGCGCAACAACGCTTTGTGGGTCGCAGAGCAACTGGGTATCAAGCTGCACATCATCGATGTCTCCGCGCAATACAAGGATGTGGTTATCAATCCAAAGTACGGCTACGGTACAAACCTGAATCCGTGTCTCGACTGCAAAGGTTTCATGGTGGGACGCGCGCGTCACTGGATGGAGCTGCACGGTTTTGACTTTATCATCACCGGCGAGGTCATCGGGCAGCGCCCCAAGTCCCAGCGCCGCGAGACCATGCCCATCGTGGCCCGTGACTCGGGGGCGGGTGAGCGCCTGCTGCGGCCGCTGTGCGCACGGCTGCTGCCGCCGACCCTGCCCGAGCGCGAAGGGTGGGTAAACCGCGAACGCTTGCTGGCGATCAGCGGGCGATCGCGCAAGGAACAGATGCACCTGGCCGAGAATTTTGGTTTTCATGATTATGCCCAGCCGGCGGGCGGGTGTTGTTTTCTCACCGACGAGAGCTATTCCGCCAAGCTCTCCGACCTGTGGCAGGCCCGTCAGAGCAGGGACTATGAGCTCGACGATATCCTGTTGCTTAAAGTGGGCAGGCACCTACGCCCGCGCCCGCACTTCAAGCTCATCATCGCCAGGGAGGAGGGTGAGAACAATTTTCTCGAGGGCTACCGTCATCAGTTCACGCACTTGCGTCCGGTGAGTCATGCCGGTCCGCTCACACTGTTGGACGGCACGGCGGACGAGGATGATATCGGTCTGGCGGCACGGCTGACGGCGCGTTTCAGTCAGGGACGCCATGCCGAGCGGGTACAGGTGGCGGTCGCTGAACACGGATTGTCATCGCGTATGGTGGATGTGGCCCCGCTACCCAGTGATGAAATCCCTCAGGAATGGTATATATGAGCGAAAATACCCTGGATGTGCGCGGGCTGTTGTGTCCGTTGCCCGTGATTCGCACCCAGGACCGCGTAAAAGACCTGCATCCGGGGACCCGTCTGGAGATACTGTGTACCGATCCCGGCGCGGTGATCGACATCCCAGTTTGGTGCAGACTGAACGGGCATAAGGTGCTGGAAACTCTGGAACAGGCGCCCTTGATCAAGATATGGATTGAAGTGGGGGAGGAAGCGCATGGATGAGCACCAATATAGTGCGATCATGGGCTATGCGCGCTATTATGGTGCATTTGGGCGGATTTTATCTCCCCATGAAATTGTAACTTATTGATTTTTAATTGCCATTTTGGTGGCATAAATGATGCACCAAGGTGCAAAAAACGAACGGCCGTGGGAACGGATTGGCAGCAATCCGCACAAACCCGCGGCCATGGGTATGTAACGGCACTCTGTTGGAGGAATTCGATGTCTGCGACCAAGGTTTTAAAGATGATGAAGGACAACAACGTCAAGTTCGTTGATATCCGGTTTACGGATACCCGCGGCAAGGAGCAACACGTCTCCGTCCCCGCCGCCACTGTCGACAGCGACTTTTTCAAGAGCGGTAAGATGTTCGACGGCTCTTCCATCGCAGGCTGGAAGGGGATCAACGAGTCGGACATGATTTTGATGCCCGATACGGAGACGGCGGTGATGGACCCGTTCATGGATGAGCCCACCCTGCTCATCCGCTGTGACATCATCGAGCCCAACACCATGAAGGGGTACGAAAGAGACCCCCGCTCGCTGGCCAAGCGTGCCGAGGCCTACCTCAAGTCCACTGGCATCGCCGACACGGCCTACTTCGGACCCGAGCCGGAGTTCTTCATCTTCGACGATGTGCGCTGGGGCTCCGAGATGAGCGGCGCTTTTTATAAGATTGACTCCGACGAGGCACACTGGAATTCCGAGAAGGTCTTTGAGGATGGCAACATGGGGCACCGCCCCGGGGTCAAGGGCGGCTACTTCCCGGTTCCGCCGGTGGATTCCCAGCAGGACATCCGTTCGGCCATGTGTCTGGCCCTGGAGGAGATGGGTCTGGTGGTGGAGGCCCACCACCACGAAGTGGCCACCGCGGGTCAGAACGAGATCGCTACCAAGTTCAATACCCTGGTAAAGAAGGCTGATGAACTGCAGATTCTAAAGTACGTGATCATGAACGTCGCCCATGCCTATGGTAAGACCGTCACTTTCATGCCCAAGCCGCTGGTGGGTGACAACGGTAACGGCATGCACGTGCATCAATCCCTTGCCAAGGGCGGCAAAAATCTATTTGCCGGCACCAAGTACGCGGGTCTGTCGGACATTGCCCTGTACTACATCGGCGGTATTTTCAAGCACGCCCATGCCATCAATGCCTTCACCAACTCCGCCACCAACAGCTATAAGCGTCTGGTGCCGGGGTTTGAGGCGCCCACCATGCTGGCTTACTCGGGGCGCAACCGGTCCGCTTCGATTCGCATCCCCTATATTGCGAATCCCAAGGGCAGACGTATCGAGGTGCGTTTTCCCGATTCGTGCGGTAACCCCTACTTTACCTTCGTCGCCATGATGATGGCGGGCCTGGACGGCATCAAGAACAAGATCAAGCCCGGCGATCCCATGGAGAAAGACCTCTATGACCTGCCTCCCGAGGAGGAAAAGAAGATCCCCACGGTATGCCATTCGCTGGAGCAGGCCCTGGATGCCCTGGATAAGGATCGCGGCTTTCTGAAGGCCGGCGGGGTGTTTAGCGATGACGCCATCGACGGCTACATCGGTTTGAAGATGAGTGAATTGACGCGCCTGCGCATGACCACCCACCCCGTAGAGTTCGATATGTACTACAGCCTTTAATACGGCGGTCCCGAGACCGGAAGCGCCTCCACATGTGGAGGCGCTTCTTTTTTTGTGACAGGATCTTTGGTTGTCTTGGCGAATCCCATGTAGACTATGGGATATGCGCGTACTGATCTTTTTCCTGCTCGCCGCGATCGGGTTGACCGCCCACGCAGAGATTTACAAGTGGGTTGACCCGGCCACTGGCAATGTCGTGTATTCCGACCAGCCCGCAAAGGGCGCCGAACAAGTGGAACTGCCCCAGGCCCAGACCTACACCTCACCGCCACTCCCGCCCGCGTCGGATACCGGGGAGGAGAAGCAGGCCTCGGACCAGGCGGCGTATTCGAAATTCGCCATCGTCAATCCCCAAAACCAAGCCACCATCCGCAACACCGTCGGCGTGGTCGATGTGACATTGGCGGTGACCCCGGCTCTCAAGACCCAGGAGGGTGATCGTGTGGCCTTGGTGATGGACAACGCCAAGGAATACGGCCCCACCGCGGACCTACAGTTTTCCCTCAATGGGGTGGAGCGGGGTACCCACACACTTCAGGCCATGATTCAGAATGCCCAGGGTGACGTCATCCAGAAAAGTGCAACGGTGACCATCTTCGTCAAACAGGCCTCGCAGCTCCAGCCCAAACCCAAGCTCTGATCCCGCCTTAAACGCCGCGATACAACCTTGCAGAGCTGGTGATACACACCGGCATTGCTATGCACTATAATAGTGCATTCAGGTGCACTCATAGGCCCCATGTTAGTGCGCAGAGGATTCTGCCGGGTCGTTATTGGTGCTCACAGGGTTTCGGTGGTCGTTTTATAATATATTGATTTTTAAATATTAAATATAAAAAATGGGATGCTGGGCGGGGGCAGGTCGGTTTTATCCCACAGTGCTCGTATGTGGTTTGGATTTTGCTATAGGTATGGTGCAAGGTGCAACGCGAGACTATGCAGCAAGAGTTAGGTCAACGGGTCCTGGATAACCTCACCACCGCGGTGTTGATGTTTGATGCGGACCTGCATCTTAATTATGTCAACCCGGCGGGTGAAATGTTGTTTGCCGCAAGCAGCCGTCAGATTATCGGGGCGCCCATTGAGACATTATTTTACAGCCCGTCATTTATCGCGGACCTGCGCCATTCCCTGGACAGCGGTCACCCGTTTACGGAACGTGAGGTCGCCATGACCTTGACCGGAGACAGGAAGGTGGCGGTGGATGTCACGGTATCACCCCTATTCGAACGCACTGCGCCCGCGGGCCTGCTGCTGGAATTGGTGCAGGCCGAGCGTTTCCGCCGCATCGCCCGCGAGGAGTCTCTGCTGGCCCAGCACCAGCTGACCCGCACGGTACTGCGCGGGTTGGCCCATGAAATCAAAAATCCCCTGGGCGGACTGCGTGGGGCCGCGCAATTACTGGAGCGTCAGTTGCATGACGAAGCCTTGAAGGAATATACCGAGGTCATTATCGGCGAGGCCGACCGGTTGCAGAAGCTGCTGGATCGAATGCAGGGCCCCAGCGGCTTACCGCAGAAACACTGGATCAATATCCATCAGGTCCTGGAGCGGGTGCGTACCCTGGTCCAGGCCGAGGGGTCCGAGACGCTGGCCTTTGTTTTGGATTATGACCCCAGTATCCCGGATATCTATGCCGACCCGGATCAATTGATACAAGCAGTGCTCAATGTGGTACGCAATGCCACCCAGGCGTTAAGGGGCAAGGGGCAGATCATTCTGCGTACCCGCGCCGAACGCAAGTGTACTATCGGCCAGCACCACTACCGGCTGGTGGCCCGCATCGATGTGATCGACAACGGCCCCGGGATTCCCGCGGAGTTGGCGGACAAGATCTTTTACCCCATGGTGACGGGCCATGCCGAGGGCACCGGATTGGGTCTGTCCATCGCGCAGTCGTTGGTCGGTCACCACGGCGGGATCATCGAGTGTTCGAGCAAACCCGGCGAGACGGTGTTTACCATTCTGTTGCCTGTGGAGGGGAATGATGTCTGATCAACAACGGGTTTGGGTAATAGACGATGATCGTTCCATCCGCTGGGTCATCGAAAAGGCCTTGGGACAGGCGGGCATGGACGTAACGTGTTTCGCCAGTGCCGACGGCGTCGCCGCCAGGCTTGTCGGCCAGCAGCCCGAGGCGATGATTATCGATATCCGCATGCCCGGCCAGGACGGCCTGTCGCTTCTGGATGAGATCAGCGGCGGCAGTCCCGACCTGCCAGTAATCATCACCACGGCGCACTCCGATCTGGACAGTGCCGTTTCCGCCTTCAAGCGCGGGGCATTTGAATACCTGCCAAAACCGTTCGATGTGGATGAGATGGTGAACCTGGTGAGACGTGCAGTCGCCAGGCGGCGCAGTCTCGGCCCCAGCGCCGTCGATGAGGAGCAGGTACAGGATACGGAGATCATCGGTGAGGCGCCCGCCATGCAGGAGGTATTTCGCGCCATTGGCAGGCTGTCCAGTTCCAATATTACGGTATTGATCAACGGCGAATCGGGCACCGGCAAGGAACTGGTGGCCCGGGCCCTGCACAGGCATAGCCCGCGGGCCGCGAAGCCGTTCATAGCACTGAATACGGCGGCCATTCCCCGCGACCTGTTGGAGTCCGAGCTGTTCGGCCATGAGCGGGGCGCCTTTACCGGGGCCCAGGCGGGCCGCGTCGGTCGTTTTGAACAGGCCGACGGGGGCACCCTGTTCCTGGACGAGATAGGCGACATGCCCTTCGAACTGCAGACACGGCTGCTGCGCGTGCTCGCCGACGGTGAGTTTTACCGCGTCGGGGGGCATACGCCCATCAGGGTCGACGTGCGTATTATCGCCGCCACTCACCAGAAGCTGGAAGAGGCCGTCAAGGAAGGCCGTTTCAGGGAGGATTTGTTTCATCGCCTCAACGTGATCCGCATTCACCTTCCGGCGCTGCGCGAACGGGCGGAAGACATCCCGCTGCTACTGAAGTATTTCCTACGCGCCGCCGCACGCGAACTTAATGTGGAACCCAAGGTGCTGAGCCCCGATACCAGCGCCTATCTGTCCACGCTGCACTGGCCGGGCAATGTTCGCCAATTGGAAAACATCTGCCGCTGGTTGACGGTCATGGCGTCCGGGCAGGAAGTGCGTATCGAGGATTTGCCCAGCGAACTGCGTCAACAGGAAGTGCATGCCCACAGCGATGACTGGGAAGTCACATTGAAGCAGTGGGTGGACCTGCACCTGGCCCGCGGTGATCGGGGATTGTTGACCCAGGCCGTACCCAGGATGGAGCGCATCATGATCGAGGGTGCACTCAAATATACCGGCGGGCGCCGCCAGGACGCCGCCAAGCTGCTGGGCTGGGGGCGCAATACCCTGACTCGCAAGATCAAAGAGCTTGGTATGGAGTAGCGTGTGAAAGCAGCAAGTCGCGCACTATGAGATAAATCACCGCACCGAATATCATCGCGGTCCAAGGACCCTGGTTCCCCCTCGAATCCCGCGGCACGATCGCCGAAACCCCGCTGGACTAAGCGCGCGCCGGATTATCCGCACAGCAGCGGGCTATTTGCGTCGATTGCGAGCGCCCCGACCAACTGGGAAACCCCCGACATACCGTGGCGCAGGAGGTAGTCGGCGATGCCGGCATTGATCTTGGGGCATACCAGCGGGTCGTAGAACAAGGCGGTGCCGATGCCCACGGCGCTGGCGCCTGCGATAAGGAACGCGATGGCGTCCTCAGCGGTGGTGACGCCGCCCTGGCCGATAATGGGGATGTTGTGGGCGCGGGCCACTTGGTAGACCTGGTGGACCTTCAATAAGGCGATGGGCTTGATGGCCGGACCGGACAGGCCGCCCTGAACGTTGCCCAGCACCGGTGTGCGCTGCTCGATGTCGATGGCCATGCCCATGAGTGTGTTGATCACGGCGAGGGCATCGGTGCCTGCCTCGATGCAGCGGCGGGCGTTATAAGCGATATCCGTCTGATTGGGAGACAACTTGGTGATGATGGGCTTGCGGGTAACCGCGCGGCACGCCTCCACCACACGTGCCGACATGTCCGGGTCATTGCCGAACTGCACGCCGCCTTCCTTGACATTGGGGCAGGAGATATTCAACTCGACGGCGTCGATGGGAGAATCATCAAACAAGCGCGTGATCTCCACATATTCCTCCACGGTGGATCCGGAGACGTTGGCGATGAAGCGCGTGGCATTGAAATCCAGGCGGGGCAGTATCTTTTCGATTACATAGGGAGTACCGGGGTTTTGCAGCCCGATGGAGTTGAGCATGCCCATGGGGGTCTCGGACAGCCGGTGGGGTGCATTGCCCAGCCGCGGTTTCAGGGTGGTGCCCTTGAGACACACGGCGCCCACTTCGCTGTGGGAGAAACCCTTGACCCGTGTATACTCCTCGCCGAAACCCACGCACCCGGACAACAGTACCAGCGGCGTGGTGAAGCGCATGCCGCAGAAATCCACGGACAGCGGTAATGCGGGCGGGTCGGCGGTGTTGCGGTTGTTCATGGCTCGTGGGGCGGTTGCGGCGCACGGTCGGCGAGGGGTTATTATATCGCGATTATATAACCTTGGCGCCATGTTAAGGAGCGCTTGTGTTTCACGTCATTCTGTATGAGCCGGAAATCCCCGCCAACACCGGCAACATTATTCGTCTGTGTGCCAATACGGGCGCGGCCATGCACCTCGTTCATCCCCTCGGCTTTACCCTGGATGACAGCCGCCTGAAGCGGGCGGGCCTCGATTATCATGAATATGCCGATGTGAAAGAGCATGCATCGCTGGATGCATGCCTGGAACAGGTGATTCCCGCACGGCTGTTTGCATTTTCCACCCGCGGGCGCTGTCGGCACAGTGCGGTGGATTATCGACCCGGCGATGCGTTCCTGTTCGGTCCCGAGACCCGCGGGCTGCCGGCATCGATCCTGGCGGATTGCGGCGCGGACCGCGTGCTGCGTCTGCCCATGCAACCCGGCAGCCGCAGCATCAACCTGTCCAATGCCGTGGCGGTGGTGATGTATGAGGCGTGGCGCCAGAACGGTTTCGCCGGCGCAGCCGACTAAACGTTTCGAGTTCGTGGAGCGGCCTGTTTGATCGGGCGCGGTAACCCGCCATGGTCTACGCTGGCGTGATCCTCCGGCAGCATTCTTAACCCGTAACCCCGGTCGGCCAGCTACGCCGGCCGACCGGCGACGACGAGGTGCCGGTCAGAGACGGCCTGGACATCTAAATGGTTAAGCCCTGTCTGCGCCAACTGCTGTCGCACTTCGTCCACGGTGTAGGCCGCCAGCAGGGAGTTGAAAAAGTCCTGCCTGAGGATATCGGGCTCGCCCGCGGCGTATTGCTCCATCAGCTCCCCGGCGCGGGCGACGCTGTCGGGGCGCATCAGGTCCATGATGAATACCGGCGCGCCGACCTTGGCATGATCCCTCACCGCATGCCACAGCGCCAGGGGGTCGCGCAGGTGGTGCAACAGGCTGTTGGAGATCACCGCGTCGTAGGCTGTATGGGGCAGGGTGGCGCCCGGCAGGTAGGCGTGGATCAGGTGTATGCGCCGGGCCAGTCCCGCTTCATCGACGGCGACGTGCCCGTATTTGAGCATCTGTTCGGCGCCGTCCACGGCGTCGATGGTGCAGCCTGGGAACGCCCTGGCGAAGCGTATGGTAATGTCCGCCGGGCCGCACCCCAGGTCCAGGACATGCCCGGTGACGGCCTCGCCGGGAAAGGCCTTCCGGAACAGCTGGATGTACATGTTGTGGGGCTGTTCGAAGTCGGCATGGGCGTAGGCGGCGGCCTGTTCCCCGGTGTCCATCAATTCAGGCTCGGGCGTGCGTTGCATCGATCACTCCGGCGGTGTTTTGCTTTCAAATTTTCCAGGCTCGGGAATGATTATATCGCGGCCGCAGGCCGCTTCTTCAACCCGGAACGGATTATTCAGGCAGTAATCGTTCGCCCCGCATCAGGTCGTCTAACGTCTCCCTGTCGCGAATCACATGTATGTGGTCGCCGTCCACCATCACCTCCGCGGCCCGTGGGCGGGTGTTGTAATTGGAACTCATGACGAAGCCATAAGCGCCCACGCAGTTGACGGCCAACAGGTCGCCGGGAGAGATCTGCAGCGAGCGCTGCAGACCGAGGAAATCGCCGGTCTCGCAGACCGGTCCGACCACGTCATAGGTCAGCGCCCCGGTTGCCCGCTCCTGGCGGCGCACCGGGATAATCTCGTGCCAGGCGTCGTACAGGGCGGGGCGCAGCAGGTCGTTCATGGCGGCGTCGACGATGGCAAAGCCCTTTTCCCCGCCGGGTTTGATGTATTCGGTGCGGGTCAGTAACACGCCGGCGTTGCCCACCACCGCGCGTCCCGGCTCAATGAGTACTTTGTATGGGCTGTCTTTCAGGCGGCTGAGCAGAGCCCCTACGTACTCCTCCGGGGTGGGCGGGTGTTCGTCATGATAGGTGATGCCCAGGCCGCCGCCGATGTCGATGTGCCGCAGTGAAATGCCGTCCTTGTCCAGGCCCTGGATGAGGTTGAACAGGCGATCCAGCGCGTCCACAAAGGGGCGGGTGGAGGTGAGTTGTGAACCGATATGACAGGCGATGCCGCGAATTTCGGTGTTGGACAGAGCGGCAGCTTCCCGGTACAGTGCGGCGGCCTGATCAAAGGCCACGCCGAATTTGCTGTCGCGCAGGCCGGTGGCGATATAGGGGTGGGTCTTGGGATCGATGTTGGGGTTGACCCGAAGGCTGATCGGCGCGCTGGCGCCCATGTCACTCGCCACGGCATTGATGCGGTGGAGCTCCGCGGCGGACTCCACGTTGAAGCAGTGGATGCCCACCTCCATGGCGCGCCGGATCTCACGGCCGGTCTTGCCGACACCGGAAAACACCGTCTTGCCGGGATCGCCGCCGGCGCGGATGACGCGTTCCAGTTCACCTTCGGAGACGATGTCGAAACCCGACCCGAGGCGCGCCAGCAGATTGAGGACAGCGAGGTTCGAGTTGGCCTTAACGGCGTAGCAGATCAAGTGCTCGCGTCGGCCGAAGGCCTTGTCAAAGGCGTGCCAATTGTCGCTGATCACCGCTTTGGAGTAGACGTAACACGGCGTGCCGAATGCGTCGGCAATGGCCGGCATCGCTACTCCCTCGGCGTGCAGGATTCCCTGGTGGTAATGAAAGGCGCTCATTATGGGGGAATTCAGGGCAGGAGCATGCTTTTCGGTTTATCGTTGGGCAGGTACAGATCGCCCTTTTGACCGCAGCCGCCGATTGCCGCGACAAGGGCCAACAGCGTGCAGATAACGCCCACGGTATGTAGACAGCGGTGGAAAAACACATGCACCTCGTTCATCATGTTTGGTATGAAAGGACAGGCACAGTATAAACCGTGTTCAGAGCAGGGCTCCAGCCTGTACTCAAAAACTTCATAACCAGGCTATGAACATGACCTCAGGGGATGCGGCGGTTGAGATCCATCCCGCCCAACCGGCCACCGCGGCGGTAATACTGCTCCATGGGCTGGGGGCTGACGGCCATGACCTGGCGGCGCTGGCCGGTGAGCTTGGTCCGTTTCGGCACCAACGTGTGCGTTTTGTTTTTCCCCATGCGCCTTTTCGCCCGGTGACAGTCAACGGCGGTTACATGATGCGGGCATGGTATGACATTCGCAGTCCCGATCTGTCCCAGGCGCAGGACGAAAATGGAATACTGACCTCGGTGGCGTCGCTGCATGCGGCGATTCACCATCAGATCGCGACAGGCATCCCGTCACAGCGCATTATCATCGGCGGTTTTTCCCAGGGCGGTGCCATCGCCCTGTACGGCGGGTTGTGTCTTGCGCTTCGCCTGGGAGGCATCCTCGCCTTATCCTCCTATGTGCCGCTGTTTTCCAGATTGCAGGGCGATGCCGCCGCCGCGGACCCTGCTACGCCGTTGATGATGGCCCATGGGATGGAGGATCCCATCGTGCCGGTGGCCTATGGGCGGCTCTCCCGACGTCAGGTGGAGTCTCTGGGGTACTCCGTACAGTGGCATGAGTACTCCATGGGTCACGCCATCTGTGAAGAGGAAATCCGCGACGTCGCGGCATGGCTGGGAACGGCCTTGGAGCAGTAAGGTGGCTGTCAGGTATCTAGGCGCCTGTCGGACTTAGGCGATCGTAGCGAGCAAGGTGGGAGAGCGAGTGCGGTGTTTCGATCGTTTGAGGGAAGCGCGAAGCGATGGGTGGAGCCGTCGCTATTTGACGAAAAGGATCGGAGAGATGGGCCGCCCTCCCATCAGCGCAGCAGATCAGTCCTAAGTCCGACAGCCTCCTAGGAAACGGCGCTTTTTGACTGCCTCATCAGCGCTTCGTTCAAGCGCTCCTCGATGAGTTTCTTGTAATTGAGAAAGTGGATGGTCTGCAGCGGCGTCATGGCGTCGCCGCCCAACAGCACCGGCGGCAGGTCGATGTCGGTGATGTACAAGGGATAAAACATGCCGCTCTGACGGCGGTTAATGATGTGCGCGGCGACTTCTTCATATAAACCGGGTCCATATTCCAGGGAGGTGAATTCGCGCCCGTCGCAGTAGAAGGTATATACGGGCCTGTTGTCTTCGCCGATCTCACCGATGACCTGGACCTCCAGGTATTTATCCGCCGCTTCACGGTCCACGACTTCCTGTCTGTCCAGCCGCCAGCGTTGCTGGTGACTGCGTTTGATCTGGTAGCAACCCAGAAAATCGTCGTTCGTCTCCCCCTGCATCTGGACGGGCAACTGTACCCGCTGGCGCAGGCGTATCGCCTTGAGAAAGCGGGTGTATTGGTTGAGAAGGACAGCGGGATCCTTGTATACCTGCTGCTGGGTGAACAGCGATCCAAACTCATCCAGAATATATATGTGGGCCTTGTTACCGTCCAGATGGTAATAAAGCTGAATCACCCCCGGTTTATTGGTCATGCTTATGACCGGGAGCGGGGTATCCGTCAAGGCATGCCGGTCGATGACCGCAGGACTGTAGGCCTTCTGCGGACTGGCCATGTATTGTAATAATTCATCAGCGGATTCGATGCGCTGAAAGCGGAACTGGCCATTGTCGTGGAACAGAACGTAATAATGACGTTTGACCATGACGATATAGCGCGCGCTTTCCGGTAGATCGCTGTTATAAAAGCAGGCGATGATATCCTTGACGAGTTCTTCCACGCGCTGGGCGATGCTCGGCCCGCGGCTCGATGAGAAGCTGTATGCGGCGAACGGGGTGGGACCGTCGCCCTTCGAGCGCGGCGTCCATTGCAGATAGGCGCAGATACACTCCATGATCGCATCGCTGCCGGTGTAGCGGAATGTCAGTACCTCGTTCCAGCTGGTTGAAATGATCTGGTCGAAGGTCACTGCAAGGTTTTCGCCGAGACCGCCATAGCTCAGCGCATCGGTGCGGAATGTGGTCAGGTGCCTGCCCTGGCGGGTGTGGACGGATAAGGGGTCGGTGCCGACATTGACGAATACCGCGGACTTTATCACGCGGGGCGGTTTGGTCAGCGCGCTGACATCGTGGCAATTAAGGTTTGTCGAGGGGAAGTGACGATTCAGGCAGCGCTGTATTTCGCGGATTTCCTTGCTGCTCAATTCGCCGCTGTCGGTGTGCAGCGTGACAACGGTGGAGTTGTCTATCATGTTGTTGAAGTAACACCAGGACAGTATTTCTACCAGGCTGCGTGAGCGTTTCAGGGGCGCCAGGCCCTCGGTCTCATTGGGAAGCCCGGTCCCGCGGTACAGTGACCAGTTGTCCCCCGCGCGCTGTGACGACTGATGAATGCTCAGGTGGGATTCCCACAGGTCATCCGAGATGCCGCGGTTGACGACCTCGATTTTCCCCGCCTTGCGCTCGAATGCGGCATATAGTTTGCGGCCGAGGATGTTGAGGTCCTGCTGGCTGATCAGGCTGAGCTGCGAATTTTCACGCACAAAGCCTGACAGGAACTGGTAGCTGGTGGTCAACTGCTCCACCAGTATCTGTCGTTCCTTGGCGACGCGATCGATTTTCCACTTGCTTCTGGCATCGAGCATGGACAGGTGTTCATGTCCCCATTGCCAGGATTGGGCGAGCTCCATGACCAGCTCACGCTGCCAGGTGCGGTACTTCGGGTTGTCGGGCACGCTGAGTTTCTCATTGACCTTGAAATAAAAACAGCGGCGCAGCATTTCGGTGCGTTCTGTTCCCCCCGAAGATAGCAGATACTCCTCGCTCTTGCGGTACAGCATCATGTAGGGGTCCAGGTTATTGAGGTTCGTCTCGCCCTTGAAGATTGCCCGTTTGTAGCTCTGGCACAGCAAGGTCACATTGGGGTATTCGTTGGCGTAGGCCTCGATGAGGAGCAGCTTGAGCACCGACTTGTAAGGTGAGTCTATGCCCTTGGACAGGTGCCACAGGGCGGCGCCGAAGAATTCCTCCACCGGGATATTGGGTATCCCGCCGAAGTCGATGCATTCGTCTTCACGTATGAAGCGCTTGTGTTTGAGATTATGGACATAGCGTTCATAGGCCGGTTCTTCATTGGGCGGGACGAGCCACCACACCGGATAGCGCCCGGCCAGCAACAGGCCGGTACGATAGAATTCCTCCAGAAGCAGGTGATGTTGCGCGGTACCGCTGCTCTCGGTGGACAGGTCATCATGTTGTCCGTCCTTGAAGGATTGGGCGTCCATGACGAAAACGTGCACTTCCAGGTCAAGCTGGTCAGCCAGCTTTTCGACCTCTTTCGCCTTTTGTATCAGCTCCTCCAGAAGCGGCCTTGCAATGCCGGGTTTGTGGCACAGCCATATGTCGATATCGCTTTTGTCGGAATAGGCGACGGTGCCGATACTGCCCATGATGAAGATGGAATGGATATCGTAACTGGGCAGCGCGCGGCGCTTGTAATCAAAACTGCGTACATGTCGTTTGACCACGTCCAGGGTGCGTTTGGAAGGCGAGTAGTCGGAGACACCCACCGGCGTCTGTTTGGAGACGAAGCCGGGCAGCATGGGGTGATTGGCGTGGAAAAGCAGCGGCAACAGGTCGAGAAAATCCCGCTGACGCTCGCGCAGGGCGGAGCGGGTACGTTCGAGCCGCTCGCGGTTGATGGCGAGAAAGCGCTTTTTCAACGCGGAAACATCCGCGAGCCTGTCAGTTGACGTCATGTTCAGCATGTCCACCCCGTATATGAGTTATCGGCCGTTACAGGGAAAATTTCACGGAATGTGAACCAGGTCTTAAATGTGCGTCCTGGGGCAGGAGATGTCCTGGCTGGCCCTGAGGGAAATACCCGCGCTGTTTTGCACTACATAGGGGGTAAACCGCATTGGGCATTATCAGACAATCGGTTAGCTGCCAAATGCGGTCCCGGGGCACGGGTAAATCGATGTTTCGCTAAATTTTTGACACTTTTGACCGAAAAATAGGGACAAGCCCTTGCTTGTGCATGCAACCGGTGATGTACACCATGACACTACAAATTATATCGGGATGCGGCACAACAGCCCCGCTTGCCTAAACATAAAAGCACTCACTGGAGTATCGAACAGCATGTCTGACCGCTTAGATTTGGCCGTGGCGACCGCGGCGTTGCAGGCCGCCCCGTTTGGTGTGTTGATTCTCGATCAGAGCAGGCGCGTCCTGTGGCTGAACGGTATCGCGGAGGAATACCTGAATGTTGAGGCGGAGCACCTGGTGGGGCAGGGACGGGACACGGTACCGGGTGGGGAGCTGGACTATCTGTTCGAGCCCAAGGAGATGGTGTCCGTCCCCATGGGGTCGGGGACTCGCTGGCTGAAGTGCTGGCATTTGCCGCTGAGAATCGAGGATCAGGCCGTGGGTGAGATTTATTTCTACATCGATGTCACAGAGCACCGGCAGGTCCAGACCGAGCGGGATCAGCTGGCCGAAGACCTGTCCCGCCAGTCCGTGCGCGACCCCCTCACCGGGCTGCCCAACCGCCGCGGCCTGATGCAGGGGCTGGAACCCCAGGTAGCCAGGAGCAGGCGCTACGGCAATCCTCTGTCGGTTATCCGTATGCAGATCGACGACATCGATCAGCTCGACACCCGCCATGGCACTACCACCACCGACCGGGTGATCCTCGCCATCGGCCAGATGCTGCGGGATCAGACCCGCTGGGCCGATCTCATCGGGTGCCTGGACGCGGGTGAGTTTCTCATGATACTGCCCGAGACCACCAAGGGCACGGCAGTGCAGCTGGCGGAGAAATTCTGCAAGTGGATAAACGGCTTCAAGGTCACCGCCGTCGACGGTAAGGAGATCACGGTAGTGGCCCGCTGCGGTGTGACTCAGTGGATAAAGGGCGACGACAGCGCCAAGATACTGCGCCGCACACTGCAGGCCCTGAAGTACATCAAGAAGTCCACCGACCGCTTCGTCAGCGCACTATAAATTGCTCCTAGCCCTACCCCAGGGATTGGCGCGCGCGCTGCACGGCGCCGCGCACCTGCTCGGGGGCGGTGCCGCCGGTGTGGTTGCGTGACGCTAGTGACCCCTCGGGGGTGAGTACGGTGAAGACATCCACGTCGATAACGGGTGAAAACCCGCGCAGCTCATCCAGGGTAAGGTGGTTGAGGTCTTTTTGCGCCTGGATGGCGTGGCGCACGGTGCGGCCCACGATTTCATGGGCGTCGCGAAACGGCACACCCTTGCGCACCAGGTAATCCGCCAGGTCAGTGGCGGTGGCGAAGCCCCGCTTTACCGCCTCCTGCATATTGTCGCGCTTGACGGTAATGGCCGGGAGCATGCCGCTGTAGACACGCAGGGCGGCGATGACTGTGTCGGCGGTGTCGAACAGGGGTTCCTTGTCCTCCTGATTGTCACGGTTATAGGCCAGTGGTTGGCCCTTCATCAATGTCAGCAGCGCCATCAGGTGTCCGTAGACGCGGCCGGTCTTGCCGCGCACCAACTCGGCGCCGTCGGGATTTTTTTTCTGCGGCATGATGGACGAGCCGGTGCAGAAGCGGTCCGGCAGATCGATGAAGTCGAACATGGGTGACGCCCACAGGATGATCTCCTCGGAAAAGCGCGACAGGTGCATCATCAGCAGCGCCGCGCAGTGAACGAACTCGATGACAAAGTCCCGGTCACTGACGGCGTCCATGGAGTTCTGCGCGACGGCGTCGAACCCCAGCGCCGCGGCCACCCGCTCACGGTCGATGGGGAAGCCGGTGCCGGCCAGGGCGGCGGCCCCCAGGGGCATGACATTGACCCGCTTGCGGCAGTCCCGCAGGCGCGCGCGGTCACGCTGCAGCATCTCGAACCAGGCCATCATGTGATGGCCGAAGGACACCGGCTGGGCCACCTGCAGGTGAGTGAAGCCGGGCATGATGGTGTCCGCCTCGCGCTCGGCCAGGTCCAGCAGCGCGCGCTGCAATTCCAGTATGCCCGCCGTGACGTGATCGATCTCATCGCGCAGGTACAGGCGCATATCGGTGGCCACCTGGTCGTTTCTCGAGCGGGCCGTGTGCAGTTTCTTGGCCACGTCTCCAATGCGCTGGATGAGGCGTGCCTCGATGTTCATGTGGACGTCTTCGAACTGATGCGACCAGGCGAAGTCGCCGCGCTCGATATCGGCGAGGATGTCTTCCAGACCCCTGGTAATGGCCTGTTTTTCCTCAACGGTGATGACTTTGACGTGGGCCAGCATGTCGGCGTGGGCCATGGAGGCGGCGATGTCGTGGCGGTACAGGCGCTTGTCGAAATCAACGGAGGCCGAG
>CAYXAX010000008.1:0-30727 GCA_964463055.1 uncultured Gammaproteobacteria bacterium | reverse complement strand
TCGCCGCCGTTCCAGCTCAGGGCGGCGTGGGAGCGGCGGCGGACAGCAGGCACAGGCACAAGGGGGGCAAGGTCAAGGCCAAGGCGCAGGACAAAGCGCACGGCCCACCACGGCTAGTGAGGGCACCGGCGAGAACAGGAATGAAAACCGCAACGAGGGCAGAAAACCGGGCGGCGGCCGACCGGGTCGGCGTTCATCCCGGTCCGGCCGCGGCGGCCGGCGCCGCTCTGGTGAGCGCGGCGGTCAAGGCGGTTCAACGGGTGATGCCAATCGCGGACAGGGGCAGGAAAGTCAGCAGGGTCATTCTAACGGGGCGCAGCAGACCGGAGACTCGCAGCACCGCCAGGATAACGGTAATGCGCGTAATACGCGTGCCCATGGCGGCGAAGAACGCCAACGGGCAGATAGCGACTCAGCCGCCTCCTCTTCTCAACGCGAGCACGGAGGAGAACGCTTCACCGCCACCGGCGGCGGCGCCAGCGGGTGGGGGGTCAGCCAACCGGTGCATGCCCCGGCCGGCAATCAGCAGGGTGAGGCCCCGCGGCGAGATCCGCCCTCCCCCGCGGTATCCAGCCCAGGCGGTGAGCAGGGTGAAGGCAGAGAACATCACCGTCCCGAAGGCGGCGGTAACAACGAGTAGCTTGTCGAGTACAGTTCCCCTGCGGCGGTTATGCCGCCGCAGGGGTAAATTCAGCGGTATGCACAGTCATTTTCAAACCGGCCGCGAGGCGTAAACTGCTTCGCGGCCCGGTTCATTCAACCTGTCATTGTGATTGCCGCCCTGCGGCATTAAATGGTTCGGGAAGATGGCTGAGTCGCTCACGGTGAATGTGTGTCAACAACCCCTCCGTGGCCCTCTCTATCATATCGATTACCCGCTCAAAACCGCTTGCGCCGCCGTAATACGGATCCGGCACCTCCTGTATGTTGAGCTCCGGTGCAAACGCCATCAATAACGACAGCTTGTGCAGATGGTCCCGGGGACACATGGACAGCAGTATATTCCTGTTGTCCGCGTCCATCGCCAACACGTAATCGAAGCGCTCGAAATCCTCAACGGTTACCCGGCGAGCCCGCAGGTGACTGATATCGATACCGCGGCGGCGCGATGCCTCCTGGGCGCGCAGATCCGGCGGCATGTCCAGGTGGTAGGCATGGGTACCGGCGCAGTCAATCTCGAACCATTGCTCCAGAGCGTGCTGTTTGACCATGTGGCGGAACACGCCGTGGGCGGTCGGTGATCGGCAGATATTGCCCATGCACACAAACAGCACCCGTATCTTTGCTGTATCGTTCATTTATGCGATTGAATCATTTGCCAAACGAATGAAACCCGAAAACCGGGTAATGATCTTTGCGCGGATCATATGGATATCATTATACTCTCATTACTATGGAACCCGGAGATAACAAGATCACCGTTGACGATCTGCGGGATTTGATCGGAGTGCGCGTGCGCCACGGGGGCGTCGACTGCCAGATCATCGAGATCCTTGAGGACGGCCCCAGCCTGGTGCTGCAAAACGACACGGCCCAGGCCATCCAGCCTGATCAATACGGTGAGGCCCATCGCCGCGTCCCCCACACACTGACAATACCCATCTTCACCGATGACAAAACAGAATTGAACCCCGCTTTTCTGGCCCTGGATATCATCAATATCGACGCCTTCAATAAACGTCTCTAGGCACCTGCCATATCGCCACGGCCGGGACCTTGCGCCGCGCCCAGCAACGCCTCCAGCCGCGCCACATCACTCTCTCTGTCAACGCCCGCGGGACACGGCTCCTGTGCCTGGGCCACATGGATTTTGTGTCCGTACCACAGGATACGCAACTGTTCCAGCACCTCGGTACGCTCGAGCTCACAGGGCGGCCACTGGACAAACGCGCGCAGAAACCCCGCACGGTAAGCGTACAGTCCGATGTGTCGGTAGTGCCGCGGGGTATCCGGCAGCGCCGGGGGGTTATCAACAAAGGCCTCCCGGTCCCAGGGGACGGCGGCGCGGGTGAAGTACAGGGCAAAACCGCCGCGGTCGGTGACTACCTTGACCACATGGGGATCGAACAGCAGGTCGGCGCTGTGCAGCGGTTCACACAGCGTGGCGGCACCGGCATCGGCATGCTCAGTCAGGTTCTGCGCGACCTGGCGCAGCGCGGAAACCGGAATCAGGGGTTCGTCCCCCTGCAGATTCACCACGATCCGGTCATCCCCGAGGCCGAGGATGTCAATGGCCTCGGCGATGCGGTCGGTGCCCGAGGGGTGATCCGGCGAGGTCATGCACACCTCGGCGCCGAAGGCCCGGGCGGCAGTCTCGATGCGCGTGTCGTCGGTGGCGATGACAATGCTTTGCGCGCCGCTCGCTGCCGCCCGTTCGTAGACATGTTGAATCAGCGGTTTGCCGGCTATCTCCCGCAGCGCTTTGCCGGCCAGGCGCGTGGAGTGATAGCGCGCCGGGATGAGGATGGAAAACGTCACTAAATTTCCTCGTCCGCGGCCAGGCGACGCGCCTCTTCTTCCAGCATGACGGGGATGTCATCGCGTATCGGATAGGCAAGCCGGTCCGGCCTGCATATTAATTCATTTGCCTCGCGCTTATAGACCAATGGACTCTTGCAGATCGGGCATACCAGAATATCGAGCAGTTTTTTATCCATGAATGAATCTCATACCGGGAATAGACGAAGATAAGGTCTTTATACTAACACGCAGGGTGGAAATCCGGGATGATCACTGCAGTCTGACGGCGCATGGCTGTCAATGCTTCTCCATAAGCTCCGCCACTCGAGCCCGCAGAGCTTGGCTAAGGTCTTCATCGAGGTGCGCCTCCACGGGAAGATACCAGTGATTCGCGGCGGCGAAGCGGCGGCACTTGACGGCATCTTTTTCCGTCATGATCACCGGCATATCGTCGGCGAAATCCAGGTCCTGGGGACGGAATCGGTAGTGATCGGGAAAACCGTGTTCCACCGGATGCATCCCCAGCCCCCTCAGCTGCGCGAAAAAGCGGTCCGGATTACCGATCCCGGCCACGGCATGTACCGCCTTTCCTCTGAACTGATGGCGTTCCGCGACCTGTCTGTGGTCGCGTACATTGCGGATCGGGTCGGCATTGAGCGTCATGGGGGATTCACCCGCCGCCGCCAGTCCCGTCGTCACCACATAATCCACACTGCGCAGTCTGCGCAGAGGTTCGCGCAGCGGACCGGCAGGCAGGCAGTGCCCATTTCCGAAGCGGCGTACGCCGTCAATTACCGCAATCTCGATATCGCGGGCCAGACGATAGTGCTGCAGTCCGTCATCGGAGACGATGATATCGCAGTGCGTATGTTCAACCAGGGATTCTGCCGCGGCGACCCGATCCGGCGCCACCGCCACCGGGCACCGGCACCGCGCGGCGATGAGCACCGGCTCGTCACCGACAACAACGGGATCACTGTCAGGCCGGACTTGCTGGGGCCAGCGTCCGGCCGTACCGCCGTATCCGCGCGCGACGACACCGGGCTTGTAACCGGCATCGCGCAACTGTCTCACCAGGGCGATAACAAGGGGTGTTTTTCCGGTGCCGCCAACGGTGATATTACCTACTACAATGACCGGCACACCCACCCGCCGTGCGCGCAGAACCCCGATCCGATACAGGGCACGACGAAGCATGACAGTCATACGGAATAACCATGACAGGGGGATAAGCAGTGCCCCCACGGGGCTTTTACTGTACCAATGCGTGCTGAACCAGCTCGCCAGCCGGTGCTTGTAGGCCCTGTCCAATCCCTGGCTCCGTTAACCCGTGTCCCGTATCGGCGCCGCGGTCGTCAGCCGGCCTGCCCCTGGCGCGCGGGTTGATTCACCCCGGCCGTCCTGGTCTGGCGAAACTGCAGGCGGTGCAGATTGGCGTAATGTCCGTTGCGTGCCAGTAATTCCCGATGGGTCCCAATTTCCACGAGCCGCCCTTGATCAAGAACGATGATAATGTCCGCCTGCTCGATAGTGGACAGACGATGGGCGATCACCAGGGTGGTGCGGTTCTTCATCAAGCTTTCCAGTCCCGCCTGAATATACCGCTCGGACTCGGTATCCAGGGACGAGGTGGCTTCGTCCAGTATCAACACCGGGGCATTCTTCAGCAGCGCCCGCGCAATGGCGAGACGTTGGCGCTGGCCGCCCGAGAGCAGCACGCCTTTTTCGCCGATCACCGACTCCAGCCCGTGAGGCAGTTGGCGGATGAATTCCATGGCATGGGCTGTCTCCGCCGCCTGGACAATATCCGCGTCGCTGACCTCCTTGCGGCGTCCGTAGGCAATATTATGGGCAATGGTATCGTTAAACAACGTGACATCCTGTCCAACCCAGGCGATCTGCCGGCGCAGGTTCGCAAGCTTGAGTTCACGCAGATCGTGGCCGTCCAGGGTGATCTTTCCGGCACTGGGGTCATAAAAGCGCGGCAGCAGGCTGACGAGCGTGGATTTGCCGCTGCCTGAGCGCCCCACCACGGCGACGGTCTGGCCCGGCTCTATACGCAGATCGATGTCGCTCAGGGCGTTGCCCTTGTCCGCGGCGTAATAGAAGGATACGCCGCGGTATTCAATGGCGCCCTGCGCACGGGGCAGTTCAATGCCGCCTGTGTCGGATTCAGCGGCACTGTCCATGAGGGTAAAGGCACTGTGCGCCGCCACGATGCCGCGTTGCAGGGGACCGTTCACATTGGACAGGCGCTTGATCGGCGCCAACAGCATCATCATGGCAACGACGAAAGACATGAAGCTGCCCACGCTGATCATCTCCATCAGTGACTGGCGCGTGGCGATAAAGATCACGCCTGAAAGGGCCAGGGCGGAGATGAACTGGATAACCGGGGAACTCGCGGCGCTGGCGACGGCCATCTTCATGTTCTGATGGCGGTTGGTTTCGTTGACTTTGGCGAAGTGGGCGGTTTCGTAGTGCTCTGCGCCGAATGTCTTGATTACCCGCTGCCCGGCGATGGCCTCCTCCACGGCATGAGTCACATCGCCCATGGAAGACTGTATTTTATTGCTGACGCGGCGAAACCGCTTGTTGACGTGATTGACAGTATACGCGATGGGCGGTCCCACGAGGAAAAACACGGTGGCCAATATCCAGTTTATGTAGAACATCCAGCCGACAAGGCCGATGACCGTGAGGCTATCGCGGATCAGTATGGTAACGCTGGTGGTGGATGCCTGGTAAACCTGCTCCACGTCAAACGTAAACTTGGAGATCAGCTTGCCGGACGAATTATTATCGAAAAAAGTGACCGGCAGCCGCATCAGGTGATTGAACATCTGCTTGCGCATGTCCCTGATGACCTTGCGGCCGACCCATGCCATACAGTATGTGGATATAAACCCCGAGGAGCCGCGTAAAAAGAATAGCAGAATCAGCAGAAATGGAATCATCGCAACTACATGGGGGTCCCTATTCACGAAGCTGCCGTCAATCATGGGTTTCATCAGTGCGGCAAACCCCGTATCCGTCGCCGCGTAGACCGCCATGGCGATAACGGCCGCGACGATGGCCTTCCAGTAGCCCCGCACATACCCCAGGAGTCGTCGATAGACGGCCGTGGCGTCGACTATCTCGTGACCCGATGACATTACCGGGCGGGTTCCGGCGCGGCATTGCGGGTGGCGATGGCCATGTGACTGATTCCCAGCTGGCGCGCAGCGTCCATGGCGGTCACCACCGCCTGATGCGGCGTCTTGCCGTCGGCATCGATAATGAACGGCGGGTTCTTGCGTTCACCCATGGCACGCTGGATGGCCTCCTTGAGCGTTTCCGGTTGTGTGTTTACCAGGCGGCGATTATTCACGAAAAAGCGCCCCTGTGCGTCGATAACCACTTCGATGGCCTGGTCTGGTTGCAGCTTCTCGCCTGACTTGGCCTGGGGCAGTTCAATACTGATTTTCGTGATATGTTCGAAGGTGGATGAGACCATGAAAAAGAGCAATAACAAGAACACGACATCCACTAGGGATGCCATATTGATTTCCGGGTCCTCGCGTTGCCTCCTCTGCCACTTCATGTCAGTTCATCATCGATAATTTCCTGTTCGCGCTCACCATGCAAAACCTCGACCAGTTTAAGTGCCTCTTCCTCCATGGTGCTCACAAGGGCCTCGACGCGGCCGCGGAAATAGCGATAAAACATCAGGGCAGGAATCGCCACAGACAGCCCCGCCGCGGTGGTAATGAGCGCCTGAGAGATGCCGCCCGCCAGATTGCCCGCGTTGCCCACGCCATGGACAGAGATTGCGGCGAACACCTTGATCATGCCGAATACGGTGCCAAGCAGTCCCAGCAATGGGCTGATGGAGGCAATGGTGCCGAGGGTATTGAGGTAGCGCTCCAGTTCAAGCACCACGTGCCTGCCCGCCTCCTCGATGCTCTCCTTCATGATTTCCCGCTCGTGGTGCAGGTTCACCAGCCCCGCGGCCAGGACACGCCCGAGCGGTGAGCTGGAACGCAGCGAGCCGATGCGCGCAGCATCCAACTGCCTGTTCTTGGCCCACATCCATATCTGGTGAACCAGGCCCTGCGGGGCGATGCGCTTTCTCTGCAGCGCCCAAAACCGTTCACCGACAATGGCCGTGGCGATTATCGAGCACAGAATGATCGGCACCATGAGCCAGCCGCCGGATTCAATCAACTCAAACACATCTACCTCACTCAGTTAGGCGCTAACCGGAAACTGGCCTATGATACTGCATTTCCCCCTGTCCGGACATGCGCCGCCCATTGCCTTACCGCGTCGATTCGGAACGCCGGCGCGCAATGCATACGATACCTGCCCCGCGGGAGACGCGTTGCGATGGGGGTGGATTCGCCGGCACACTCAATCAGAGGTCCAATATTCACCCTGGTCGCGGCGGTACAAACGCGGCGGTGCGATGGCCTGTGCGCGCCCGATGCGGAAGGTGATCGCGCCATTGCGGTCGGTCCTGTATAGTATTGCACCCTCGCCCATATATCGCGACACCACATCTGCTTTCGGAAACCCGTAGCGATTGCGGTAGCCTACCGGAAACAATACATAATCTGGTTTGACGGCGTTCACAAATACATCAGTTGAAGAGGTGTCACTGCCGTGGTGGGGGGCCGTCATGATGTCCGCCGCCAGCGCCGATCCAACGCGGTGAACCATGGCCGCCTCCGCGGCGCGCTCGATGTCGCCCGTAAGCAGGATGACATGACCGGCGCTGTCTTCAATCCGCACCACGCACGATGCATCATTCCCCGTCACCGACGCACCGAGGGGGGGATTGATGACGGCAAACCTGACACCGTCCCAGGTCCATGCCTGGCGATCGTTGCAACGCCGGGTATAAGGACCCGGGAGCCTGGCCGGTACGCTGGTGAGTACCCGGCCCACGGTCATGGCCTTCAGGATGGACCGCACACCACCGGAATGATCGTTGTCGCCATGGCTGACAACCAGCGTATCGAGTGCCGAGATACCGTTGTGGCGCAAAAAGGGCACGACGACCGCGGCGCCGGTGTCAAAGCGGCTGCTCAGGCGCGGTCCCGTATCATAGACTAATACGTGTGTATGGGTTCTCACCACGGCCGACAGGCCCTGACCGACATCGAGGAGCGTAAACCAGACTCGCCCCGTGGCAGGTGCCGTCGGGAGGGATACAAACAACGGCAAGAGAAAAATCACACCGAGGTAGCGGCCGGGAAGACCGCGCGGCGCGAGGAGCAGAATGCTCCCCACGACACCTGCGAGCGCGGCCCACACAGCGGGGGTGTGATGCAGCCAGATGCCCGGGTCGTGGCGTGAAAGCCAGTGGAGCACAGGCCACAACAGTCCCAATGCAGCTGCTGCCGCCTTGAGACACAGGGCACCCAGCGTCGGGGAAATACCGTGCAGAGCCAGCCCCGACAACGCGGGTGGAACCACGGTAAAACTGACCCACGGCACGGCCAGCACATTGGCCAGGGGCGCGCTGATGCTGGCATGCTGGAAGCTCAGGAGCAGCAGCGGCACCAGACCCACGGCCACGATCCACTGCATGCGTCCCCATTTCCACCACAGTCCCTGCCCCGCCAGCCGCCCGCCCATGCCGTAAAGGATTACCGCAACGGCCAGAAACGACAGCCACATGCCTATACCCATGATGCTCAGTGGATCGATCAGCAGCACCAGGAATAGCGCCATGCACAGCACCAGCGACGGCGGGTAGTGGCGTTGCCGGAACACGGCGAGCATAACCACTGACAACATGATTATGGCACGCAGCGTGGGTACGGAAAATCCCGCCAGCGCGGCGTAACACAATGCCCCGGCGACCGCGGCCAACGCCGCTGCCCGCGGCGCGGGGAACATCCATCGGGTCAGGCCGGTCCACGCCCACAGCCGCCGCACTGCGAAAAACAACAGTCCCGCCACCAGGCCGATATGCAACCCGGAGATCGCCACCAGGTGCGTCGTGCCGGTGGCGTTGAATACCCGCCACTGTTCCGGGCTGATGCCGTGGCGATCACCGACGGTCAAAGCGGTGATGATGCCGCTATAGGGGCTGTCATCCAGCGTCCTTGTCAGATATCCGGCGATCCCCTGCCTGATCGCGGCGACGGCATAGGCATAAGGACGCCGTCCCAGGCGTCTGTTGCCGACATCATCTCTGACATAGCCGGTGGCGCGGATGTGCTGGCGGAACAACCACCCCTCGTAATCGAACCCGCCCGGATTCATATAGCCCCGCGGTCGCTTGAGCCTGACCTTCAGGCGCCACACGTCACCGGCGGCCAATGGTGGTGGGTGGCCGTACCAGTTCAGCCGTACCCGTGCGGGGAAGGCGTAGTCCCTGCCGTTGCGTGACAATGAGCTGACCCTGAACACGAACCGGGTGCGGCGCTCCATGGTTTCGGGCAGCGCGTCGATGACGCCATGGGCGATGACATCCCTGCCCTCGATGCGAGAGGGAAGGGATGTGGCGAGGATGGCGTGGGCGTAAAACACGGTCCACAGCACCCCCGCCAGCAGAAAACAGGCAAAACGTATGCGCGGCAACCAGAAAAGCGCTGCCGCCAGCGGAATGAGCAGCCAGCACCACCCGGCGTCGGGCAGATGCCCCATGTGCTGCACGCAGACTATGCCCAGCAGAAATGCGATCGTCCCTAATCGCATCTTTCTGTTCCCAGAAAAAAAGTAGATAATGAAAAATTACATCAGCCGGCACCTATCATACTACATGCCCAAAAAACTTATTAAACGGTTCCTGCCCGATCATAGAAAGATTCGCGATCACAAGCACCTCAGGGTGTTCGGCACGCTGATTCACGACCCTAATCTATGGCACCTCAATCGACGTTCCGTGGCCGGGGCCATGACCGTGGGGCTGTTCGCCGCGTTCATTCCGGTACCTTTTCAGATGGTTATCGCCGCTGCCATGGCCATCCCCGCGCGGGTCAACCTGCCCATCTCGGTGGCCCTGGTATGGGTCACAAACCCGTTCACCATGCCGCCGCTGTTTTACTTCGCCTATAAAGTCGGGGTATGGGTGTTGAGCATTCCACCCCAGCCGTTTCACTTTGACCTGTCATTCGAGTGGCTGGCGGATGAGCTGGGGACGGTGTGGCGTCCTTTTCTGCTCGGTTGTTTCATTATGGGGGTGCTCAGCGGCGGCATCGGCAATCTTCTTATCCGCGGACTGTGGCGCCTGCACGTCGTTCGTTACCTGCATCGCCGCCGGCGTGCCGCGCTTGCGTTGAAGGCATCTCAGGATAAAGACAGACAGCAGTCCCGGTAAGGCCCGCGCTATTCGGTAAATTTTGATCCGTTGATTGTCTTCAATCCCAGCAGTCCGTGCTCTAATACATAGGTCCGCTCCATCAAGCGACTCAGCGCGAGATTGTGTGTGACGACAATGAAGCTGGTATCGAACTCCCTGTTGAGGTCCACAAGAAGTTGATGAACCTGATCCGCTGTATCCAGATCGAGATTTCCGGTGGGTTCATCGGCCAGGATACAACGCGGTGATGTGACCAGGGCGCGGGCCACCGCTGCACGCTGGCGCTCGCCACCGGACAGCTCCCCGGGTTTGTGCAGCAACCGATCGCCCAGCCCGACCTTTTCCAACAGCGTCCGTGCCTTCGCCAGCGCGGGTTCCGGCTGTTCGCGGCGTACCAGCAGCGGCATGGCCACGTTCTCCACGGCGGTGAATTCGGGCAACAGGTGATGGAACTGGTAAATAAAGCCCATGGAGCGATTGCGCAGCCTGCCGCGCTCGCCCTCGTTGAGGCGGGCCATGTCGTGGCCTTCCACCCATACCTCGCCGCCGCTGGGCGTATCAAGCCCGCCCAGAAGATGCAGGAGTGTGCTTTTGCCCGCGCCGGAGCGACCGATGATGGCAATGCGCTCGCCCTGAGCGACACTGAGATTGATGTCCTTGAGGACCTGCACGGCAATGCCCGCATCGTCAAAGCGCTTGGACAGGTGTCGGCACTCGAGTACCGGCTGGCCGCGGCCCGTCTCCGGCCCGGGTCGAGCGGTCTTGTCTGTGACGCTATTCATGACGCAGGGCCTCGGCGGGCTGGGTTTGGGCGGCACGCCGCGCCGGATAGATCGTGGCAAGAATGCACATGACAAAGGCCACCGCCGTAATCACCGTGACATCATGGACACGGAGCTGCGACGGCACCTCACTGATGTAGTAGACCTGCGGCGACAGGAAGTGGACACCGAATATCCGTTCGATGGCCGGGACGATGACATCCACGTTGGTGGCCAGAACGATGCCGCCCACCGCTCCCAGCAGGGTGCCGATCACGCCGATCACAGTGCCCTGGATGATGAAGATGGTCATGATGCTGGCCGGTGAAGCGCCCAGCGTGCGCAGGATGGCGATGTCCGCCTGTTTGTCTGTAACCACCATGATCAGCGTGGAAATGATATTGAACGCGGCCACGCCGACGATCAGCGACAGGATAATGAACATGGTGGTTTTTTCCGTCTCGACGGCGCGGAAGAAGTTGGCGTGCTGCCGGGTCCAGTCGTTGATCATGTACCCCGGCGGCAGATCCCGCACCAGTTGATGGGTGACCTGAGGCGCGAGAAACATGTTATCCAGTTTGATGCGTATCCCGGAGACCGCCGCGTTCATCTGGAACAGTTTCTGGGCATCCTTCAGGTTGATGAGGGACAGTGCGCTGTCGTATTCATACATGCCGGCCTCGAACATGCCCACCACGGTGAATCGCTTGATGCGCGGCAGGATGCCCACCGGTGTCACGTTTGTCTCGGGTGTGATCATGGTGATCTTATCGCCCATGACCACGCCCAGGCGGGAAGCCAGCTCCCTGCCAAGAATGATGCCGAATCTCCCCGCTTTCAGGTCGGCCAGGCGACCGGCAACCATCTTGTCGCCGAGGTCGGAGACAGCGGGTTCCTCCCCGGGGAGGACCCCGCGGATCAGGGTCCCGCTCACCTGATCACCGTTGCTGAGCATGCCCTCGGCACTGATATAGGGGGCGAGCCCCACGATATGGCGATACCCCTCCAGTGTCTTGGTCAGGGACTGCCAGTTGTTCAGGCGCTCATTCGCCGCCGTCACGGTGGCGTGGGAGACGATGCCGAGTATGCGTTCACGCAGTTCCAGCTCGAAACCGTTCATTACCGAAAGCACCGTGATCAGCGCCATCACGCCCACCGCCACACCCAGCATGGATGCGAAGGTGATAAAAGAGATGAAGTGGTTGCGGCGTTTCGCGCGGATATAGCGCAGGCCGATGAAGATTTCAAAGGGCTTTTTCATATCATCCGCCGCGGCCGGTGAAAGGCAAACTCAGGTCTGATCGCATTGAACATCAAGGTTCCGGATTATACGTGATTGCAGCGGTGATAGTCCTATTCAGCGGCGCTGGGGCAGTGACTACTGAGACAGCACTGCCCGCAGCGCGGCCGGGTGCGGCAGAAATCCTTGGCATGGTGGACGATGAGGGCATGAAATTCATTATATATGGATGCCCGTGCCCGGCGCTCGCCCCGCTGTCCGACAGGACAGCGGGCGCCCCGTTCGCGCTTGATACCGTCCTCGAAGTGTCGGCGCAGGTCATCGTAATCCTCGTCACCGACGATCAGCCCCAATCTTGAAAAGATGCGGCGGGTGTAGGCATCGATGACAAATACATCACGGTTAAATGCATAAAGAAGGATATCGTCGGCGGTTTCACGGCCGATGCCGCTGACCGACAGCAAGGCACGGCGCAGCGCCGCGGTGGGCCAGCGTGACAAGCGCCCGTATCCGCCCTGCTCCAGATACCAGCGGCAGAAATTGCGCAGGCGCAGCGCCTTGACATTGAAGTAGCCCACCGGCTTGAGGTGTCCGGCCAAGGCCGCATGTGAAGATGTGCAGATGGATTCGGGCGCCAGAAGCCGGTGATGCTTCAGATTGATGATGCCCTTTTCCACATTGGTCCACGAGGTGTTTTGTGTCAGCACCGCGCCCACCATGACCTCGAAAGGCGTGTCGCCGGGCCACCAGTCCTGGGGGCCATGGTGCTTGAGGAGACGGTCGAACACGGGCAACAGGCGATTTCGCATGGACGGGCGATCAGGACCTCAGGGGTAAACCTGGCGGCGCAAGGTCTCGATATCGGTATCCGGCAGTTCCAGCCATCGGCCGCGATGCAGTCCTCGCGGCAGCTGGATGGCACCAAAGCGGACACGGATGAGGCGGCTGACTTCCACTCCCTGAGATTCCCATAAGCGGCGCACTTCCCGCTGTTTGCCCTCCATGATCACCACCTGATACCAGTGGTTGGTGCGGTTGCCGCCCCCCTCGCGTATGGATTCAAAGCGCGCAATGCCGTCTTCCAATTGAACGCCCTGCTTCAGTTTTCCGATCACATCATTATTTACGGGACCGTGGACTCGAACGGCATATTCGCGCTCGATCTCGTACGAAGGGTGCATGAGTCGGTGCGCCAGATCGCCATCCGTGGTCAGAAGTATCAACCCCGAGGTATTGATATCGAGCCGGCCTACCGCCACCCAGCGGCCCTGTTTCAGCGGCGGCAGGCGCTGGAAGATGGTGGGCCTGCCCTTGGGATCCGCGCGGCTGCAGATTTCACCCTCGGGTTTGTGATACAGCAACACCCGGCACGGACCCTCCATACGCGGCGCCGGCTTGACCGGCTGCCCCTTCACCAGGATGACATCATTGTGTGTGACGCGGTCGCCAAGCTGGGCGGGTTTGCCGTTGACCAGTATCAGACCGGCGCTTATCTGGCGTTCGATCTCCCGGCGGGACCCGTAGTGGCCGCTGCGTGCCAGGACTTTTTGCAATCGTTCGCCCGTCATGTAATTTCAGGTGCTCAAGATCTAAACCGGAAAATAGACGAGATTGAAGGGTAAAGACGGTGCGGCGATGGGAATGAAGAGGACGGCATCAAACGGCTGATCAGCCGTTTGATGCCGAGGGATAATGTGTATCCTGGTCATCGGAGTTTTCTTCGCTTTGCAGCACGTCATCTTCCTGAGTGATGGCCTCGTCCGCCGCGTACGGTGAGGCTTCATCATCGACAAGTTCGCCCTCCAGGTCCAGGTCGACCTGGATGTGCTCAAGGCTGCTGATCTCGGCCAGCGGCGGCAGTTCTGCAAGACTCTTGAGATTGAATTGATCCAGGAATTGCTTCGTCGTACCGAGCAGCGCAGGCCGGCCCGGGACATCGCGATGACCGACGATGCGCACCCAATCTCTGTCCAGCAGCGTCTTGATAATATGAGTGCTGACCGCCACACCGCGTACATCCTCGATTTCTGCCCGGGTAATGGGTTGGCGGTAAGCGATCAGCGCCAGTGTCTCCATCAACGCCCGGGAATAACGCGGGCGACGCTCTTCCCATAGGCGGGACAGCCACGGCGCGAGCGATTGCCTGGCCTGAAAGCGATAACCGCTGCTGACCTCGGCGAGTTCGACACCACGATCCGCCCACTCTTCGCGCAGGGTCTCCAGACAGGTGCGGATATCATCCCGCGACGGTCGCTCCGATTCGTCAAAGAGCGCAAGCAACCGGTCGATGCTCAGGGGTTGACCGCCGGTCAGCAAAGCGGCCTCGATGATGATCTTAGGGTCCATTGACAATACTCTCCTCGCTACTTTCCTCGCTGGGAATCCTTACGTAGATTTGACCATAAGGCTCATTCTGAATCAGCTCAACCAGTCTTTCCTTCACCAGCTCGAGGATGGCCAGCAGCGTCACCACCACGCCCATGCGCCCCTCATGCGCCGTGAAAAGATCGGGGAAGTGCGTAAATTTATTCGCCTCCAGGGTGCTTAACACGTTGGACATGCGCTCTCTCACCGACAGCAGTTCACGGTTTATATGGTGGTGAGTGAACATCTTGGCGCGGTGCAGCACATCACCCAGCGCGGAGATGAGATCGTCCAGATCAATCTTAGGCGCAAGCTTGATTACCGGTCGATCCGGTGCCTTGACCACTGTGGGAAAGATATCGCGCCCGACCTGGGGCATGGTATCCAGGTTCTGGGCGGCTTGTTTGTAGCGCTCGTACTCCAGCAGACGCCGCACCAGGTCGGCGCGCGGGTCGTTTTCTTCTTCCTCGACTCCCTCGGGTCGCGGCAGCAGCATGCGCGATTTAATCTCCGCGAGCATCGCCGCCATTACCAGGTACTCGGCGGCCAGTTCCAGGCGCATCTCCTTCATGAGCTCCACGTACTCGACATACTGCCGGGTGATCTCGGCGATAGGGATGTCGAGAATATCCAGGTTCTGCCGCTTGATGAGGTACAGCAGCAGATCCAGGGGTCCCTCGAAGGCCTCCAAAAACACCTCCAGGGCATCCGGGGGAATGTACAGGTCGTTGGGGAGTTCGGTGACGGGAATGCCGCGTATCAGGGCGACGGCCGATTCCGGGGCCTGCTGACCGAGGGTGAGTGCTTGCTGATGGGCGTTCATCAACGGTTAACTGTAGCTGATACCCATGGCCTGGCGCACTTCTTCCAGGGTCTCCCGGGCCACGTCCCGGGCGGACTCGCAGCCCTCGGCGATGATGGTGCGCACCAGATTCGGGTTTTCCACATATTCCATGGCCCGCTCGCGGATGGGTGACTGTTCAGCCAGGACGGCGTCTATGATCGGACCCTTGCAGTCCAGGCAGCCGATTCCCGCGCTGCGGCAGCCTTCGTCGGCCCACTGCCGGGTCTCCTCGGAGGAGTAGACCTGATGCCATTTCCAGACCGGGCAGATCTGCGGATTACCCGGATCGCTGCGACGGACGCGGGCGGGGTCTGTTGGCATCGTGCGCAGTTTGCGTGTCACCGATTCAGGATCTTCCCGCAAGCCAATGGTGTTGTTATAGGATTTTGACATCTTTTGCCCGTCCAGGCCAGGCATCTTTGGCGTCGGCGTCAACAAGGCGTCGGGTTCCGGCAGTATCACCTTGCTCTCGCCCTCCAGGTAACCGTAGAGACGTTCACGATCGCCCAGGGTAATATTCTGGTGTGCCTCCAACAGCGCGCGCGCGCGGCCAAGGGCCTCTTCATCGCCCTTCTCCTGGTAGCGGCGCCGCAGCTCGGTATAGAGTTTGGCGTTTTTCTTTCCCAACCGCCCGATGGCGGCCTCGGCCTTGTCCGCGAAATCCACCTCCTTGCCGTACAGAAAGTTAAAGCGCCGTGCGATCTCGCGGGTCAACTCCACATGGGCGACCTGGTCCTCACCGACAGGCACCAGGCTTGCCTTGTAAATGAGGATGTCGGCACTCTGCAGTATGGGATAGCCGAGAAAGCCGTAGGTATCCAGGTCTTTTTCCCGCAGCTTCTCCTTCATATCCTTGTACGTCGGTACCCGCTCCAGCCATCCCAGTGGCGTAAGCATGGACAGCAGCAAGTGCAGTTCGGCGTGCTCCATGACCCGCGACTGGATGAACAGCTTGGCCTCCTTTGGGTTGACGCCCACGGCCAGCCAGTCGATCACCATTTCCCATACGCTCTCGGAGATGATGCCGGGGTTTTCGTAATCGGTAGTCAAGGCATGCCAGTCGGCGACGAAGAAAAAGCACTCATAGCGGTGCTGCAACGCCAGCCAGTTCTTCAGCACACCGTGGTAGTGCCCCAGGTGCAGGCGGCCGGTGGGGCGCATGCCGGACAATACGCGTTCCTGCCGCAGCGAGATCGAGCTCAAGGTGAGCCTCCCGCCCAATAACGCCGATGTTGCGTATCAGTCATAATCTGAATAATTGAAATATAATCGTATTCAATAAGTGTACCGGTGGACCGAGTATCACCTGAAGGGTGTTGGTCATCAATAATACCAACAGGATGAGAAAACCATAAGGTTCTATGCGGCTGAATTTCCACGCCGCTGGACCCGGCAGGAATCCGGCAACGACCCGCCCGCCGTCCAACGGTGGTATGGGGAGTAGATTCAAAACCATCAGCAAGATGTTAATACGGATGCCCGCGGCGCCCATGTAGAACAGCCCGATCGCCACAGACTGGGTAGAGGGGGACACATCGGGCAGGAACTGCGCAAGCTTCATGATCAACGCCCAGAAGCACGCCATGACGAAATTTGCACCCGGCCCCGCCGCGGCGACCAGCACCATGTCGCGCTTCGGGTGTTTGAGGTTTTCCCAGGTAATCGGCACCGGCTTCGCCCACCCGAAGATAAAGCCCCCCGTCACCATGAGCAACAAGGGCACGATCACCGTGCCGACGGGATCGATGTGTTTGATGGGATTCAACGTCAGGCGTCCGAGCATCATGGCGGTGGGATCCCCAAGCCGCTGGGCCACCCAGCCATGGGCGACTTCATGGACGGTGATGGCAAATAATACCGGCAGCGCCCAAACGGCGATTTGCTGTACAACGCTGAGATTATTCATGTGGCGGTGAGGTCCGGCCGGGACTCATCCACGGCCCCCCGTACCACCGTGGTGAGGGTGAATGATGTCATAGGGCGATCGGCGCGGTATCTGTCATGAATCACGATCCAAGCATTATCCTGTTGGGCGCCCCCGTAACCAGTATCAACTGTATACGCGGGCGGCTGCATACCGATATCGGCTATGCGTAGTTGCTTTTCATATCCAGGAAGGTGGTATCGCCCTTACCCTTGCGTACCACCGTGGGCATGTCGTCAATAAACTCGATGACCGTGGTGGGTTCGTAGCCGCAGTATCCACCATCCACGATGAGATCGACGCTGTCACCCAACAAGGTCTTCATCTCCTCGGGGTCCGTCAGGGGCATATCCTCGCCCGGCATGATGAGAGTGGCGCTCATCAGCGGCTCGCCCATGGCCTCCAGCAGGGCCTGTGCCACGGTATTGTCCGGTATGCGAAAGCCCACTGTCTTGCGCTTTGGATGCTGAAGCCGGCGCGGCACGTCCCGCGTGGCGAGCAGCACGAACGTGTAGGGACCGGGCGTCAGCGCCTTGATCATACGAAAGGCGGTATTCTCGACCTTGGCATAGCCGGATATCTCGGACATGTCGCGGCACACCAGGGTAAAGTTGTGACCGGGATCAAGATGGCGTATTTTTCGTACCCGCTCCATCGCCGCCTTATCACCGATCTGGCAGCCCAGCGCATAACAGGAGTCCGTGGGGTACACGATAATGCCTCCGTTGCGCACGATTGCGGCAGCCTGACCGATGAGGCGGGCCTGGGGGTTATCCGGGTGGATTTTGAAAAATTGCATGTCCGTAAGCTGGTTGTTTTTCCGTTAACCCTCGATATTTTGAGTATAAGCGGCTGAATATGCCGGGGATGCGTTCATTTCCCTCCAGCCTCGCCTTACGCCTACATTACCACGCCTGATGAGCAAGGCGGTCAACGGTGATTATATCCGGGTTCCACAGTCAAAAAAACGCTTCCTGGGATATCTGAACCCTTTTTCTCAAGTTTTACGCTGACGTCCATGTGTCCGTCAGGTATAATCCACCGCAGCATATCCAGCCCAGGTAGAGATATTCGGGAAATACAGATTGATGAGTAAACCGCAGCCGTCCCCATGAAATTTCTTTTTGATTTCTTCCCTGTCTTCCTGTTCTTCGTCGCCTATTACGCCTATGACATCTATGTGGCGACGGCGGTGACGATCGCGGCATCTTTCGTACAGGTGACGCTATTCTGGCTTAAGTTCAGGCGTTTTGAAAAGCTTCACTTGATAACCCTGGCGATGGTCACCCTGCTCGGCGGCCTGACGCTGATACTGCAGAATGAAATGTTCATCAAATGGAAGCCCACCGTGGTCAATTGGCTGTTCGGCGTGGCATTCCTGGGCAGCCAGTTCATAGGCAAACGCCCCATCGTGCAGCGCATGATGGATCACGCCGTGTCACTTCCCGAACCCATCTGGGCGCGCCTCAACATGGGCTGGGTGGTGTTTTTCTTCGCCATGGGCGGCGTCAATCTCTACGTGGTCTACAATTTCAGCACCGATGCCTGGGTAAACTTCAAACTGTTCGGCATGATGGGACTGACACTGGCGTTTATCTTTCTGCAGGCCTTTTACATCACGCGCCACGTCAAGCCCGTTGACAAGGCTGAGGAGTGATGCGGATGTGGTATGCGATCATGGCCACCGACGTGAGTGGCAGCCTTGAACTGCGCAAGGGACAGCGCGCCGCCCACCTTGAACGCCTATCTGATCTGCAGCGGCAGGGGCGGTTGTTCGCCGCCGGCCCCCACCCGGCCATCGACGCCGAAGACCCCGGCCCGAACGGCTTCACCGGCAGCCTGGTCATCGCCGATTTCCCCTCCCTTGAGGAGGCCAGGCAGTGGGCCGCGCGGGACCCCTACGTCACCGGCGGGATATATTCCGACGTGGTCGTCAAACCCTTCAAGAAGGTCCTGCCATGAGCGACGGCGGGCGCGTGGCAAAGATTAAAGCACTGCTTACCACGGCACTGGCGCCACAGCGGGTGGAGATATCGGACGACAGCCATCTTCATGCCGGCCATCGCGGCGCCCAGGGCGGCGGTGGCCACTTCAGCGTGACGATCGTGTCCGGATCTTTTACCGGAAAGGGATTACTGGAGCGCCACCGTATGGTGTACGACGCCTTGAGCCAGGCCCTTGAGACGGAGATCCATGCACTCAGCATACAGGCCTATAGCCCAGAAGAAGTCAGTCAAAATCCTTAATCCAGCATCGAGAGGAATATTGCATGTCTAGTTTATCCCGTACCCTGGTGATCGCCGCCTTCGGCGCGACCTTACTGACCGCGGCCGCCAATGTAACGGCCGCTGAGGACAAGTCCGCGAACGATGTCGTCGCCACCGTCAACGGCCAACCCATCACCAAGCAGGTATTGACCATGTACTCCCGTCAGCGCGGCGGTGATCACTCCGGCTCCGTGGACCAACAGACTTTGATCAATGAACTGGTTACCCGTGAGCTGCTGTATCAAAAGGCCATCGCCAGCGGTATCGACAAAGACCCCGAGGTGCAGGCCGCGCTGGAAAACGATACCCATACCCTGCTGGCCAACGTGGTCATTCAGGACCTGCTGCAGTCCAAGCACCCCTCGGACGCCGAGCTCAAGGCGGCATATGACGCGCAGATAAAAAATATGGGCAAGACCGAGTACAAGGCGCGCCACATTCTGGTGAAGACCGAGGACGAGGCCAAGGACGTCATCGCGCAACTGGACAAAGGCGCCGATTTCGCCAAGCTCGCCAAGGAAAAATCCATCGGGCCGTCCGGCAAGCAAGGCGGCGACCTGGGCTGGTTCTCACCGGACAACATGGTCAAACCCTTCGCCGATGCCGCAGCTGCGCTCAAGGTGGGCACATACAGCAAGACCCCGGTACACACCCAGTTCGGCTGGCACGTGATCAAACTGGAAGACACGCGGCCGGTGTCACCGCCATCGTTCGATGACCTGAAGAGTCAGCTCATGAACAGCTGGCGCAACAAGATGATTTCAGCCTATCTCGACAGATTGCGTAGCGAAGCCAACGTCAAGATCACCGCCAACGGCAAGTAAAACCGCGTCATTGCCGGCGCTGCCTGCCGGGCCGTTAGTTTCCGGCAAGCAGCGCCTTCACACCTTGTTCATCCAGCACGGTTATGTCCAATTCCCTGGCCTTGTCCAGTTTCGAGCCCGGCTCCTGTCCCGCCACCACGTAATCGGTCTTCTTCGAGACGCTGCCGGTGACCTTGGCGCCCAGGGCCTGCAGCTGCGCCTTGAGTTCATCCCGGGTGGCGAACGACAGCGTCCCGGTCAGGACGAATGTCTTGCCCTGCAGGGGCTTGTGACCGGTGCTGCGCCGCCGCGTCGGCGCCGGCCAGTGCACACCGCGCTCGCGCAGCCGCGCGATCACCTCGTCATTGTGGGACTGGCGGAAAAAGGTCACGATATGGTGGGCAACGGTGGGGCCGATATCGGGAACCTCCTGCAGCGTCTGTTCATCCGCCGCCATGATGTCCTCCAGGGTGCCGAAGTGATCCGCCAGAGTCTGGGCCGTGGCCTCGCCCACCTCGGGGATGCCCAGCCCAAACAGAAACCGTGCCAGGGTGGTGGACTTGCTCGCCTCCAACGCATCCACCAGATTCTGGGCCGACTTGGCGGCCATGCGTTCCAGACCCTCGAACTGCTCGCGGGTGAGGAAATAAAGATCAGCGGGATTATTGACCAGCTCGTTGTCGACTAGCTGGTCCACAAGCTTTTCCCCCAGCCCCTCGATATCCATGGCGCGGCGTGAGGCGAAGTGGCGGATGGCCTGCTTGCGCTGGGCCGGACAGAACAGTGAGCCGGTACAGCGGGTCACCGACATGCCCTCCTCCCGCACCGCCTCAGAACCGCATATCGGGCATTTGTCGGGCATGTGAAAAATCCTGGTGTGGGCCGGGCGGCGTTCTTTGATCACCGACACCACTTCCGGGATGACATCACCGGCGCGGCGCACGATCACGCTGTCGCCGATGCGCACGTCCTTGCGCAGCACCTCGTCTTCATTGTGCAGGGTGGCGTTGGTCACGGTCACGCCGCCCACGCGCACCGGTTCCAGCCGCGCCACCGGCGTCAGGGCACCGGTGCGGCCCACCTGGACCTGAATATCCTTGACCACGGTGATTTCCTCGCGGGCCGGGAATTTATGGGCCAGGGCCCAGCGCGGGGCACGCGCTACGAAGCCCAGCTCCCTTTGCTGGTCATGGCGGTCCACCTTATAGACCAGGCCGTCGATCTCATAGGCGAGCTTATCGCGCTGTTCCGACATATCGGCATGGTAGTCCAGGCATGCGTCAATGCCGTGCACCCTGCGGCTGTGGTCGGGCACCGGCACGCCCCACTCCTTGAGGCGCTTCAGCAGATCACTGTGCCGGTCCGGAATATCGCCGCCTGATGCCTTGCCGATGCCATAGCCGAAGAAGGCCAGCGGGCGCGTCGCGGTGATGCGCGGGTCCAGCTGGCGCAGGCTGCCGGCGGCGGCGTTGCGCGGATTGGCGAAGACCTTGTCACCGGCCTCCTCCTGGCGCCGGTTGAGCTGCTCGAAACCCTTTTTGGTCATGTAGACCTCGCCGCGCACTTCCAGGGTTGGCGGAAAGTCATCGCCGCGCAGGCGCAGTGGAATGGCGCGGATGGTGCGCACGTTCTGGGTCACGTCCTCGCCGGTGACGCCGTCGCCGCGGGTGGCGCCGCTCACCAGCTCGCCGTCCCGATATATCAGGCTGACGGCCAGCCCGTCCAGTTTCGGCTCCACCGCGTAATCCACGGCGTCCACCTCCAGGCGCTGGCATACGCGGCGGTTGAAGTCCCGCACTTCCTCTTCCGAGAAGGCGTTGTCCAGGGACAGCATGGGGATCTCGTGGCGTACCTCACCGAATGCCTTGACCGGCTCGGCGCCCACCCGTTGGGTGGGCGAGTCGACGCTAACCAACTGGGGGTATTCCTGTTCCAGGGACTGCAGTTCGCGCAGCAGGCGGTCGTACTCCGCGTCCGGGACCTGCGGGTCATCCAGGACGTAGTAGCGATAGTTGTGATAATTGATGTCTTTGCGGAGCGCGGCAACCCGCTTGGTGACCGATGCTGGCGGGGGCTTGGGCGGCATGGAGCGGTTACGAGTTCCGGGTTACGAGTTTCGAGTTTAAGAGATGTGCCCTTAGGCGCTCAACCGGTGCCGCATAACGGATAGGATTTTGACCCGAAACCCGGAACTCGAAACCCGAAACTGGAGTTCAGCCGTTCGCCACCGCCAGCTCCACCGCTTCATCGACATCCACTTCCACCAGACGTGAGACGCCGGGTTCGTGCATGGTAACGCCGATGAGCTGATGGGCCATCTCCATGCTGATCTTGTTGTGCGTGATGTAAATGAACTGGACCCGCTCCGACATCTTTTTCACCAGCTGTGAATAGCGCACAACATTGGTGTCGTCAAGGGGGGCGTCCACCTCATCGAGAATGCAGAACGGGGCGGGATTGAGCTCGAAAATGGAGAACACCAGGGCAATGGCGGTGAGCGCCTTCTCGCCGCCGGACAGCAGGTGTATGGTGCTGTTGCGCTTGCCCGGCGGGCGTGCCATTACCGCGATGCCGGTTTCCAGAAGATCCTCGCCGGTGAGTTCCAGATAGGCCTGCCCGCCGCCGAACAGGCGCGGGAATAACTCCTGCAGGCCGCTGTTGACCTGGTCGAATGTGGCCTTGAAGCGCTCGCGGGTCTCGCGGTCGATGCGCCGAATGGCCGATTCCAGGGTGGCGACGGCCTCGTTAAGGTCCGCCTGCTGTTCATCCAGATAGGTCTTGCGCTTGGACTGCTCGGCGTACTCGTCAATGGCCGCCAGATTGATGGGGCCGAGGCGCTGTATCTTCTTGTCGATGGCATCGACGCGTTCTTCCCAGGCGTGTTCCTCGGCCTCTTCGGGCATGTTGCTGATCAATTCTTCCAGCTGCTGGCCGGTCTCGTTGATCTGCTCCAGTACAGTCTGGCAGCGCACTGCGACCTCACGGCGCTCCAGGCGCTGTTGTTCCAGGGCGCTGCGCACCTCCTGGAGCCGCTGTTCAGCCGTGCTGCGGTCTGTGTGCTGACGGCGCAGTTCCTGGTCGGCGCTCTCGAGGGCATGGCGCGCCTGGGTCAGTCGCTCTTCGGCACTGACGCGCTTGGACAACATCTCGTTCAATTGCCCGGTCAACGCCAGCTCCGGCGCATCGCCGTGGGCGATCTGGGCCTGGAGCTCCTCGCGGCGCTGGTTCAGCTGATTGAATTGGTGCTGCATCCTGTCGAGGCTTTCCTGGCTGGAGGACAACTGGGTACGCAGGGTCTCTACCTCCAGCGCGATTTCATGGCCCAGTTCTTTGTCGACCCTGGCCTGTCTGCGCTTCTCATCAAGGTCGGCGCGCAGTCGGTCGCGCTGCACCAGCAGTGCGTCGCGCTGTTGGCTCTGATCCTCGGTGGTACTGGCCGCCTGTGCCAGGCGTGCCCGCGCCGCCGTCAGATCCTGTTGCGCCTGATGGATGTGCTGCTCGAGTTCGGTGATTTCGCGTTGCAGCTGGTCACTGCGTGACTGCACCTGCTCCAGGTGCGCCTGTTTTGCGCTGAGCTGTGATTGGAGGTCCGCCAAGGCATCAGCGCGGTCGATGATATCGACCTGCTGCTGATCCCGCTGTGACTCCAGTCCCTTGAGTGCCTCAACAGCCCGGCTCAATTCCGCGTGATGGGATTTCAGCCGGGTTTCGCCCTCATCCACGCGCTGGCGCAGGGTCTTGATCTCCTGTTCGCGGTTCAGCACACCTGCCTTGTCATCGGCATCGTCGCGGGTGACGCGCAGCCAATTGCGACCCAGCCACACACCTTCGCGGGTGATTACCGATTCATGGTCACCCAAGCCGTCCCGGCGCGCCAGCGCCTCCCCCAGGTCTTCAGCGGTGTACACGTTGTCCAGAAATGCATCGAGACGCCATGCGGAGCGGACCCGGGCGGCCAGCGTGGGGGTCTGCTTGACTTCCCCCTGCGATGCGCGGCTCACATCGATCAGACTCACGGCACCGTGTTCCAGCGCGGATATCTCGCCGGCCAGAGTGTCTATGTCATCCACACAGATGGCCTCGAGGTGAAAACCCAGTACTGTCTCCACGGCGCGCTCCCACCCGGCATCCACTTCCAGTTGCTGCACCAGGCGCTCCGCCTTGTCCAGGTGGAGCCGCTCCAGCCACGGCGTAGCGGCGCTCTGGCCGTGGCCGAGGGCGGCCTGTTGGCGGGCCTCGAGAGAGGCCAGCTGTTTCTGCATGCCATGGAGCTGATCACGGTCGTGCTCGAACTGTCGGGTGAGCATATCGACCCGCTCGCGTCCCTGGGCGATAGCGCTCAGTTGGCCTTGGAGCTGTTCGCGCATATCAGCCAGTACTTGATCGATGGCTTCAAGTTCAATATTTAATTCACTGATATTATTCTTTAATTCATCTGAGTTAAGTGCCGCATTCTGATCGCGCAGACGCCCTACCCGTTCTTCGAACTGTTGCAACTGCTGTTCACGGTGCTCGATGCGGGTACGCTCCACCTCGGTGGAACGGGCATGGGCGCTGGTATCGGTATGGAACTGGTCCCACTGCTGCTGCCACTCGGACAGGGCATGCTCAATTTCGCTGAGGGCCTTGGCGGAATGCATCTCAGCCTGGCGGGCCTGCTCCAGGGCCGGCTGGCGCTCCTCCAGGCGTGCGGTGAGCGTCGTCACCTGCTGGCGGTCCTGCTCCAGATGGGCCTGGATTTCTTCCAGGTTGGCCTGCAACTGCACCAGGTCTTGCTTGTGCTGCTCGCGCAATTGCCTGTGATGTTGAATGGATTGTTCGATGCGGGCGATGTCCGCGCCGATGCTGTAGAACTCCCCCTGGACCTGGTTGAAGTGGTCGGTGCCTTCCCGCTGCTGTTCGCGCTGCTGTTCGATAGCGGTCTCGATTCTGCGCAGCTCGGCATTGTGCTGCTCTACCAAGGTCTCCTGGCCGGTGATGGACTGGTCATGGATCTTGACCTGTCGATCCAGGGACTGCCAGCGCAGGGTCAGCAGCTGCCCTTTTAACAGACGCTCATCCTGTTTTAACTGTTTGAATTTCTCCGCCGTCTGGGATTGACGCTGCAGATAGTCAAGTCGCTTCTGAAGTTCATTGACTATATCATTAATTCTACTCAAGTTATCCCGCGTGTGCCGGAGACGATTCTCGGTCTCGCGGCGGCGCTCCTTGTACTTTGAAATGCCGGCCGCTTCTTCGATGAACAGGCGCATTTCCTCGGGTTTGGCCTCTACGAGACGAGAGATGGTACCCTGCTCGATAATGGCGTAACTGCGCGGCCCCAGGCCGGTGCCGAGGAAGATGTCCGCGATGTCGCGGCGCCGGCAACGGGTGCCGTTGAGGTAGTAATTGGATTGGCCGTCGCGGGTCAGCTCACGCTTGACGGCGATCTCACTGTAACTGGCGTACTGCCCGCCGAGGCGCCCCTCGCTGTTGTCGAAACTCAGTTCGATACCGGCCTGACCCACGGGTTTGCGTGCCGCCGAGCCGTTGAAGATGACATCGGCCATGGCGTCGCCGCGCAGGTGCTTGGCCGAACTCTCGCCCATCACCCAGCGCACGGCATCGATGATATTGGATTTTCCGCAGCCGTTGGGGCCAACAATACCGGCGAGATTGCTGGGGAGAGTGATGGTGGTCGGGTCGACGAAGGATTTGAAGCCAGCGAGTTTGATCTTTTTAAGCCGCATCGGACAGTTCGTTACTTCCTCTTAACATACATCGTGCGACACCCCCATCTGTTATATTAACTATAACACTTTTCCGAGTATCGTAAATTTCTATTATATCCCACGTGAGTCGAAACCGAGCGATGACGACGACACCAAGCAAGACACTTGAAATCTTCGACAACCCCCAGCCGGGCCGGGACTATACCATACGTATCCGCATCCCGGAGTTCACATGCCTGTGCCCCAAGACGGGCCAGCCTGATTTTGCCACATTGTACATCAGCTATGTACCAGACCGGCACTGCATCGAACTCAAGGCGTTGAAACTGTATATATGGTCGTTCCGCAACGAAGGCGCATTTCACGAGGCGGTCACGAATCGCATCCTGGATGACCTTGTTCATGCCTGTGCGCCTAATTTCATGCGCATTGTGGCGCGCTTCAATGTTCGAGGGGGGCTCTATACAACGGTTACCGCAGAGCACCGCCGCGAAGGCTGGACGCCACCCTCCCCGGTGCGGCTGCCCTAGACCGGTTGCAGACAGCGGTTCCAAAATCCGCTACAACCATTTGACTGGCAACATGACATCTTGGAGCGCCACCCTGTGAAGCCTGCAGCGGTTGAAGGCACCGGCAGCACGCATGAGCAGTAACTTGTTCCTGGGCATCGATATGGGCACATCGGCGTGCCGCGCCACGGTGATCGATGAAGGCGGCACGGTGCTCGGTCAGTCAAGCGTGCCGCTTCCCGCGCCGTTGCGCAGCGGCCGCCGGGTGGAACAGCGGGCGTCAGTGTGGTGGAGCACGTTGTCTCACACAATCGCCCGGCTGGGCGAACAAATCCCTCTGCGGCAGGTGCGGGCGGTGGCCGTGGACGGTACTTCCGGCACACTGCTGCTTGGCGATGGCGACGGATGCCCGGTGACGCCGGCGTTGATGTATAACGATGCCCGCTGCAGTGCGGAGGCGGACCGAATCAGCGCCGTCGCCCCAGCGGACAGCGGCGCGCACGGCGCCTCCTCGGCACTGGCCAAGTTGCTGTATCTGCGGCGGCAATATACCCCGCCCCACGGCTGGCTCGCCATGCATCAGGCCGACTGGCTGGTCGCGCGGCTGTGCGGGCGCGCGGGTGTAAGTGATGAAAACAACGCCCTGAAGCTGGGTTATGATCCGGTCACGCGCCGCTGGCCCGAATGGCTCGCGACGCTGGAGATTGACGGCCATACCCTGCCGGAGGTCGTCCCGCCCGGAACGCCGCTGGGGCCCGTCACCGCCGCCGCCGCCACAGCACTGAATCTGCATAACCGGGTCCAGGTGATCGCCGGGACAACGGATAGCGTGGCCGCGTTCATCGCCAGCGGCGCGACACGTACCGGAGAGGCGGTGACCTCATTGGGTTCCACTCTGGTGCTAAAAGTCCTCTCGCACGCCCCGGTGTTCGCCGCCGGATTTGGGGTCTACAGCCATCGCCTGGGCGACCGCTGGCTGGTGGGCGGGGCATCCAATACTGGCGGTGCGGTACTGCGTCAGTTTTTCACGGACGCCGAGTTGACCTCACTCAGCAGTCACATACGCCCCGGGAAATCCACCGGTCTGGACTACTACCCCCTGGCGGTGCCCGGGGAACGCTTTCCGGTCAATGACCCGGGCCTGGCGCCCCGGCTTACGCCGCGTCCTGACGATGATGTACTGTTCCTGCAGGGGGTGCTGGAAGGAATCGCCGCCATCGAGCATCAGGGATATCGCTGCCTGGCGCGCCTCGGGGCTCCCTATCCGGTAACGGTGCGCAGCGTAGGCGGCGGTGCATGCAACACGGCCTGGTCCGAAATACGCCGCCGGGCGCTGGGTGTGCCGCTCTTAGACCCGGTAAGTACGGAGGCATCATACGGCGCCGCCTTATTGAGTCGTGACGGTTATATACAAATGCATTAGAGAATAATCATCGTATTCAACCACCTCAGAGAATAAATACCGTCCATGTCCATAGTACGCGGTGCATCCTATCTGTTACGCGGCATGCGGCTGCTCAATCAGCCGGGCATCCGTGCCTACGCAGTCATTCCGGCGCTTATCAATATGGTGTTGTTTATCGCAGTAACGGTGTTTGTGTTTACCGGTCTGGATAAATGGGTCAACAGTCTTATTCCCACTTTGCCCCACTGGCTGCAGTGGCTGGATTGGCTGGTGTGGGCGGTTGCCTTTATTGCGGCAATCGTGTTGAGCTTTTTTGCCGTATCTCTGGTGGCCAACCTGGTCGCTGCGCCGTTTAATGAAATCCTCGCTGAACGGGTGGAGCGGTACTTAACCGGAAATACGCCGGCGCAGCACGCAGCCCCCTTCCTGAGCGGGCTCGCAGCAGCGTTGATGAATGAACTGCGTAAGCTGGGATATTTCGCCGTACGCGCCGCTCCCCTGCTGCTGCTGTACCTGATTCCCGGCGTGAATGCCGCGGCGCCGCTGATATGGCTGCTGTTCAGTGCCTGGATGATGGCTGTGGAATATGTCGATTACCCCATGGGAAACCATGGCCTGGGTTTCCTTATCCAGCGCCGCGCGTTGTCAGAAAATCGCCTGTTGGCCCTGGGATTCGGGGCCGCCGTACTGACCCTGACCGCCATTCCGGTCATCAACCTCATCATCATGCCGGCGGCGGTGGCCGGGGCGGCGGTGATGTGGGTGGAAAAGCTGAGCGGTACAGCACGGGATACAGGTTAGTTGGTGCGGAGGTTAATCAATGGGCCGGCGAACTTTTTGCACAGGTCGACAACAGGGCGTGTCGCTTATCCGCAACTGTCAAATTGCTTTCTTGTGCTATCGCTGTTATGAGGGGGTTTTCCCCGACTTGTGACCTGAAACCTGTGACCTGAGACCTTGGTATTTAGGACAAATACCTTTTTAATCGCATTACCCCTTCTTCCAGATTCTCCATTGACGTCGTATAGGCGAAGCGTACGTGTTCGCGCGCCCGATAGGTGCCGAAGTCCAGCCCGGGTGTAATGGCGACACCGGCATTCTCCAGAATGTCCGCGGCGAACGTCTGGCTGTCATCACAAAAGCGTTCGCATCCTGCATACAGATAAAATGCCCCCTGCGGCGTGGCGGGGATATGGAACCCAAGATCACGCAGGGCCGGCAGCAGAAAATCACGGCGCCTCATGAACTCCATGCGTCGTTGCTCAAGTATGGCGGCCGTCTCCGCGGTGAATGCCGCCAAGGCGGCATGCTGGGCGATGGTCGGCGCGGCGAGAAAAATGTTTTGCGCCAGCTTATCCACGCCTGCCGTGTAACCCTCGGGTACGACCATCCATCCCAGGCGCCACCCGGTCATGCCAAAATATTTGGAAAAGCTGTTGATGACGAATGCCCCATCGCTCACGTTCAGTACACTGGGTGCGGTACCCGAATAGGTCAGGCCGTGATAGATCTCATCGACGATCAGGGCACCGCCGAGCCGCTGCGTGCACGCGGCGATATCCGCCAGATATTCATGCTTGGACACGGCACCAGTGGGGTTTGCCGGCGAGGCCAGGAGGACCGCCGCAGTCGTCGGCGTCCAGTTGTCCTCGATCATCCCGGGTGTCAGCTGAAAATTCGTCTCGGCGGTCACGGGAAGACTCACAGCTTCCCCCTCCATGAGCCGCACGAAGTGACGATTACATGGATACCCGGGATCAGTCGTCAGCACACGGCTGCCGGGGTTGACCAGCAGGGCCACGGTGAGCAGCAGTGCACCTGACGCCCCGGGGGTGATGATGATGCGCTCTGGCGCCGGCCTCACTCCATAGCGACCGTCGTAGAAATCGGCGATGGCTTCGCGCAATGCAGTCAGCCCTGTGGCCGGGGTATAGTGGGTATCGCCCCGGTCCATGGCCCGTTTACCGGCGTCTATAATGGGCTGAGGTGTCACGAAGTCGGGCTCACCGATCTCCATGTGGATGATTGAACGGCCCCGCGCTTCAAGATCGCGGGCCCGTGCCAGTATCTCCATGACGTAGAATGGTTGTATAGCGGCAACACGCAATGCGGTTGATAGTGGCATTGATCTTAATCCGCGGGCTCGATAAGGTCGGTGGCTACAAAATACCTCGCCGGTGTCTAAATGACACGGGCATAACGCCGTTACACTAGGGATGATTACACAGCCCCGGCCAGCGGGCCAAATCGAACACATTACCAAGCATTGACATTATCTCATTGATTTATTTATATTTATAGACGTATCGCAGCGGCATATCGATGTCTAGGCGAACACTTCATTGGGCTAGTCTGGTTGCGTTTCAAACAGGTTTTTGTTAATAATACAAGATTCACTTTTTTTTCCGCGAGGGCGCCGACATCATGGCATCGCCGAAGAAAAAATCGGTAAAGAAAAATACCGCCCCGTCGAAAGCGACTGGGCGGAAGGCAGCCAATGTGGTGAAATCCCGTACCGGGAAGGCCGCGGCGGCCAAATCAACGGCACGTCCCAAGCCCGCCAAAGCGTCATCGGGCAAAAAGACATCAACAACGACAACTAGGGCATCAGCTGCACCCAAGATGAACAGCACAGTCAAGACAGCATCCGCGAAAAAAACCAAGACGGCGGCGACCAAAGCCACCTCCGCCAAAAGCAAGACCACCGCCAAGGCCGCTGCAAAAAGCGGCCCTGCCAAACAAAAGTCGTCATCTTCCTCATCCAAAGCCGGCAAGCCGGCCGTATCGGGTATCTTGATCGTCGGGGGCATCGAGCCTTATAAGGAGAAATCCGGCGAACAATACATGAGCGACAGCCAGGTCGAGCATTTCCGCAAGATTCTCCAGACCTGGCGTCAGGAGCTCATGGAAGAAGTCGACCGCACAGTACACAACATGCAGAAAGAGGCGGCCAATTTCCCCGACCCTAATGACCGTGCCACCCAGGAGTCCGAGTTCACCATGGAACTGCGCGCGCGCGACCGCGAACGCAAATTAATCAAAAAGATCGATGAATCCCTGGCGGCGCTTGAGTCCGGCGACTACGGCTATTGCGAGTCTTGCGGCGTGGAGATCGGCATACGCCGGCTGGAAGCCAGGCCAACCG